>JAOAHN010000009.1 GCA_026415215.1 Candidatus Hydrogenedentota bacterium
TCCTTCAACTATAAGGCTCAAGGATATTGCAAATGTCGTATGGGGAACAAAGGAAAGAGAAACAATAATAAGAATAAATGGAGATGAAGCAGTAGAAATTGAAATCTACAAAGAGGGTGATGCTAATACCGTAAATGTATGTAACTTAGTAAAAGATCTGCTGGGCATAGAAAGGAAAAGAAGTTTATCTGAGATTATAGAGGAAAAAATTTCACTTGGCTTACAGCCAGTAGCACGAGACTCTGAAGGCAAACACGAGTTATCAGAAACTCCATCTACAAGAAGAGAACTAATTAAAAAGAGGAATATTTTGAGTTCACTACCTCAAGATGTGCAGATACATATCATAAGTGACCAATCTCAATTCATAATAAGCTCTATTGAGGAAGTACAAAACTCAGCTATAAACGGAGGTATACTTGCATTACTTGTACTTTTCTTATTCCTTAGAGACATTAAAAGCACAATCACAATAGGATTTGCTATTCCTATATCCGTAATCGCAACTTTTTTACCTATGTTCATAAGAGGCGTATCTTTAAACATAATGTCTTTAGGTGGTATAGCCTTAGGTATAGGAATGTTAGTCGACAATTCTATTGTAGTCCTCGAAAGTATTTTTAGATGCAAAGAAGAAGGAGATGCTGTAAGAACTTCTGCGTTGAGAGGGACTTATGAAGTTAGTTCTGCAGTGATTGCATCAACTTTAACGACTGTGGCGGTCTTTTTCCCTGTATCTTTCGTAGAAGGAATCGCAGGACAGCTTTTTAGAGATTTGTCACTTACAGTAACATTCTCATTACTTGCATCTCTTTTAGTAGCGTTATTTCTAAATCCTCTTTTTGTTTCAAACACATTTACTCTCACTGGCCAATCACAAAGAGTTATTCTTCCACTCAGGGTATTTAAGTTTTATAAAGAAATCAAACATGAAAAATTCTTATCCTCATTCGGGAAATCCATCTGCTTCTTGGTTATCAGATACATAAGAAACGCTCAGATGGAATTAAGAAACATATTTACTTTCAAAAAAACCCCTTCGATATTTACATCCCCTTTAACATTTTTTGATGTTTCTCTCAAACTTATATCTTGGATCTTAAACACCGTCATCTTATACCCATTGGTAGTAATTGCATGTCTTTCACTATCACCTATTTTGGTTATGTGTTGGTTAGTGATGAAGATATTTACCTCTCTGTCAAAAATGCTCTTATATATACCACTTAACTTATTTAGTATCCTTTTCGAAGGTTTTAAAAACTTATACAAATATTCACTAAAGAGATCTCTTCCTTACGCACCCTTCTTCTTGATACTTATTTTTATATTGTTTATATACACACTTCTACTTCTCCCCCGCTTAGGTCAGGAACTTATTCCTACCTTGAAACAAGGGGAATTCAACATTCTGTACGAAACAAAAGCAGGAACTAAATTAGAACAAACACTGGAGAAAACAAAGAGAATTGAACAAATATTGAAAGCCCATCCATTGGTAGAAACAATAACTCTTCAGATTGGAAGCGAGAGTTCTAAGTCAGAAAGTAAGGGAAGAAATGAGAATAAAGCCACTTTTACAGTATTACTAAAAAACAGAAAGGAAACTACTCAGATTCAAGAGTCAATCATAGAGGAATTGAGAACAAAAATTATTCCATTTCCAGAAGAAAATATAATTTTTACACTTCCATCTCTTTTTAGTCTAAAAACTAATTTAGAAGTTCAAATTTTTGGAGACGATTTAGATATGTTGATGAAAGTAGGAGAGAAATGTCTCGAAAATATAAGAAAAATTAGGGGTATAAAAGATGCTGAATTATCTATTCAACCAGGTTATCCTGAAATAGTTATCCAGTTCGATACCGAGCTATTATCAGCAAAAGGACTAACCCCAATAGAAGTAGCCAACAAATTAAGAAGAGAAATTCAAGGAGAGATAGCAACAAAATTTAACAGAGGTGGCGATAAAATAGACATAAGGGTAAGAACAGACCAGATATATCTTAAAAATCTCGAGGACCTAAGGCAACTACCAATTAGCAATGGAACTCCTACAATTAGATTATGTGATATAGCAACTATAAAAGAATCGGTTGGTCCTAGTGATATAAGGAGAATAGGTCAAAAAAGGGCTGGCATAATCACCGCAAACATCCAAGGAAGAGACTTAGGGAGTGTGTCAGAAGAAGTGATGGAAAATTTAAGAAGTATAGAAAAGCCTCGTGAATTTTTCATAACATTAGGAGGACAAAACAGAGAATTAGCAACCTCTTATCAAAGTTTGCGTTTTGCCCTATTTTTAGCAATATTTTTAGTGTATGTTGTCATGGCAAGTCAGTTTGAATCTATTTGGCTTCCCTTCTTAGTGATGTTCTCAG
Source organism: Candidatus Hydrogenedentota bacterium (assembly GCA_026415215.1). Lineage (GTDB taxonomy): Bacteria > Hydrogenedentota > Hydrogenedentia > Hydrogenedentales > Hydrogenedentaceae > Hydrogenedens. The sequence continues at coordinate 2,382 of JAOAHN010000009.1, forward strand.
TTCCTTTGGCATTTATTGGGGTAATAATAGTTCTATATTTGACTAATACGAGCTTAAGCGTAACAGTATTTCTGGGAAGTATAGTTTTAGCAGGAATAGTAGTAAACAATGCAATAGTTCTTATCGATTACACGAATCAACTGCTAAAACGAGGGTTATCACTTGGCGACGCTATAGTTACAGCTTCCTCAGTAAGATTACGACCAATTCTCATGACCACACTCACCACTGTATTAGGTTTGCTTCCTATGCTAACATCTAAAGGAGAGGGTTCTGAACTTAGGTATCCTCTCGCGCTAACTATAGTAACAGGGCTGACTTCAAGCACGCTTCTTACACTGTGGATAATCCCTATGGCTAACTATATGTTCTCTTCCATGTCAAAAGCAATAAGAAAATGAGAATACCTCTACCGGATATATCAATTAGCAGGCCCATTACAGTAATAATGGTTGCTATATCTCTTCTTGTGCTTGGTTACATTTCGTGGAATAGAATTCCTCTGAAATTCTTACCCAAAGTGGACAGACCATATATTGGCTGTTTCATACCATATCTTGGCGGATCACCGGAACAGGTAGAACAACAAATAGCCATTCCTGTAGAAGGCGAGTTTAGAACTATACCAGGATTAAGGAGTATCTCCTCCACCAGTTCACCAAATGGTTGTATGGTAAACTTGTGGTTTGACCTTAACACCGATATGACAATCGCAACGGCAGATGTGAGGGACAGAATAGAAAGACTTAAGCTTGTTCTTCCACAAGAGGTAGAAAAAATAATAATACAAAGATTTAGTTCAGAATCTATACCAGTAATTGCTATAGGGCTTTTCAAAGCGGAGGAAGAAGAGGATTATGTATATTTGGTAAGAACCTCTTTAGTCCCAAGATTAAAGAGATTAGAAGGCGTAGCAGACATAAGGTTAATTTCTCCTATCCCTGAAAAAGAGGTCCTGATAGAAGTTTCACAAGATACATTGAATAGCCTTAATTTACCCATAATTTCTCTGCTAAATACTCTAAGAACCTCATCTGTAAGCATGACTGCAGGTACTATAACCCAAGAAGAATTTAAATACTTCATAAAAGTAAATTCTGAATTTAAGAAACTTTCAGATATAGAAAACACGGTAGTTACTAAGGAAGGGCTTAGGCTAAAAGACATAGCTAATATAAAATTTGGGTCGCGGGAAGACTCTCAAAGAGTTTCTTTAGATGGGAAGGGGGGAGTAGTGCTATTAGTAATTAAAGAATCAGAAGCTAATGCAGTAGAAGTATGTAATTCCGTTAAAGAAGAACTTAATAGAATCCTAACTGAGGAGTCTTTTATAGGAACAACTACAAAAATTTTCTTTGATCAATCTGACCTTATTAACAGAGCTCTTAAAAACCTGTTTAGTGAGGGCATTTATGGAGGAATAATGGCTTTCACTGTACTCCTTTTGTTCCTTCATAGGTTACTGCCTACCATAATTGTCTCTTTTGCTATTCCCTCATCTTTGATGATTGGCGTAATCTTTATGTATTTCTCTGGAATGTCCCTGAATATCATTACGATGGTATCACTAATAATATCTGTTGGTATGTTAGTGGATAATGCAATCGTCGTGGTGGAGAATGTAATAAGATATCAGCAACTCGGTTATGATAAAAAAACAAGTGCAATTAGAGGATCCTCAGAAGTAGGAATGGCGATTACTGCCTCTACAATTACTACTGTGGTAGTCTTTCTTCCCATGTATTATCTCGAGGCAGGTAGAATGTCTGTGTTCATGAAGCAATTAGGCGGTCCTTTAATTGTGGCTCTTCTGGGCAGTCTTGTATTAGCTCTTACTATAGTTCCCCTAATCTTATCGTATGAAAACATTGCTAATGAAAACACAAGTAAAAAAAGCAAGTTACAGACGAAGTTAAGAACTCTGGGAAACTCCCTTTCCCAACTCTTCAGTAAATATAAAGTAGTAGAAAAAATGCAAAATATTTTAGAGTCTTCATTAAGGTGGAGTTTAGAGAACCGTCTCTCTTTTCTAATTTTAATATCAACTTTTCTTTTTATTTCATACTTAATTCCCATCAAATCAGTAGGAATGAAGGATTTAATAAAATTAGATACAAGAGAGATAGACATAAGAGTCTCATTAGACCAAAATTTTGATCAATCAAAAGTAAGAGATTTATTTGACAATTTAGCCCAAAAAATTGAAGAGCTAAGAGAAAAATTAGGCATAAAAAACATCCTATTGTTCCACAGCAAGAATGGTGGGGAAATACATGTATATCTTTATACAGAAGATGATGGTGAAATAGGAAGAAATCCTCCTTGCACTACAGAGGAGGCATTTGAAACAATAAGAAATAAATTACCCAGATATATACCTGGAGGAAGGTTAGAATTTTCGATTGCGGATACAGGCGAATCTGGAACTCTAAGAGAAATATCTCTCAGACTTACTGGCCCTGATAATAGTGTTCTATTTGACCTCTCCCAATTAGTAAAGGATTTACTTTTAGGTGATCCTTTGTTCTCTGACATTAGAGTTGATGTTGAACAAAAAAAAGATGAACTCAGAGTAAATATAAATGAAACTTTTGCAAATGAACAAGGAGTAAATCCTATCCTCATAGCACAAACTATAGATACCGCCCTCAGGGGGGCTCAGATACCTTATATGAAAGAGGAAAACCGAGAAATACCGGTATGGCTACAGTTCAAGGAAGAAGACAGGCAAAATAAATCGAGCTTAGACAATTTATTGGTTTTTTCAAACAAAGGTGTTCTGGTCCCTCTTAGCCAAGTTATTGAATATACTAAAAGACCAGGACCTGAAATTATTAAAAGATATAACGGTAGAAATGTGATTAACTTGTACGCAAAAGCTAATACTGAAGATTTAATGCTTATAAAAACTAAACTCCAACAACTTATTAGCAAAATAGACTTGCCTTATGGATACACACTGAATTATGGAATAGAACTTGAAGAAATTCAAACAAATCTGGCTAATTTTATGTTTACTATGAGTATGGCTATAGTGCTAATATATATTGTAATGGCTGCGAGTTTTGAATCTTTTCTTTTGCCCTTTATTATTTTAACTGTGGTTCCTCTTTCTCTGGTGGGTTCCGCCTGGACATTGTTCTTCCTTAATTCCCATTGGGACATGGTAACCTTAATAGGATGTGTTCTCATGGTTGGAGTAATAGTAAACAATGGAATTGTAATAGTAGACCATATCAACTTCCTAAAGAAAAATAACCCTTCTAAATCACGCATAGACATCATAATCCAAGCCAGTAAAGACAGATTGAGACCTGTTTTTATGACAGCCCTGACTACTATACTTGGATTGGTTCCACTTGCCACTGCGAAATCTGGTGGTGCTGTAATCTTTTCAGGTTTAGGAAAGGCGCTCGTAGGTGGACTCTCCTTAGGAACCATTTTAACTCTTGTGGTAGTCCCAGTCTTTTACACTATAGTTGATGAGATTGAAAATCTCACTGTGAGAACAATAACTTCATTAAGAACTTTTAGAAATACAAATCTTATATTAGCTGAAAATACGGAATCCTCACCAAGAACACAACTAAAGTAATGTTCTAAGATATGTAAAAAAACTCCTATTAAAATTCACATTTTGATATATACCCCTGGTTTATGATACTCTTATATACCCACCGTCTTATGTTAAATTAGGGCAATTACTTAGTAAGGATTTTTAACATGATTAAGCCTATTGTAGCTGGCAACTGGAAGATGAACAAAAAAATAAACGAAGCTTTAGAATTAGTAAACAATTTGAAGAAAATAGTAGGAAATATAACTGAAGTAGATATAATAGTTTGTCCTCCGTATACCGCTCTTCACTCTGTAAGCTCTGTGCTCAAAAACACAAACATAGAAATGGGTGCCCAAAACTGTTACCTAAAGGAATCTGGTGCCTTTACTGGTGAAATATCCCCTCAAATGTTAATAGATGTGGGATGCACATGGACTATACTGGGACACAGTGAGCGTAGACAGTATTTTAATGAGACTGACACTTTTCTAAATCAAAAACTTAAATATGTACTTACGACTGGACTTAAAGTAATGTTTTGTGTAGGGGAAACACTGGAAGAAAGAGAGGAAAACCTTACTGAATCGGTGCTGAGAAGACAAATCCTTGAGGGTTTAAGAGATTTACAGCCAAGTGATCTATGCAAAGTAGTTATTGCTTATGAGCCAGTTTGGGCAATAGGAACTGGAAAAAATGCTACACCAGAGCAAGCACAAGAAGCCCATGCATTCATAAGAGCTCTTATAAAAAAAGAATTTGGCGAAGATGCTGGTAAGAACTTACCTATCCAGTATGGAGGAAGTGTAAAACCAGAAAATGCAAAGGAACTCATCTCGCAAGAAGATGTAAATGGATTTCTTGTAGGTGGTGCCTCATTAAACGCGGAGAGTTTCGCTCAAATTATAAAGGCTTGTATACCTTAAAACTAACTATTGTGGGGATAAAAATATGTTGAGGGAAATATTCAGTTTATCGACCTTATGGTGGTTCTTGCTTATAGGAATTTATCTGCCGTGTTGCATCGGCTTGACTGCTATAGTTCTACTTCAAAAAGGTAAGGGAGCGGGTTTTGCAGGAGCGTTTGGTCTAAGTCCTGGATCAGAGTCAGTTTTTGGCCCTAAACTTGCCCGGACCCTACCGCAAAAACTTACCTATATAGGTGCAGGAATTTTTATGGTGCTTGCCATAGTTCTCTCAGCACTTTCGGGGATTGTTAGTAAAGGAGTAGCACCGGAACATGTGACCTCTGAGTTAACCGCCGATGAAAGCAAAGCCTTGGACGAACTCTTCTCAAATCAACCTCAACCTTCACCTACTACCCCAGTAATTGTTGAGGAAAAACCTCAACAAAATACTCCACCTTTGGAGTCCTCAACTAATTTACCAAGTTCTCCCGCTAATCAGTCTACCTCTCAGGAACAAACATCACCACAAAACCCAACTCCTAACCAATAAATTTTATTGGAATAGACAGTTTTTTTAATATGCAAAATAAATCTCGTCCTAAAATGAACGACAATGGATAAGATTTTAATAAGGGGAAATAATTCCTTAAGGGGTAGTGTCCAGATAAGAGGCTCTAAAAACGCTGTCCTTCCATTAATGGCCGGAGCACTTCTTACAGAAGAAACTTGCACTCTACACAATGTGCCGTGCCTACATGATGTATTTACAATGGACAAAATATTAACCCAAATGGGAGTAGAAATTGAGTTTACTGGAAGGTTTATGACGATAAGGACACCCTCTAATATTGTCCCTTATGCCCCCTATGACTTAGTGAGGAAAATGAGGGCTTCATTCTTTGTGTTAGGTCCCCTTTTAGCAAGGTTTGGGAAAGCAAAGGTATCTCTTCCAGGCGGATGTGCAATAGGCACAAGACCCGTAGATATACACCTCAAAGGATTAGAAAAATTAGGAGCAAAAATACATTTAGAAAATGGATATGTAATAGCACAAGGCAAGTTGAGGGGAGCTGAAATATATTTAGATTTTCCAAGTGTAGGAGCTACTGAAAATTTGATAATGGCAAGTACATTAGCAGAAGGTGTGACAAAGATTTATAATCCTGCTCAAGAACCTGAAGTAGTGGACCTTGCAAATTTTTTGAATAAGATAGGAGCTAAAATAAGAGGAGCAGGAACTGAAGTTATAACAATTGAGGGAGTAAAACAACTCGGGGGCTGTGAGCATACAGTGATACCAGACAGAATAGAAGCCGGGACCTTTATAATTGCAGGTATAGCGACCAATGGAGATGTTCAAGTCAATTCAGTAATACCGGAGCACCTCGCAACTTTCCTTACTAAACTATCAGAAGCGGGTGCAGAAATTGAAATAGGAAAAAATTATATTAGAGCAAAGTCGCCTAACCGCATACTAAAGTCCATAAGTATTACTACCCTTCCCTATCCCGGATTTCCTACCGACTTACAAGCACAAACTATGGCTCTCCTCACATGTGCCGAGGGAACAAGCATTATAAAAGAAACTATATTCGAAAACAGATTCCTACATGCTGCGGAGCTATGTAGAATGGGCGCGGATATAAAATTAGAGGGGAATACTGCTATTATCAAAGGAGTTGAGTGCCTGAAAGGTGCGCCCGTAATGGCATCAGACTTAAGAGCAAGTGCAGCATTGATAATCGCTGGATTAATGGCCAAAGAAGGCGAAACAATTATTTCCCGCGTATATCATTTAGACAGAGGATATGAAAGAATAGAAGAAAGGCTTGCAAGCTTAGGAGCAACCATTCAAAGGATTCGAGAGGACTAATATGATGATGAGAAAATTTCACATAAAATCCGATGAAGACTTACTCTCCACAAAAAAATGGATTGCGGATAGGACAAATTCAGCACTGATTGATGAAAACTCTAATTCAGTACTTGATACGGTCAAATGGATCATTGAAATGGTGAGGAAAAGCGGGGATGAAGCTATCGTAGAATTTACAGAAAGGTTTGATGGTGTAATACTGAGACCTGAACAATTTGAAGTTCCTAAAGAAGAAATAATTAAATGTTTTAATCTGGTTGACCCCAGATTACTCAAAATAATCGAAAAATCTGCAGAGAATATAAGGAAATTTCACTCTAAAAATCTAAGAAACTCTTGGGAAGAGACCTATGAAGATGGAACAGTAATTGGGCAAAAGGTAACTCCTATTGAGAAAGTAGGCGTTTATGTACCTGGCGGAAAGGCATTTTATCCATCCTCCGTACTAATGAACATTATTCCTGCAAAAATTGCTGGAGTAAAAGAAATCATTATGGTTTCTCCTCCCTCTTATAATGGTACAATTCACCCTGTAGTTTTGGCATCTGCACAAATTGCAGGTGTAGATAGAATATTTAAAATAGGTGGTGCCCAAGCTATCGCCGCTCTTGCTTACGGAACAAAGACCGTTCCCAGCGTAGAAAAAATTACAGGTCCTGGAAATATTTATGTAACCATTGCAAAATCGTTAGTAAGAGGAATAGTTGAAATAGATTGTGAAGCAGGACCTTCAGAAGTAGTAGTAGTTGCAGATAAAACCGCAAATCCTAAATGTGTAGCATCCGAAATTCTTGCGCAAGCGGAGCACGATGAAAAAGCGTGCTGTGTATTAATAACTGTAGAATCAGAATCTGAAATAGTAGCAAAAGTAGAGTCTCAGATTAAGAATTTAATAAGTTCTCTCCCAAGGAAGGAAATAATAGAAAAATCATTAACCAATTATGGAGCCATTATAATAGCTCGAGATTGGGACGAATTAGTAGAAATTATAAATTATTTTGCACCTGAACATTTGAATATCCAGACTGAGTTACCAAGAAAAATTGAATCGAGAGTTAGAAATGCTGGCGCGATAATGTTAGGGACCATGACACCTGTGGCAGTTGGAGACTACATGGCCGGCCCTAATCACATTTTGCCTACTGGCAGAAGAGCTCGATTCAGCTCTCCCCTAACCACAGAGGATTTCAGAAAAGTTACAAACTACATATATTATTCAAGAGCGAGGCTGTTTCAAGAGAGTGAAGATATAGTGAGATTTGCCGAAGCGGAAGGATTAACTGCCCATGCTATGTCGATTAAATTAAGGACTTCTCAAGGAGAAAACGCAAATGAGTAGATATTGCACCAATAGGCTAAAAGGGATAGAGGGATACATTCCGGGAGAACAGCCTCAAGAACAATCTGTTATAAAATTAAACACAAATGAAAATCCTTATCCCCCCACAGAAAAAATTCTTGGCTTCCTCAAAAATATCTCGTTAGAAAATTTAAGAAAATATCCAGACCCACTCTCAATCGAACTTAGAAAAAAAATTGCAGAAACCTATGATTTACCCAGTCATGAATGGGTTATAGTAGGCAATGGAATGGATGACATAATTTCCATAGTTATAAGAACTTTCATAGATTTCGGAGAGATAATATCTGCTACATATCCTACTTATACTTTATACGAAGTGTTAGCTAAGATACATGGATATGATTTTATCTATCATGAATTAGATGATAACTTTGAACTACATCCTCCCTTTTTATGGGGTAAGTCCAAACTAATTTTTATCACTCATCCTAATGCTCCATCTGGAGTCCCTGTACACCCGGTTGTAATGGAAAAAGTATGTAATGAAAAAGATAAACTAATATTTATAGATGAGGCATATGCAGAATTTTCCGAATTCAATTATTTACGATGGGTGTTAAAATATTCAAATCTTATTGTAGGGCGAACCTTTTCTAAATCGTTCAGTTTAGCTGGTATAAGACTCGGATTTGCAGTGGCAAACCCTGAACTTACAAGAGACATGCTAAAAGTAAAAGATTCCTACAATGTCAATTACATAACTCAGATGATAGGGATACTTGCTCTCGAAGACATTGAATATTCTAATTCGAACATAAAAAAAATTAAATCTACTCGAGAAAGTTTAAGAAACAGCCTAATAAACTTGGGCTTTACAGTGCCAAACTCTCATTCTAATTTTCTCCTCGCTATATGGGAAAAGGAAAATCCCAAAGCCCAAGAAATATACATTCGCCTAAAGGAAAAAAATATTTTTGTAAGATACTTTCCTCAAAGAAGACTTGAAAACGCTATCAGAATTACAATAGGGACTGAAGAACAGTCAAAAACTTTAATAGAGGCGTTGAAAGATATTCTTTCTCGCTAATCCTCTTTCTTTACCTCTCCCGCTCCCATCTTCCTAATTTCTTCGATTTGAGCCCAGTACTTTTCTAAAGCTTCTTTACCTTTTGAAGTTATTCTAAATTCGGTATGTGGAATTTTTCCATCAAAGGACTTTTCTACTTCAACATATCCCGCTTTCTCTAATTTGTCTATATGTGAAGACAAATTACCCTTGGTTAAACCAAGCGTATTTAAAAGGAAATTAAAGTCAGCAACCTCAACTCCTGCAAGCATGGTGAGTATTCTTAGCCTTGCAGGTTCGTGAACTATCCTATCTAATTCACTCATTAAATTTGCTCCACATCTTTTCCCTGCGAATCAGCATCTTCTACCCTATCGATGGAGTCACTGTCTAACACTATCTCGCCTAAATTAGTAAGACTTTTAAGTTTCCATAAAGCATACCTACTGTAAATATGTCCTATCATTATTGCAAGTAACCCATACCCAAATACTGGTACTACAATATTCAGTAAGTACCATTCTTTTGGAAAACTAATTGGAAAGCCTAAGAGTAACAGAACAGCATGTATACCATAGAGAATGGGCCATAACCATGCCCAAAATCCCAAGTCTTGATAGTAAATTAACACCAGCAACACTGGAACTAATACAACTGCGGAAAACGGCTGAAGATTCTGAATTGAGAGGTATCTCAAAAATACAAGCCCCGCGCCAATGATATGATATGCAATCATAAGGCCAATAAGGGCTACCACCCATCGAGGTAAATCCTTTCTTCTTTCGGCAGGCAACACATACCCCTCCTTCTTGTAAAACCACAGAGTCGCCTGCCAAACTAAATCCGCTATTTTCTTAGAAATCGAGATCCAAAGGAAGAATAAAAACAAGATAGTAAGAAATACTACAGATATGTAGAACAACGGCTTATTAGCACTGATATATGCCTGTTGTGCTAAGTTAGTAATAAGAACAATTACAAAGATTATGCTAACTATTACAATCCACTGGATTAGAAAATAAATAGTCCTACTTCTTGCGTATCTCTTGGTCCATTTTAATATTTCTTTCGGATCAGGAGATGTAGTTCCCAAACTATTAGAACTCATACTACACTTCCTCTTCCAAGAGTTTCTTAAAATATTTTAGCACTCTCCCCCACCTTTTACTAAAGACATAGACTATCAATTTTCTCAAAGCAATAGTTCAATGATATGCTCTCTCTTTAATCCAAGCTCCTATCTTATTTATAAAATCATCTTTCTCATAATCATTCCACAACTCGTGGTACCCATCCTCAAAAAGCTCCAAAGTTTTATCCTTTGAAGATACATTTTGGTAGAGAACTACACTTCCAATGTACGGAACTATACTGTCTTTCTTACCATGAAGAATTAAAAGTGGCAGTGAAATTTTCTTCATATCAGAATGAATTTGATTTATCACTTCTATAAAAATGTGACCGGTCCACGCTTTAACACTTCTGTGATAACATAGCGGGTCTTCATCGGCTTTCCTAACTGCCTCCGGGTCTTTTGATAACCCAGTATTGTCAACCTTAGATACAGGAAGAAAAGGTAGCACTCTCGCTATTATCCCCGAGATCTTGAGTAGAAACTTTGGCACACTCTCGTTTACAGCAAGAAAAGGGCTAGAGAACACTAAACCCTTGAAAGGCAAATTGCTCCTTGTCTCTACATACCTCGCCAGCACCATGCCTCCCATACTATGTCCCATAACAAATGTAGGAATTGAAGCAACTTCATTCGATATAGAATTTAGAAAACAATCTAAATCTAAAAGTAACTCCTCAATATTATTAATCCAACCACGCTTACCAGGAGACTTACCAAATCCCCTCTGGTCAAAAGAAAAAATTTTTATCCCTAACTGATTTAATCTATTGCAGAAGTCATCATATCTTGCACAGTGTTCCCCATAACCGTGTATTAGCACGAGGTTAGCAAGCAGATTTTCACACTCCGGAATCCATGTTCTCCTGTAGAACTTTTCTCCCTTATTGTCAAAGTAACCTTCTCTAACCATACTAACTCCCATAATTTTATATGCTAATATTCATCTTGCCTTCCCTAAATATCCTTTCATCCATAACCTTCACTTCTCCAGGTACTATCGGTCTAAAGTCCATCAGATTGAGTATGTCCTTCTGTAAATCTATCCCAGGAGCTATCTCAGTCAACAAAAGTCCCTCAGGAACAAGCTTGAACACACACCTCTCTGTTACATAGGTAACATCTCTTTTGTTACTAATAGCAAACTTGCCACTGAATGTAATCTGTTCAACACTTTTGATGAACTTCTTAACTGTCCCTTCTTGAGTTATTACTACTCTTCCTTCAGATATTTCTATTTTGGCACCTTTGGCCGTAAATTCTCCGCAAAATACCAACTTTTTAGCTGACTGAGTAAGATTAATAAATCCCCCTGGACCGATTGCAATGGGACCTACTTTACTCACATTGACATTACCTTCTGGATCAACCTGAGCCATTCCAACACAAGTTGCATCAAGCCCCCCACCATCATAAAAATCAAACATAGCAGACTGAGAAAGAAACGCTTCAGGATTTTTTGCAGGTCCAAAATTCCTACCCGATTCGGGCACGCCACCTATTACTCCGATTTCAGTAGTCATTTTGATTTTATCGAATATACCCTCTTCGTAGGCTACCCTCGCGATTCCAGTGGGAATCCCAAAACCTAAGTTGATAATCATCCCAGGTTTAAGTTCCAGAAACGCCCTCCTCGCTATAACCTTTTCAAAATTAAGAGGCATAATCGAGAGCTCGTTCTCAAGGTTAGCATACGAATCTCCACAATATGATGGATCAAATTGAACGAACAGCGTTTGGGGGTGAGACTCCGGCGAAGAGGCTACCACTACATAATCTACAAATACTCCAGGAACTTTAACTTCACAGGGTTTTGCAGGCTTATCACTAAGCCTTTCAACCTGAGCAACTACAAAACCACCACTATTTTTCACAGCCATAGCCCCCTCTAATATCTCCATAATTAGAGCTTCCCTTTCTGTAGTAATGTTTCCATACGGGTCAGCAGTGGTGCCCCGAATAATCCCCACATCACATTTGAAAGACTTATAAAATATATACTCTTTTCCATTTAACACTACTAACTGAGATAAATCCTCACAATTTTTAGTTCTTTCGTTAGCTTTACCTCCTCCATATCTTGGGTCTACAAAGGTTCCTAAACCCACTGTGGTAAGTAATCCAGGTCTTCCTGCAGCAATCTCGCGATATAATTGACATAAAGTCCCTTGGGGAATATTGTATGCTTCCACTTGATTTGAAGCTATAAACTTCAATATCTTGTGGTTCAATCCACAGTGTCCGGCAATTATTCTTTTCACCATACCTGGAACTGCAAAATGATTCATACCTTTAGGCTCTTCACTTAAAGGACCCAGTCCAGCTGCCCAGACCATAGTTAAATCTTTTGGATGACCAGTTTGCTCGTAAATTCGAGCAAATGCTGGGTATATCTCCTCAGAAGGCATAGGAACTATCAAAACTGTTGCCCCATCAGGTATCATTTTCACTACTTCATCAGCAGTAACTACCTTTGCCATAACACTCCCTCCTAATTGAACAATTTAATCTTACGCTTTTTACTATGGAATATATCATTCTTTAACAATGTTAATAAAATTGCAGAGAATTAAAACATAAAAAAACAAAGGAAGGAAAAATGGCTACAATAAAAGAGATTGTAAAAATTAGACCACATCTACCAATAAACCAAAACAGGACTATAGACGACGCGGTAAAGTTCTTGTGCAGACATAATATAAGTGCTACGCTCGTATCGAACGATGCAGGCGAGATAGTAGGCATATTTTCTGAGAAAGATGTGGTTAGAAAGGTACTGTATAGAGAATTAGACCCAAAAACAACAAAAGTAGCTGAAGTGATGAGCTCAAAAATAATACATGTCCACGAAGATGAAGATGTTAATGTAGCGAAAATTCTGATGATAATGAATGGGGTAAGGCATCTCGTGCTCGTAGACGACAATCATCATGTATGTGGCTTGATCTCTATAAGAGACCTGATAGAATCTGACTTAACAGAGTCCAAGGAACTGTTAAAGAAAGTAAATGACGCTTACTATGAGCATGAATACCTGCCCACCTGGAGAATTTCATCCAACAGGGTCATCATAGAGCCTCACGAGCCCAATGTAGACGAGAAAACCTCAAGCATAATAAAGTTTTTGTAAAGCTGAATTACATAATTTTGATTGGGGAACTTACTTTTTTTAAAATGAAGTAAGTTCCCTTTTTAATTTAGGTAGCAGGAGATGCAAAATGGCGGCAACTATGATACCCGGGAAATATGCATACTTTGAAGGTGGTTATATTCCCATAGAAGAAGCAAAGATTAGCATAATGACCCATGCTTTTAATTATGGAACGGGACTATTCGAAGGAATTAGGGGTTACTACTCTGAAAATAAAAATGCGATATTAATCTTCAAACTAAATGAACATATTGACAGACTTGTTAGAAATTGCAAAATCTTGTATATGGAAATTAATGAAACATTTGATGACATTAGAAACATTTGCATTGAATTAGTTAAAAAAAGTGGATTTAGGGAAGGTGTATATATTCGTCCTATCGTATACAAAAGCGAACTCTCTTTGGGACCACTGCTAAAAGGGGTTGAAAGCAAACTATGTTGTTATGTTATCAAATTAGGAGACTACTGTGATATAAATGCGGGCCTTGATGTATGTGTTAGTTCCTGGCGGAGATTAGAAGACAATGCAATTCCAAGCAGAGTTAAGGCAACTGGGAGCTATATAAATTCTGCTCTCGCCGCTTCAGAAGCTAAACAAGCAGGATTTAGTGAAGCTATCTTTCTTAATGAGAACGGGTTCGTGGTAGAAGGAAGTGCAATGAATATTTTCATGGTATTAAATGGAGAACTGATTACACCTCCAAGATCCGACAGCATTCTTGTTGGCATTACAAGAAATACTGTTATAGAGTTAGCGAGAAAAGAGTTAGGTTTAAATGTTATAGAAAGACCTATTGCCCGAACTGAACTATATGTTGCAGATGAGATATTCTTCTGTGGTACCGGTGCCCAAGTAGCCCCTGTAAAATCAATAGATAGAAGAATAATAGGAAATGGTGAGCCTGGGCCTATAACAAGGGAACTTCAAAAGATTTATTTTGATGTAGTCTTAGGCAAGAATGAAAAGTACCTCCACTGGTGCACTTTAGTTCCATGTGAGTAGCTTACACATTTGGAAATATAAAAATATAAATGAGTATAAAAGTCATTACAATACCGTGGTTCTGGTTAAATTATGTTGTTCTATTATTGATAACATTACCTTTTCCCATACTTGAAATAACAGTAAATGGGAAAAGAGTTAGAACAGCCTCAATATTTGAATGTTACTCCGCCCTAATAAAACTGAAAACAGATCCGAAGATTCTCTTTGTTATCCTTCTTCATATTCTGCTTACATTCTTTATATGTATAGTAGTATGGACCATAGTATTTAAAACATCTAAGAAGAAATTGTCCAAGGATGAAGAGACTTCTCCCACAAATTAAAAAGCTAAGAGTTAAAATCTGTGAGATTGCCAGAAGAATGTACACTAATGGGTTTATCTCATCCACAGATGGAAATATTAGTGCCAAAATAACCGAAGATTTATTTCTTTGTACACCGAGCAATAAGTGCAAAGGGGAGATAAAACCTGAAGAAATTCTATTAGTAAACAAAATGGGTGAAAAAGTCGTAGGTGATGGAGTAGTTTCTTCAGAGTTTTTCACCCACCTATCAGCATATGAGGAGAGGTCAGATGTAAGTGCTGTGATTCATGCCCACCCTCCTTTTAGTGTTGTCGTATCGCTCGTTGAAATATCGCTAACTGAACCAGTGCTTCCTGAACTTATAATGACTTTAGGAAAAGTTCCTACGACCGATTATGCTACACCTGGAACATCCGAGGGAGCCAAGGTTATAAAACCTTGGGTAAAAAATCATAATGCAATTATCTTAAAATCACATGGAGTTTTGACACTGGGAAAGGATTTAGAGCAAGCCTACATATTCCTTGAAAGAGTAGAGCATTCAGCAAAAATTATTTTCCTTGCCCATTTAATAAAAAAGCCCCGTAGACTTAACATAACCCAGATTAAAAAATTAGGTAAATTAGGACTATAACAACTAATTAGGGTCAAATTTAATATGTTCACCTCTTATGAGTTTTGGGGCTTTGCACCAAAACCATAAAATATGCTCAAAGGTAGCGGTCATCCTGTTGTAAGCGATTACTTCCGCAGGATAAAAAGCCTCTTTCCATAATTCTTTTTGTACACCTCCCCTACAACCTGATAGATAAATATACCTTAACTTTTCAGTTTTTTCCATAGTCCTTACATCTGAAGGTTTTATAAGACCTTCTTTAGATAAAATTCCTTCTTCTGTTCCATGGGTAGCGAGTAGTAAAACACTTGCTTTTTTCAATGCCTCGGACAAATTTACTTTATTAACAAGCCGAAGAACTACAGAACCCTCCCCATAAGTCGCTACTGAAGCTCTTATCACAGGGAAAAAGCCTATCTCAAAAATCCATCTCGGCAGATAATCAAGGTCATCATACAAGATATATATACTAACCTGAGTGGAAGGCATCTCAGAAGAGGTCTTCAACAATCTATTACTCCAAATCCACACAAGAAAACTTGAGATTATGATAACGAGTACCATTAAATTATATAAAAGCATCAATGTAAACCAAGTTTTACTCAATGCAAACTTTGAAACCAGAGGGAGAGCTCTATTCAAATCCAAAATGCTCCACAAAAAACCGAATAACCAAAATATCAGCCAACACAAGAATATTTTCCTCGAAATACTAATAAACCACCCCTCTAATTCATATCTCTGATACAGTTCAGGAAATTTCACCACCAATAGGGAATACATAATGCCAACAAACGCTATGAACAAGAGGATTACTCCTAACCAACCCCATAATACTATTGACTGGATAATCTTGAATTCCTCCTTTTTGCGCCTCAAAAGGAGATAGGTCAAGGGACCAAAGCCTAAATAAGCAAGTATTACTAATATGATATTCTCAAATCTCTTATTCATTTGGCCTAATAGAGTAAAAAAAATAGGTATTAATTGTAGGGAATTTATGATATCACACTTTGATACTGTAGGGTATTAAAATTAGAATAAACTAAAGATAGCAATATCTCACACAACACAATAGGTTTATACTTTTGAAAAGACTGCAAAGCTATTGGTATAATATATTACCTTTTCAACTCCTATGAACAAAAAAGCGTGAGGTTGTTAAAATGGCAAATATTAAATCGCAGAAAAAAAGAATAAAAACCAACGAAAAGAGAAGACTTAGAAATGCGTCGATTCGTTCTAAAATGAAAACTATGATAAAAAAAGCAATTTCAGCAATTAATGTACCCACTGATAATGTAGAAGAGAGAGAAAAGAGATTAAGAGAAGCAATATCGGCAATTGATAGAGCACTTGCAAAAGGCGTAATCCACAGGAACTCAGCAGCAAGGCGTAAATCTCGATTGATGGCAAAATTTAATAAGCTTGCTCTCTCTTAAATAATAATAAATCACAATTAACCAGCCCTTCGAAGAACCTTTATTAGTTCGATACTTCTTCCAATTACATCTGTATATCTTAGTATTCCAGACTTATCAATCAAAATGAATTGAGGAATAAATTTAATAGAAAAGCTATTAAAAGTATCAGCGGACTCAGTGTCAATCCCTACTGGAAACTCAATCCTATAATTTTTTATAAATTCCTCTACATCTTCATCCTCTGATGTACCGTCATGAATCGATAACATCTGAACATCAGAAATACCTCTATATAAGTCGTTCAATACTCTCATTTCTTCAACATGCATTACACCAAGTGGGGTAATATCAAACCCACCCCAGAATAAAAGCAATACTACCTTGCCCTTAAGGGC
This sequence comes from Candidatus Hydrogenedentota bacterium, assembly GCA_026415215.1. Taxonomy (GTDB): domain Bacteria; phylum Hydrogenedentota; class Hydrogenedentia; order Hydrogenedentales; family Hydrogenedentaceae; genus Hydrogenedens. Next base: position 19,123 of record JAOAHN010000009.1, read on the forward strand.
ATTCATAATATCACCCTGAGGAGTATAATTAAACCAATTTCTGCAATTAATTTTAGGCACTGATTTATCTATAAGATGGGCAAGCTGGTTTAGTCCAGGTGGATTGACAAATTTGTCCTGGACGGGTTCAAAAGGATGCAAAACTATCTTATTATAGTTACTATGGTTAATATTAAAGAGATTTACAGAAAACTCTGATTTAAGGAACCTCAATGCATGCTCAGCCACAAAATCTACTCTGTCGACATCTGGGAAAATTTCAAAAAAAATCTTAAACTTACCTGAACTGTCTGTAAGTGTAAAAATAGGAAACTCAAGGTTCTTACTTCTAATCAACACTCTATCCGCAACTTCTCCACTGGAATATTTAACTTCGCCATTTACTATAGGCAGTTCTTTAAGTTTAATCAGAGGAGCAGTAACCTTAGTTAAATCTTTAAAATCCACATTAATTTCAGGAAGAGTGTCAGTCATAAATCCAGGAGGAGGCATAATTTTAATTAGAACTTTATTCTCATTCGCTTTAAGTAAGTAGCTACCATCTTCTCCAGTAAATGTAAAATCCTCCATTCCCGATGGCTCCTTAAGAATTACTTTTGCAAACCTACAGGGACTACCATCAGGGAATACTACCCTCCCCTCGATTAACAACGGATCACGAAATTCAAAATTCATTAATAACTCCTCTTCACTATCCGATATAGATAAATCTTTTGGTTCAGTATTGGGGAATTTTTGATGGTTAGCAAATATTTTATACTCTCCTTTCGGCAAACGAAGTCTGTATAGCCCATCACTATTAGTTTTAATCGGAACTGTGTATGGTTGATATCCCGTTCCTTTCTGCAAAACAATTATAGAGGCTCCTTCGATAGGTGTTCTGTCTTTTGTGACTTTACCCCTCAAGATAACCCCTTTACTCATAATTACACTTGCAGGTTTCGACTCAGAAATAGGCAGATAAGGAAGGTAAGTATCTGCATAATCTATATGCGAGACCAAGATCCTAAAAAAACCTTCTGGCGGAAAATCTGGTATAGTTATCTCACCGTTATCACTACTTCTCAAAGTCCCATAGCCATTTTTTCCAATCTCATCTAAAGGAATACAAAACTTGTTATTCACCCAAATCCTTCTAACCTCTGCACCCGCCAGTTTAGAGAGATTAGGGTCGTAAACCTTTACTATCTGAACTATATTCTTTTTGAGAGTAAAGCTTATGAAATCGTCTTTAGTAAGTAAAAAGGATACCCCATCAACCGCATAACCTTTGCATCTAACTATTAATGAAATCTCTCCAAAAGGTAGTCCATCAAACTTAAATCTACCCTCGCTATTAGTAGTACAACGAGAGACTCCCTCTAATGCGTGAACTAACCACACCTCACATTCCGCACAAAGCTCACCATCAGGATTTACCACACTTCCTAATATGGAATAAGCGTGTATATATGGTGAGCACAAAACCACATAAAAAACCGAAATAACAAGGACTAACGATGAGTTCTTATACATCTCATCCCTTTATTAACACACTTAAAATTAAGGGTAAACCTTCAGTCTCAAAAATTATTTTGCCAAGTTCATTTGCTAAAACTACACTCCCCCTTATGGAGATACTGTTTTTCGTCACGGGAATACCCAATTCTTCACATTCGATATCTTCTGTTAAGACTATACCCACAGATAACCCACTCCCAAAACATTCCTTAATTTTTTTTAAGGAATCTAAGACAAAAGGAACCTCCCCTTTACTTAACTTAACTAATAAAGAGCGCTTAGATTTAAAATCACTTGAATTACCACATATAAAATTCATCTTATCGTAGTCCAACTCATCCATAACAGGATCCGCCTTGGGATAGGAGTCGATTTTAATCGTTCCCAAGTTTATTGAGTCTTGTGGTAACAAATTTATAATGTCAGAAGACCATATTATTCTTTCTTCGGGACTCAAAATCTTAAACCTCAAAGGAACTCTCGAAGGTATACCTTCTAAACGAATTGCCTCATCACTATGCGAAAATGTTCTAAATAATTTATATTCCCTATCGTCATCAACAAGCACACAATCGAGAGCTATTCCGGATACCCTATTAGAATTAGAATCTAAACAATCTATAGTTGCAGATGCATTCTTTGACAACTCTATCTCGCATAACTTCCCGAGAGAACTTGTTTCTAATACAAAAACATGCCCTAAATTTTCCTCTGGCAATAAGACCCACCCGATAAGCTTATTATCGTTAGGCAAACTTGCAATGGGAATTTCGACAGACGAATTATTAAGACTAATCCAGCCAAATTGATACGGGTTTAGCATAGATATAAAACCCCATTTAACTTCGTTGGTTCCTTTTACGACGAGCCTTATAGAGTCTAATTTTTTGACCCATATCCCAGGCAGTTCTAAGTCTTCATTACCTGCCACTGCCATACTTATTAAAGATGGCGTTGGCAAAGCGTAACCAGGAATTGAGTCAAACTTAATAGTGAGGTATCCTTTAGCTATCTTAAAAGTAAATCTACCACTTTTTCCAGTATTAACTATTCCTACTTTCTGCCCTCCTTGTTCCGCATAAATCCGAACCCCTCTTACTGGTTCTCCAGTGATAGCATCCCTAACGACACCAGAGACATTAACAGACGGAAATACTGGCAAATTAATATATTCACCGTTAGGGTTAATTACAGACTTTGAAGTCCAACCAGAGCTTACATATTTCTCAGTTTGAGCAAAACACAGATAATTGCCCTGTCTTACCCTAACGGTAAACTCTCCCCGAGTATTAGTAGTGACGCAGGTGGTTTCAAATGGAGGTTTCACACTCTTAATCATAACCCTCGCACCAGGAACTTTTTTCTTTGCTCCATTTTCGCCCATGTAAACGCTACCTAATACAAGACAACCTTTTTCTAACGAGACCACCAAATGCTCCCCCGCCATGTTTCCTTCAGTAGAAAGTATGGCAAAATCTGGGTGTTCTAATTTCAATGAGATAAGTGTATTGGAAGGAACTTTATCGAGCACAAAATTTCCTTGGGAATCCGAAAAGACTCTCCTATACCCCATATTCCCCAACTTATTTAAAGGTATTGAAACTCTATTGTTACCCAATATAGCAAACCTTGTAACCTCCACTCCTTCTACCGGGATTTCCTTGCCCTTCTCATCCCGAAACAAAGCCCTTCCGGTTATGACATTCGGGTATGTTAGGACTATTTCTAAATTCTCCACATTCTCATCTGGAGGAAGATTTATGTGAGAACCACCCCAAGAAAAACCTTCCAAGGTAGCAAATAACCCAGTAGGTCCGCTTAGTAGATTTGTAAACTTAAACTCGCCATCTTCGTTTGTAAGCACCTTCAATAGTGGAGCAAATAGTCCCTGTTCACAAAAAACATCAGCATTTTTAATAGGGGTTCCTTTTTCATCTACTACTCGACCTGCAACCGCGCACTCTGAAGAAGAGGCAATGATCGACATCAACACGAAATAGCCGAAAATAAACAATAGAATTAGATGCTTACCGACTCGCATACTCAATTACATCTTTTAAAAGTTTCTCATAATCGATATTATAAACTCTTTGCAGTCCAGTTTCAGGAGATAGACCATCCTTAATACTTCTCAAAAAACTAAGGAATTTTCCCTGTCCATAACGCCTCCACAATAAATGTATAGCACAGTGGGACTGAGCATAAGCCAAGCTTATCTTACTTTGAGATTCCAAAAATTCTGAGATTTTAACTTCCTCAAGCTTACAGAAATCCATTAAAGTTTTTCTTTCCACAGCTTCAACTACAATGAGTTTTTTCCCAGAGTCCAGTTCTGTAGAGAAGAACTCTGCTAATCCTTCATTTACCCACCAAGGAGCCCTATCCTTCAAATAATCAAAAATGGCTACATGTGTATATTCGTGATATATCCTCCTTTTAATTTCATCCTTGGAGAATTCAATTCCCTCTTTATTAGATACGGAAATCCTAATTCTTCCATCATACACACCCCCTATCGTCTGGCCTAATTGAACTACTGCACTGAACCTACTTGTATCATAAAGAACTACTTGTACAGGTGATGAAGGAAATATCCCTCCTAACTTTCTGCCTATCTCAAGATAAGCTTGTTCTAAATAGGTCACTACCGCAGAGCGAGTGGAAAAAGAAATGTCTTCAGGATATGTAATTTGAAAATGTCTTGATGATGAGTACATCTTTCTGAAATTTTTCTGGACCAATTCTTCCCTTGTAGCTTTCTCATATTTCTCTTTCAGCTCTTTTCGAGTAGGGTCTATCTGCAATACATATTCCCACTGAACCCTTGCAGACAAAATATCTCCCTCTCGATAATAGGCTTCACCAAGTAGTTCGTGGGCATCTAAATAACCCGGCTTTAACTTTATGGCATTCTCAAGATATGAAATAGCGGTCGAAATCTTCCCCAAATTCAAGGAGTAAGCTCCCCCTTGTAAATAAGCATAAAAATTATTCTTATCCAATTTTATAACCTTGTCTACGAGCGAAATAGCCTCATTATACTGATACAACTTTGCTTTTTCATTCGCCAAGGCCAAAAGAGTATTACACAAATTTTTACGAACATATTCGTTATCAGGAGAAAGTTCATAGGCTTCAGACAGAAACTTTAGTGCCTCTTCAAAATTTCCTTTATCGTATTCTTCCACCCCCTTATTATTTAAATGCAATGGATCTAAAGAAAGAGCTGTCTGGCACAATAGAGGGATACATAGAAAAATATGAAGTAAAACAATAAACTTAAACCTGACATCACAAGTAAATTTCATACTAACTCTCACATAATGCAATAGCATCAATCTCTATGGATATACCTCCTGGGAGTTGACTAACTCCAACACAACTTCTTGCAGGATAATTGTTTCCAGAAAAGTACCTACTATAAATAGAATTAAACTCTGAAAATTTTTGCATATCGGCAAGAAATACAGTAACCTTTACAACTGAATCGAGATTTGAGCCAAACTCTTCAAGCAGTATTCTCAGATTCTCGAGTGTATACTCTACTTCCTCTGCAAATGTCCCTTTCAATGGCCCTGAACCATCTCGCTTAAATGGTCCCTGACCCGATATAAAAAGTAAATTACCAACTTTTACGGCATGAGAATAAGGTCCTACAGCTGGAGGACCATTTTTAGACTTGAGAACGCATTTATCCATTCTTTATCCCTTCTCTTGTATCTATAGTGACTAAAAATCCGTTGTTAATAAAACCGATGTTATATTATACTAAACGCAGTATGAACTCCTTTATCCCCCAGACACAAGTAATTCTGAAATAGGGTATCTCCTTTCATAACATGAATACAGAAGCTAAAAGGTGGACATTTATTGACCAATTCAGAGGATTTGCAATAATTTCAATGATATTAGTGAATGTGTGTAATGAATTATCAGTTTCTCCTTCCTGGTTAAGACACCACGATTACGGATTTACCTTTGCAGATTATGTAGCGCCAGCCTTTATCTTTATAGTAGGTTTTGGGTATAGATTATCCCTTACCAAAGCATTATCTTCAAATACAATGAACGAGGTTCACAAAAAGTTTATTCGGAGATATTGTATTATAACTTTTCTCGGATTTATTTATGGACACTTTGATTTCGAAGTTGCAGTGTGGGATGCTTTAACTGATATAGGTATAGCTGGACTACTTATGTATCCAGTTATGAGATTGCGTGGAATATTCATACTACTATTGGGTCTCTTTTATTTAACTATGTATCAATGCCTGTTCACTCTCACTTCTTACGGTGAATGGGTAATGAAACATTCAATTGATGGTGGACCTTTAGGACCTTTAAGCTGGGCTTTTATATTAGCTTTTGGAGCGTTTTATGCAACTCTATTTGAAAAACATATTTTTCCAGAAGGAAAATTATCCGATAAAATCAGAAAAAAGCAAGCACTAAAAACTCTATTATCTTGGTTTATTCTTGGATGTCTAATTTCAATATCGGGTATATTTATGGTAAATCTTCCATTTATAGACATTTCTATTCCCTTTACTCAAAAAGGTATGACCGCTTCTTACTCTTTATTTTCCTCTGGGTTATGTGGAATTTCACTTGTTATGTTTTATCTGTTAAATGAATTTATAAGGATTGTAATTCCCTTTGTCAATACAATGGGTAAAAATCCGCTTGTATTATATTTTCTTCAGGCAATATTAATTTTCTTGACAACATCCTTACTACCGGATGAGATAAAGCAAAATAACTTGTCACCATATGTATTAGGATTTTGTATTATCCTGGTATGTTACATCGTAGCCAGAACACTTGAAAAGAAGTCAATATATATAAAAGTCTAATGTAAAGGTTTCAATATGAGCATAATCAAATGCTTATTAACATTATTATTAATTAACATTAACCAACCAATATTCCAGAAGGAAAACATATTTACTCCTAATCAGAAGCATAACCATGGCTCAAGCATTGTAGAAACGCCTAACGGTAGCCTTCTCGTAGTTTGGTTTCATGGCTCGGGCGAAAGAACTGCAGATGATGTTATACTCCAAGGAGCTCGAAAAAGGGTAGATAGCAACAGTTGGTCAGACCCTTTTATAATGGCTGACACTCCTAATCTCCCCGACTGTAATCCTGTTTTATTTATCGACCCGAGAGGAACTCTGTGGCTCTTTTGGATAACCGTCCAAGATAATCAGTGGGGGAGTTCACTCTTAAAATATAGGATATCCAGTAAATATGAGAAAGATGGGCCACCTGTTTGGGATTGGCAGGATGTAATTCATGTCCGACCTACAAATCTCGAAGAAAAGTTCCTTGAAATGTTGGAGAAATCTAAAGAAGGGATCGAAGTATTAGCCCAATTGGAACCTACTCTAAGAGAAGAAATAGAAACCGCAAAGAAATCAGCTCAGACAAAGTTATCACAAAGACTCGGTTGGATGACAAGGGTGCATCCCATTATGTTAAGCGAAAATAAACTCATGCTTGGCCTATATTCAGATGTTTTCAATTGTTCATTGGCAGGTTTCACTGAAGACTGGGGCAAAACTTGGTACTTTAGTAATCCAATTTTGGATACTGAAATTAGAAATATTGCTAACATACAACCAAGTTTTGTAACCAAAACCGATGGAACAATAGTAGCGTATATGCGTGATAATGGTTTACCCAAAAGGATAAGAAAGGCCTACTCTACCGATTCAGGTATGACATGGTCTAATGTAATGTTAACAGAAATTCCAAACCCAGGTTCAAGTGTTGAATGCATAAAACTCAACAGCGGTAAATGGCTCCTTATTTGCAACGATACCCAATCAGGAAGGCACAAACTTACAGCATATCTTTCTGATGATGAAGGAGAGAGTTGGAAGTGGAAAAGAGCGATAGAAGAATCACCCGCAGGAAAAGGCTCATACTCCTATCCGTCCGTCATTCAAACCAAAGATGGATTAATACATTGCACATACTCTTGCAAAGACGAAGAGACCGTTGGTTCAACAATTAGACATGCATGGTTTAACGAAGAATGGATACTGAAAGGGGACTAAAATAAAAGATCCTTAAAAACTCACTATGCAGGAGGAGGTGCCAATTTATCCAATACCTCCAATATAGCAGAGTGAGTAGATACAACGATTTCCACTTTGTGTCCAGAAGCATGTTCTAAGTCTTCAATAGCCACTAAGTCCATGGGATTTACCATAGCTACTACCATAGTGCCGTCTTCCCTCACTCTTAAAGGAACGCATTTGTGCTGTCTCAAAATGCGAGGTGGAACTTGATTAAATACCAATATGTCAACCGACTCTGGTGCAATAATCTCAAAAGGAACCTTGCTCTGGCACGCCAAAGCCTGAGCAACAGCAGATTCCGAAGCCCAACCATTTTCTATTAAGATATCTCCCAAATGCTTAGTTGGGTTCTCTTTTTGAATTTTCAGAGACTCATCCAAGGTTTCTTGAGAGATCACTCCTGCAGCCAATAAAATCTCGCCAAGATTTGGTTTCTTCTTTTTCTTCGAAAGAGATTCGCTCATCCTGATTATTTTTTCATTTTCAGACTCGTATGAGGTAGGTGCTTTTTCAGCTTTTGATACAAGCTCATCTTCTAAGGTTCTTAGCGCTTCCGGTTTATAGTCTCCTACTAATGATTCTTTTTCTATTATTAATTCCTGTATTTTTTTTCTAAGCTTCTCGTTTTCAGCAAGGGCGTCCGATAGCTGTCTTGCTAACTCCGAACTTCTGTCCTTATTGATTTCGGATTTTAACTGACTACTTAATAATTCTACCCTACCTCTCTCCTCTTCTAAACTCTTTTTCATCTCAAACAGTTCTCTCTCTTTATTGCCCAATAAAGATTCCATTTCTGAAATCTTTGAACTCAGCTCGTCTTTATTCAATTCTAAAGATTTTATATACTCATCTTTTGAACTTATTTCCATCCTACACTTCTCTACTTCTTCGTAGAGTTCCCTTAATGAACTCGTCCAAAATTCCACCTGTTGTTTAGTTGGAGCCTCGTCTAATTGTGTCTGTAGTTTAACCACCACCTCCTCCCTCGAAATTAACTCTTCTTTTATCGCCGATAATTCTTTTTCCAAGTCCAATATTTTAGTCTTACAGTTCTGAAGCTCATTTTCTAAGTCCATATTTTTGGAGTTAGCCAAGGCTAATTCTCTTGCTCTCTTATCCAAATCTCCCTTCAATTTCTCTACTTCCTCGGCGGATGGAAGTTTAGATATTTTTAATTCTAAATTTTCCTTTTCTCTCCTTAGATTTTCATTCTCTACTTTCAGTGTCTCAAACTCTGAAGTAAGTCGTTCTAAACTTACCTTAACCAACTCATAATTAGCAATCCGTTCTTCTAACACGCGAATTATTTCTCCCTTCTCCCTAAGTTCTCTCCTCAGATTTTCGACCTCTTCGATATTGGGTAGGGCTTCTATCTTCTCTATAAGCTCGCTAATCTTAGACTCTTTTTGTTGAACCTGTGCATATAGACCTGAGACAGTCTCCTCAAGATTCTTATTTATCCCTTCTAATGTCTTCTTCTCTCTTTCCAACCTCTCTAATTGAGCTTGTATTTCCTCTAACTTCCCTCTTTCTACAGAGTTACTTAATTTCTCTTGAAGTTTCTTTATCTCTTCTCTCGCCACAGTCAACTCATTCGCAAGGCCAGATACCTTTTCCTCACTCACACCATTCTCTAAAAGTGTTCTCAACTCATCTATTTGTTTTTCTTTTTCACTCAGCTCCAATTTCAGAGATGATATCTCATTATCTCTCCTTACTGAAATTTCTTCGACCTCTTTTTGAATTTCCTCTAACTCTTTCTGAAGTGAGGAGTATCCCTCTGACATTTCAGTTAATTTCTTTTCCAGTTCCTCCTTTTCCCTTTCTAATATCTTGTTGCTTTCTGACAACTCCTCTATTTTCTGGCTCAATTGGGTAAATTGAGCTGGCTCTGATTCAATTTCTTCGGTAGCTTTATCCATATCTCCTTTGATTTTTTCTATTTCTTCATTAAGTCTTTCAATCTTCTTATTGAGCTCCTCTATTTCCTTTGATTTTTTCTCATTCTCAACCTGAAGAGATTCTATTTCAGCTTCTTTTTGGGTAATTTGATAAATTTTCTCATCCATCAAGTGTTTCAAAGATTCCAATTCCGTTCTAAGCTCAACTCTCTCAAAAATAACCCTCTCTACCAAATCACGGAGTTCACTAAACTTTTCTTTTAATGCAGTTAAACTTTCATTCTTTTCTTTCCTATATTTAGATAAGTTTACATATTGATGTTTAATTGCGCTATGAAGTTTCAAGAAAAACTCTTGATGAGCCTTTATAGTCTTCTCATCTAACTCCTTTATTTCCTCCAAAGAGCTAATTAACTTATTCATCTCCAAATTAAGTTCATCACCCATTGTTTTACTCCAAAAAGTTATTTTCCAAAAAATTTAGACAGATGTAGCTCTGCACCTACGCCGTGCCGTAGAGCTTTTCCTTCTTCTATTATTCTTCTATTATTATAGATTAACTTAGTTATTGTCAATAATTTTCAATTATAATCCTATACACAAAAAGAGAAAAAATTCAATCTACTTACTATTTTCATTAGTATTTAGAATTGATATAAAATAAATATATACATACATAGATACTTTAATAAAACAACAAAAATCATTATAGGTGCATAAAAATGCCTAAAGATAAGTTTCTCACCGTTGAAGATATTGCCGAATATTTAAAGATTAAACCTTTAACAGTAAGACAAATGTTCAGAAAA
>JAOAHN010000084.1 GCA_026415215.1 Candidatus Hydrogenedentota bacterium
GGAGGAATGTATGGTGGAGGAATGGGGATGTATGGTGGAGGAATGTATGGTGGAGGAATGGGGATGTATGGTGGAGGAATGTATGGTAGAGGAATGGGTATGTATGGTGGAGGATTTGGCCGAGATGTGACCACTCTTAGCAATATATCAGATATGTTTTCGACTATCAGTGATCAGTTGGTTGGTGAGCTTGGTCCAGTTGGAATAATTACAGCTGGTACCGGTGCCCTTGCGACTCGAGGTGCTTTAGCAACGGGGACGCCTACCGCAGGATACGGAGGTGTGCAAGGTACTGCTCAGTTAGGTGCAAGAGCAGGTTTTGAAGAAGCTCAAATGTCAGGACTACAAATTCTTGCAGAAGCCCTTCCTCCTATAAAGGAGCCATATACTGGTGAAGTGCTTTCAAAAATTGCCTATAACGAAGCCACAAACATGTTAATTGTTACAAATACCCCTACAAATTTAGATAAGTTTGAACAGATATTAGGTCAATTAGATGTTACTCCTAAGCAGGTAAGTATTGAGGCAAAATTTTTGACTGTTAGAACAGAGGACTTGAAAAAAATTGGATTTGATTGGAGTGGGGAGTTGAGTGATTTGAATAATCGAGCAAGGCAAATTCCGGCTTTGCAAGGTGAAACTTATAGTTATGATATTAATGGAGATGGTGTAGATGAGGAAGTTCCATTTTATGTAAGGCCGGACGGCAGTCAGGTAATTAGAAACTCTGTATCCTCTGGTACTATTTCTGGGTTAGTTAATCCTCCTGCACCTGCGGCGGCTGCATCTACACTAAGTTTGATTACAAAAATTATAGACAACGCAGATGGCGATAAGCTTAGTGTTGCCTTTGATTATTTGAATAGTTTGCGAGAGTCCGAGCTTTTAAGTGCTCCTCGTGTAACCACTATGAACAGGAAACCAGCAGTAGTGGCTGACTTTCAAACAGAGTATTACCTTACTCAGGTTTATAACGAAGTTTATTTGACTGAGGGGGGATTCGGAGGTTCACAGACACAATCTGTAATTACCCAACCTCAATTTAGTCCATTTAACTTTGGTATAGCTCTATCTGTTACACCTCAGATTAGAGATAATGACCAGGTTAGGTTATGGTTAAACCCTGAGGTAAGGGCAAGGATAGGAGAGAAGAAGTTTACGCAAAAGAATGTTATAGGCACATCAGAGGTTACTACCGAGATAATTCTACCTACTACTTCTTGGCAAGCAGCTTGGACAAATGTTATAGTCCACGATGGAGATACTTTAGTTTTGGGTGGGTTGGTACAGGATAAGACAATTAGGAGCAATCAGAAAATGCCCTACCTTGCTGATATTCCTGTTTTGGGCTTTTTCTTCCGTGGCAAATCAAGGGAAGTTCAGCAATCAAGCTTGCTAATCTTCGTTACACCGGATATCATTGATACCACTGGCGCTCGATTCTTCTCCGTAGGTAAGGAAACTTCATAGGTTTACTACTGTATACAACAGAAAAGCTACTTTCCCTCTTAGTAGTAGTTTAAATTTTTGCGGATGTGATAAAGAATGTTTCTACACTTGTATAATTTAGTTTGGAATATTTTTTCTCCTTTCGCAAAAGTCTATTTGGGAAGAAGCAGGCATTCAACTTTGCTTTCGAGGTTTTCGCCTTCTACAAACATTTGTAACCCAGTTTGGTTACACGCTTGCAGTGTGGGTGAAGTTAATTTAATTTCTCCTTTAGTGAGATTGTGGAAAGATTTTTTCCCGAGTACCAAGTTACTAATTACCTCAAGTACAGCCACTGGATATGATCAGGCTAAGAGAAAATATGCATCTTTATGTGAGGAAGTGTGTTTCTGTCCTTTTGACCATCCTCGCGTGGTAAGTAAATTCTTTACTTCGATAAAACCTTGTCTTCTAATTCTTACTGAGACGGAAATCTGGCCTAACTTGATATTGACAGGGAAAAAGGAGGGAGTGCCAATAGTGGTAATAAATGGAAGGATAAGTGATAAGGCATTTAGAAGATATAAGGCTCTAAGATTTGCGTTAAAGGAGATTTTCAGATCAATAGATTTTGTGTTCGCACAGAGCGATGAATATGCAAGTAGATTTGAAGCATTGGGAGTCTTACCGGAACGGATCCAAGTAGCGGGTAATATGAAGTATGATGCTATTCCTACTGAAGTATCCCCTTCTGTGAGAAATAAGATAAAGGTTGAGTTGGGTATACCAAATGATGGAATAGTAATTGTTTTTGGGAGTCTCCGAGATGGTGATGAAAAGGTCGCAAAGTTTATTTGGGATGAATTAAAAGAAAAAATAAATAATATGTGGCTAATTTTAGTTCCTCGACATCCCGAAAAAAAAGGAAAAATATTAGATTGTTTTGCGGATGAAAAAATTATTTTAAGGACTGATAACCTTAAGGGGATCAAAAGTGAAGGAAGGATAGTAGTTGTTGATACAATTGGTGAATTAACTTCTTTCTATTCGATAGCCTCAATAGCGATAATTGGAGGGAGTTGGTTACCTGGAGTTGAAGGACATAACCCTTTAGAGCCTGCAGGGTTAGGTGTAGTATCGATTTTTGGAAAATATATGAGAAATTTTCAGGAACCTGCGGAGAAGTTAGTTTCAGGAAAAGGGGCGATTCAAGTTCAGGACTTCCGTGAAATTCCGTTCTTGGTTGAGAGTTTACTGAGAGAGCCTTATGAGTACATAAACTTTGGAACAAGAGCAAGAGAGATAGTGCTTCAAAATCAGGGTGTTAGTAATAAGATTTTGATGCAAATTGCCAAATTTTTAGATTGAAAAGATGTTTTAGTGGAGGAGACAGATTATATATAATCAATCACATACTTAAAAAAATCTAATCTGTGAAGTTTCGGGTTAAAAATATAAAAGAGTATTTAACGGGCTATTTGTTTCTTGTACCTGCACTAAGCATTTTTGTCCCTTTTTTTATTTACCCCCTGTTTTATGCTTTATTTCTGAGTTTGTGGGGGGGAAAAAGGACTGTCAGTATTTTTGTCGGTTTTAGGAATTACTTATTAGCTTTGGAAAGTCCTCTTTTTTGGCAAAGTGTGAAAGTTACTTTGTATTACACGATAATGACAGTTCCTGCTACATTATTTCTGGGTTTCATATCAGCATATCTTCTTATGAGAGTTGTATGGGGGAAAGGCTTTTTCAGAGTATTGTTTTTCATTCCCTATGTCACATCTACAGTAGCAGTAGCTATGGTGTGGCGAACCCTTTACCATCCTCAGATTGGAGTATTCAATTACATTTTGGAACTGGTGGGTTTAGAACCTCAAAAGTGGCTACTTGAGCCAAGAGGTGTTCTAAATATACTAACAGGGGGGATGGTCAGCCCGAGAATAGGTCCAAGTCTTGCTTTGGTTTCTATATCTTTGTTTGATGTTTGGCATAATTTTGGCTTCGCTGTGGTAGTTTTCCTTGCGGGTATGAGTAGTTTGCCGAGAGAATATTACGAAGCAGGCAAGATAGATGGTGCAAATCCTCTACAAATGCTTATTCACATTGAACTACCTCTTTTAAGTCCTACTTGGTTATTCCTAATCACGGTGCAACTAATTCGTTCTTTGCAATCATTTAGTAGTTTCTATGCTTTGAACCCTGGAGGAAGTAGAACTTTGGGAACTACTGAAAATATGATGCTACACATATATTCCCAGTTTTATGAATACGGATACTGGGGATATGGCTCGGCAGTGGCTATTATTCTCACTGTTCTCGTTATCTTGGTAACGCTTGTTCAGTGGCAGTGGTCAAAAAGATTTGTTTTTTACCAGTAGGTCTTTGATATATGAGTTTCTATATTATGGGCGTGCGAATGGTTAGAAATATGTGGTCAATGTTCCTTATTTACATTTTTTTGGCTTCGGTTGGAGTTGTGGTATCTTTTCCTTTTATTTGGATGGTATTTACATCTTTTAAGTCTTTAGGAGAAGCGACTACGCCTTCATTAAAATTATTTCCTGAAAGATGGGTATGGGAAAACTGGCTTATAGCTTTTAAATTTGCACCTTTTGGAAGGTACTTTATCAATTCGTTTTTTGTGGCAACTTTTGTGACTGTTTCTGTTTGTATCACTTCGCTTTTAGCAGGATATGCATTCGCCAAAATTAGGTTTCCTCTTCGTAACCTCTTTTTTTCTGGAGTTATGTTGACGATGATGATTCCCTTTGAAAGTATTTTGATTCCCAATTTCATATTAATAACAAAGTTAGGATGGTATAATTCCTACCTTGGACTCATAGTGCCATGGTGTGCCAGTGCGTTTTCTATTTTGCTTATTCGTCAAAGTTTTTTGAGTTTGCCCGAGGAGTACTTTGATAGTGCAAAAGTAGATGGGTGTGGTCATATTCAATTCTTGATTCATTTAGGGATACCTCTAATTAAACCGATGGTTGTCACTGTCGCTTTATTTACATTCCTAAATAGTTATAACGCGCTTCTTTGGCCATTGATTATTACCGCAGATGAATCCCGTAGGGTTGTTCAGGTGGGATTAACAGTTTTTTCTGGAGATGCAGGGGTGAGAGTAAATTTGTTAATGTGTGCCTCGACATTAGTGGCTTTGCCAACCATAGTTATTTATCTTTTAGCTCAAAGATATTTTTCAGATGAGGCTATTAGGTCTGGTTTGAAGGGATAATATGGGAATTATTAGGAATTTTTTGAGTGAGGCAGTAGTGTTTTATAGTAGGTGGTGTTTTTTCTTTTGTATGTGGTTGGTAGGTTGTAAGGGGGAGGTCGTTTTTAAACCGATAAATGAAACTGAGGTAGTATTTTGGGATAGACAAACAGCAGAGAGTGCTTTTTTCATAAGAGAAAAATCTACAGAGTTCAATGCGATTTTCCCAGGATTACCAATAAAAGTAGAGCGAGCGGGTGGTTATGCAGAAATATTTAGGAAAGTATCAGCAAGTATTCAAGCTGGTCGTTTGCCTGCTATGGCAGTGTCTTATGAAAGTATGACGAGTGAATATATTCCTACAGGGGCAGTAATACTCCTGGATGAATACATATTTGACAGTGAAGTTGGTCTTACTAAAGAGGAGTTGGAAGATTTTTTCCCGTGTGTGTTAGAAGCCAACAAATATCGTGATTTTGGGAATAAGATGTATTCGTTTCCTTTGGCGAAGAGTGTTCTGGTACTCTACTACAACCTTGATGTTTTAGATAAGGTTGGTATATCTAATCCTCCTGAAACTTGGGAAGAGTTTTTAAATTACTTGGAGTTGATTAAGGAGAAAACGGGGAGATATGGGTATGCAATCTCGGTAGACTGTTCTACTGTGGATGCTATGATTTACAGTTTTGGAGGTGAGATAGTTTCGGGAAGAGAAACTCTTTTCGACTCAGAGGTAAGTAAATCTGTTTTTAGGTTTTATAGAGAACTGATAGAAAAGGATTTAGCGTATGTGGTTCCTCCGGGCTCTTTCGACGATCAGGTAGCATTGGCTAAAGGTGAGGTAGGTTTTATAATAAGGTCAAGTTCTTTGAGAATTTCTTTAGAGCGTATTGCGAAAGAGAGACCGTTTAGGTGGGGTATTGGAAAACTTCCTCATTTAAGAGGAGTTTTGCCAGTCACCGTTTTGTTTGGCCCCAACATAACTATTTTTAAGACTACTGAAGATCAACAAAGGAGAGCTTGGGAATTTGTAAAGTTCATGACATCTCGGGAGAATGTTGTAGAGTGGGCAATCCATACTGGGTATGTGCCCATACGCCGTTCTTCTGCTACTCATCCTGATATGGTTGAATATTGGAAGAACAATCCTAAAGCGAAGGTTCCTTTTGATTCTTTGGAATTTGCGAGGCCAGAACCAAATATATCAGGCTGGCAACAAGTAAGAGACTTAGTCGAGGCTGCTCTTTTGGAAGTACTCACCTTGATGGATACTCCCGAAAATGTTTGTTCTCGCCTAAAGAAGAGAGCTGACTCAGTCTTAAGTATGCAGTGATGCGAATAGTTGGGAATATATGCGTCATTTTATCCGTTTATTCTTTTGTAAGATAGGAGTGAGCTATGAAAACTTTGGCAGAGCAAGTAAAGTTTTATGGGGATTATCATAAAAATCCATATAATAGGTTGACTCATTATTTTGGTATACCGATTATTATTTTTTCCATATTACTTCTGCTTTCTTGGATTAGGCTACCCGATACCCCATTTTGGTTGAATGGAGCTTTGGTGTTTATTGTGTTAGTATCCATTTACTATTTTCTGCTTGATTGGCGAGTATCTATATTAATGGCTACTTTGGTAGCTCCTATTTTCTTCTTGGCAAGCTATGTTGGTAGTGGTACTTGGAAGTTGAATATAACCTTGTTTCTTGTTCTATTTCTTGGAGGGTGGACTCTTCAAATCATAGGTCATTCTGTTTTTGAAAAAAGGAAGCCAGCTTTTACAGATAATTTAGTTCAATTGCTTATTGGTCCAATATTCTTTGTTTTGGAGATTTTAGAAAAATTTAATGTTAAATGGGTAGGTAAGTAAATCGATTTTGCTACTTCTTCTTCTATCTTTTTCTAAATAACTATTTGTTTTGTTATTATTATCCACAGTAATCACCAAGAAGGTAGTATTTGATGAAAGAGGGGATGTGTCGTTTTGCTATTGCTTCTATAGTTGTGGGGGTTGTTTTACTCGTAATGCTGAAATTCATATTACCTTCCAACATTTGGGATGGTATGTTTGGCTTTTCTCACACGAGGTACAACGATTTAATTAGGGAAGCTTTAGAGGCTATAAGTATAGACCCTCGTTTAACTTATCCAGATACGAAGAGTAAAGTTAGAAGAGCTTTTGTGCTGATAGAGGAAAAAGGTTTTCCCACTACTCCAGAAGAGGAGTTTATTATGTCTATGCAATATTACAGAGAAGGAGAGGTAGAGAGAGCAATTGCTCTGCTCTCGGATATAATTAAAAATTACCCCGATTTTTGCGATGCTTATGCATATTTAGCATATATCACCTATTCAGAAGAGAGAAATGATAATAGTTTAATTATAGGTTTATTCGAGAAAGCAATTGGGTGTAATCCTAACAAGTCTCTTTACTATACCTGGTTGGGTTCATTTTACAAAAATAATCTTATGTGGAGAGACGGAGAGGGTTATAATGAAGAGTATAAAATAAAAGCTGAAGAATGTTATAAAAAGGCTATATCACTAAATGAGGAAGACATCTCTGCATGGAATAATTACGGTAATTTTTTAGTTGATATAAAGAATTATGAAGAGGCTGAAAAAGTTTATAAAAAAGCTATTGAGATATTCCCGGAACATGGAAAACCCCAATACAATCTTGCTGCTTTGATGGCTATTAAAGGTGATTACGAGTCCGCAATTAAATGGCTTAAGGAAGCATTGAAGTATAATCCTGAATTAAGAAGGGAGGCCAAAATAGATAAGGATTTTGATATATTGAGGGGGGACCCAAGATTTGAAGAGCTGATATCTAATAGGTTAAGAGAGGAAATTTTGTATATCCACTCCGAGGATTAGTTTCTAATTTTTTATCTTCTTCTTTTCTTATTAACAAGTAGAGATTTCAAGAACTGTAAAGCTTTTTTTAGTAATCCATCGTAAAAAATTTCTCTATTCTCATTATTTACTTCGGATTCATAAGTATTCGGAGTTTTTTGTTGGGTTTGAGATTCGAGTGTTTCGTTTTTGGAATTAAGGGCAAGTAAATAAATACTGATGAGTTTCTCACCTGGTACAGAAGGTAGACTTTCAAACTGCTTTTCAATGTATTGGTGATCAGCAAGGATCTTAAGGCAATTCTCACAGTTTTTTATGTGCTCTTGGATGTCGATGGTATGTAATATATTTAATTCATTGTCTAAATAAGGAGATAGGTATTGATATGTAAGTGAACAGAGTAGTGCTCTCTGGCTAAAGGGGAGGATATTTTTAGCAGAAAGATTCAAGCGAATTTGCTCACGAGTTTCCGTTAATAGTTTACTTATTTCCGCCCTGTGAATATTCAATACAGTTTCTAACTCTCTGTATGTGAGCTTATCTTTTATTTTCAGTATATAAGCGTATCTTTTCTCAAACGAAACGGAAGATAATGTGTGTAAATATGGGTTAGTAGCGATTAAAGGGGATGATACTTTAGAATGTAGTGTATCTCGATATTGTAGATGCACGTTTTTGAGGATTTGGAAAGCTGAACTAAATATAGCGGGCTTAGCTTTATATGCTTCAGGTGAGTTAATTTTTAAGCAACTTTTTTCTACTATTTTACAAAGTAGTTCCCCAATTATTTGGTCATCGGTAATTCCCTCGAAGTTCAGAAACAGGTAAAGGGTGTCTCCGTACTTTTTTAGGAGAGAAATTGCAAAATCTTCGCTGTTTATGTGGCGCTGATCTTTCTTGGGGTTCTCGAGAAGATTTGTTAAGCTCGAATTATAGCCCATTTTTGAACACCTTGATTATATAATATTCTACTAAACCTGAATAAGGACAGGAAAGTTATGAACCAAGACTTAAAACATTTTCTGGGTGAATTTGAAAATCCACCTTTAGAATATACATTAGTCCCTTTTTGGTTTTTGAATGACGAACTTGATGAGAAAAAAATTTATGATTCCCTAATGGATTTTTTAGACCATGGTGTTTACGGTGTAATACCTCACCCTCGGATTGGTTTGCCCCATTCTATAGATTTTATGTCTGAAAGATGGATTTACTATATTCGGCTCATTGTAGAAGTTGCATCCAGAAATAAGATGATTGTAATTCTTTACGATGAAGGAATGTATCCCTCTGGCTCGTGTGCGGGAAAGGTAGTAGCAAAAGAACCTTTGCATTCAGCTCGAGCTATTGTAAGGCGTATAAAAGGGAGAGAACAGCTGAAAGACGATGAAGAGTTAATCTACGAGGATGAAGACTATGAATATGTTCATACTCGTTCTATGGGTACAATTAGAGGAATCCACTTTGGAGAGGATGATGGGGAACCCAATGCTCCACCTGCTGGAGACATACTCAATCCTGAAGCTGTAGAGAGTTTCCTCGATTTAGTTTTGGATACATACCATAGAGAATTGAGGGAGTTTTTTGGTAATACAATAATCGGAATTTTTACAGATGAGCCCAGTCCTCTTGGAAGGAAGCCTATAAAGAATGCATATCCGTGGACTTGGGGAATGCTCGAGTTTGTGAATGGCTATTTAGGATACGATTTTCGTAAGGTTATGCGTTATCTTTGGGAAGAAGGTCACGAAATGAATCGGAAAGTAAAGCGTGACTTCGAAAATGCGGTTTTGAAAAGGTTAGAAGAGTCGTTTTATAAACCGTATATGAGAAGATGTGAAAAGTATGGGATACAGTTAGCTGGACATCCTAAGGGACCTATGGATTTGAACACTCTGAGATATTTTCACATTCCTGGACAGGATATTGTATGGAGGTGGGTGGAACCATATAAAACCAGTAGTATTGAAGGACCTGAATCAACCGTTCCAAAATGTAGTGTGTCGGCGAAGATACATTACAGGAAGAGTAGAAATTTGAATGAGTGTTTTGGAGCGTACGGATGGGAGCTTACTTACGAGGAGATGGAGTGGTTAACAGGTTGGCTGTTGATAAGAGGAGTAGATATGTTAGTTCCACATGCTTTTTATTATTCTATTGAGGGACCGAGGAGAAATGAACGACCTCCAGATGTAGGTCCTAATAGTAAATGGTGGGATAGGTATAAGACATACGCTGATAAGTGTCGTCGACTCTGTTGGTTAAATGGAGTGGGAGAGTTAGTGGTAGATGTGGCTGTTCTTGTAGATGGTTACCGTTTACCTTGGAGTGTGGCGAGGATACTTTTGGAAAACCAGGTGGATTATCTTTATCTTGATTTTGCTACTCTTATTGAAAATGGAGAGGTCTATAATAACAAAATTAGTGTAGGGAATTTAGAGTATTCTTTAATAGTTTGTGAAGATTTAGATGAGATACCCAAAGAAGTTCTAAAGAAGTTAGAAGTGGCTATAAATGAAGGTAGGTGTGTATTCTATGGTAAGGAAATATCTGGACTGAAAAAAGGTTTTTCGGATAAGGATAGTTTCATAAACTATGTAAGGAGTTTAGTGGAGCCTGATGTGTTTATTTATCCGGCTAACAGTGGATTAAGGTACCGTCATGTGAAGTATAAGAGTTTGGATGTTTATGTATTCTTCAATGAAAGTAGGGGTGTGATAGAGGGGAAAATTAGTGTAAAGACAAAAGGTGATTACATGTGGTTTGATCCAAACACTGGAAAAATGAAACCATTGGATAGTATCAAGTTTCTAAGACTACTACCCGGAGAGATATCAATTCTTTTAGTAATTGGGAATGAAGGTTAGGAGTGAGCAGTGTTAAACCTTTCCTTACTTGATTGGTTGGCTATAGTAGGGTACTTTGTTGTTATTACTGCAGTGGGAATAGTCTTCTCCAAGAACATGAGGAATATGCATGACTTTTTTATGGGGGGAAATCGTTTTGGAAAGATTACTATGATATTTTTTTCATTCGGGGCGGGTACAAGTGGAAATGATGCGGTAGGGGTTTCTTCGAAGGTCTACTCAACTGGTATCTCAGGTATATGGTATCAATGGCTTTGGCTCTTCTGTACACCGTTTTATTGGTTGATTCCTCCTATAATGAGAAGAATGAGAGTATTAACTACCGCAGATTACTTTGAGGCGAGATTTAGTCCAAGTGTAGGCTCTCTGTATGCAATTGTTGGTGTGCTTCAGCTCACTGTTAATATTGGTGTAATTCTTGTTGGTTCGAGCGCTACTATAGAAGCTGTAACGAATGGAGTGGTTCCTCGGTATCTGTCAATTATATTAATGAGTTGCTGTTTTGTTTTATATGGGGTAGCAGGTGGTCTTGGAGCAGCAATCATAACAGACTTTATTCAAGGGATTTTAACAGTTATATTTTCTTTTATGTTAGTGCCTATTGGACTTTCAGTGGTTGGAGGAATTTCGGGGTTAAAAGAGAAGATATATGATCCGTCTATGTTAAAACTTATAGCCCCAGGTGAGATGAATCTGTTTTATGTGATAGTTTTGTGTGTAAACGCTTTAGTTGGTGTTGTGACTCAACCCCACATTTTGGGTAACTGTGCAGCAGGAAGGACGGAATTAGATGGGAGATTTGGATTGACAGGTGGGAACCTACTAAAAAGGTTTTGCACTGTGGCATGGGCAATCACTGGTCTTTGTGCGGTAATTATATATCCTGGGTTAAGAAAGGGTGAAACAGATATGGTATTTGGGATGATGGCGCGGGATTATCTGCCAGGGGTTAGCCCAGGATTATTAGGTCTTTTTGTCTCTGCTCTAATAGCCTCTGTAATGTCTTCTTGTGATGCTTTCATGGTTTCTTCTTCTGCTCTCTTTACTCAAAATATATACAGGAAATACTTGGTTAAAAATAAGGAGGAGACTCACTATTTAAAGGTAGGTAGAATAGTTGCCATTATAGTGGTGGTGTGCGGAATTGTCTTTGCTTTCCAGATACCTAATGTGCCGAGAGGGCTCGAGATCTTCTTTGCTATGCAGGCAATGATGGGCCCTATATTTTGGTTGGGGTTGATTTGGCGAAGGACAACGACCCAAGCGGCTTGGGCATCTACTTTGGGGAGTTTTGCTGTTTTCGCCTTAACATCTACTTCTGGATTCAATGACTGGGCCAGTTCGATTCTGCCAGAGTTTATGATATGGGAAGGAAAACTAAGAGTCTCGTGGCAAATGCTTGCTTATTTATGTACAGGTTTTTCTCTGGGAATTTTGGTGAGTTTAATAACAACACCCTTACCAGATGAAAAATTGAACAGGGTCTATACTTGTTTATATACCCCTGTGGTATCTGGTGAAAAGTATGTGGCCCCTTTTACCCTTCCGGAAGAAGTTAGCCCTTCTATTCCTAAAAAGCTTCTCCCATTTAAGAACATCGAGATTCCTTATCCCACTTTTACAGACTTATTAGGGTTTATAATAGTTTGGATTATTGTTATATTATTGATAGTTTTTATGTATTCAATTTTCTAATTTTCTTTCTGGGTAGATGATTTATCGGGGTTTTCTTCGCTATCATCTTTTTCGAGAATTATTAAGAAGTCATTGTAGCTTCTACCATGGTTTGGTGTCACAGAAACAACTCTCCACCCTTGTTCTAATAAGCGGTCAAGTTCGTTTTTTCCTCTGCCGTTTGACTCAATAATTAAGGAAATTTGCATTTTTCATCTCCTCCTCCTTATGTTATTAATATATTGTTAAATTGTATTTCCCTGATAGAGGATATCATAATAAACAGAGTTAAAGCCTTTCCAATTAGTTTGAGTATTTGATGATGTGAAAGAAGTTTTTCATCTTTTCACTTCTTGGGAAGAGGTTTAGGTTGTGGATAAGGATTCTCAGGTTTACAATGAGTTTTTTAACTTTATGAGAGATCCCTTCTCTCTTGAACCTAATTTAGATTTTTTTTATATGTCGGAGTCTGTAAAAAATTTTTTAGAAGAGCTGTATCAGCAAATAAGATCCAATGCGAGTTTCTGTATAGTGTTTGGAGGAGCAGGGGTGGGGAAATCCACACTTTACAATAAGATAATTGCAGATTTGAATAGTTTTGAGAATTCTCCCTATGTTTTGCCAGTTAAATGTATAGGATTTGATTTGGATGCCAGAGATTTTCTGATGGCTATGTTAAAGGGAGAAGGGTTAGATTATGAAGAAGCTAAGACACTCCATGCTATGGTTGAGAGTTGGTTAGTTAAACTTATAGAGATGAGCAATGTTAGTAGAGTCTTAATAGTTGACGATGCACAATGTTTAACTTCAGAAAACTCTTTAGAACTTTTGAAGACCTTGGCCTCGCTTCGTATTGGAGGCGAGAAACTAATAAATGTTGTATTATTGGGGGATCTAAAGTGGAGAGAGCTTATTAAAGAGTCAGAAGGTTTTTTTGATCTCATTACTATTCATTTTCAGTTAGAGCCGTTGTCAGAAAGAGAGGTTCAGTATTTTATCGAATTGAGACTTGAAAAGTGTGGATATAATGAAGTTGAGGGCCCAAAATTTAGTGGGTCTGCGTATACCGCTATATATGCCTGTACACAGGGGATTCCCAAGAAAATTATAGAGCTACTTCGAAGTGTATTTACAGAGTTGGCATCGAGGAATGAAAAGTATGTTGATGCTAACATTGTGCTGGAATGTTTCGAGAAAAAATTCCATCCTACTCCTAAAGACAGGGTAAGGATTGCTCGAGCACTTTTGGAGTATGAGATGCGACCGGAGAATGTAGCAGAAACGAAGAAGATGTCAACTAAGGAGTTAGAACAGTGGCAAAGAAATATCAAGTCAGTTGAGATTTTGCTGAAAGAGTACGATAAAATGGAGTAATTGTTAGTATATTGTTTTACTTATTTTCAAGCTTCTGAGTTCCTCGCGAAGTATGTTGGGTAGGATCTTTTCTCCGAATGGCTTTATAGGCGATTGATTGTAAAGGGTTTGTAAATAATTCAGATGTTCTTTTCCTTGTTCAAGATATGTGATTAGTGATATGAGTATATCAATTTTTTCTATGTTACTGTAGTTAAGTCTGTTTGCAATCTTCTGATTCTTAAGTTTTATTTCAGGTTCTTGGATACCCTGATACCGCTTAAGTAAATAAATAAGTTTAGGAGGGGAAAGAAGAGTAGGTTTTATAGATGCGGATTTGTAATATTCTATAAAGGAGTCTGGAGAAAGAGACCACTCCATTTTGGTATGTGAAGAGTATGGTGCGGGTGGACCCTCGTCCAGATACAATAGAGACCACTGTTTTTCTTTGCTCCAAGGTTTATCTTGATTAGATGGCCTTTTCTTAGGTTTCAATTTGCTATTGACCAGCATCTCACGGGTTATCTCAAATGAATTCGGTTGGGGAGGTATGACAAATATTTCGTAATCTTTCTCAGGTAGGCATTCCTCAAAAACCTTTTTTGCTTTTTGACAAAAGTTTAACTTTTGGAAGTCTCGAGTAAATCCATTAGGAAATTTAGATGCGTCAAATTGTCTAACAAATTCCTTAGTCATTTGTTCTATAGGGACAAGCATATCACCTGTTGCGCATGTTATCAGCACAGGATTAGTAATCAAGTGTGTGTAAGATATTGGACTTAAGTAAAACCAGGACTCGTCATTGAGGTCATTTGTAAAGTATTTATAACACATATCAGCGAGGCCTATTACAGGAGCTATACCCGGTAAAGGGGCATCTTCTATCGGTTTTCCAAAACCTGCAATTTCTCTATTTGCTTCGAAGTATGAGATGTTGTATGCCCAGTTTACTACTGGAACATCAGAGTGAGTTGCTATAACGGGGAATAGCTCGGCACTCATTGCGAGAGCCATGTATCCTCCTTGGCTTGCTCCATCTATCAATATGTGGGAGGCATCTACAATTGGTAGACGCTTTACCCATTGTATTATGGCTTTTGCTAAGTTGAATCCATTACCTATGGCTGGGTCTATGGGATTTTCGCCCTCCGGCGGAGTATACACCGCTGTAGAAACTATCCATCCCCTTTTTGCCCATTTTTTTGCACCATTTATGTCTTTCTCGTAGTGGACATGACAAAAGGCTGGAAGTTTCCCATTTTTATCTAAGTAGTTAATTGGTATTACTAACCTTGCAAGCCCAATTTTTTCGTCTCCTTCAATACCGAGGTAAGGTATTTTAGCGGTTACTATTTGATAGTTCCCCTGATTTTCTGTGGACATTATTATGGCTCCATGTTCGAGCTCAGTTTCACTTTTGACAAATGGCTCATGTGCGGAGCACTCAAATAATAGGTTAGTTAAAGCTATTCCTATGATCAGAGCAAACTTTCTCATATGGATAACACCTCCTCTAATTATTTTAGAGGTTTTATTCTAATGTTTCTAAAAGCACAATAATTACCGTGGTCGGTGAGGCCTATAAATCCCTTTCTTAGCCTATATTTTAGTTCCTCTATCTCGTCAAAGTTGACATCTTGAATAACATTTCCGTTTAGAATTGCCTTAACACGGGGCCCTTGGCAGACTATCTCCAGTTCGTTCCACTGTCCTTCAGGTTTGGTCGCCTTTACCTTAGGGGGCAGAACTTTGTAGATTGCACCTGTAGACTCATTAGTGAGTTCATTTTTTTCACTATCTCCTAACATTTGTATCTCGAAGCCAATTTTAGAAGCCCTTCCTCCTCTTGGGGCTCTGACCCACACGCCACTATTTCCATTTTTTTCAATTTTCCACTCTAATCTTAGTATGAAATCATCGTATCTCTCACATGACATAAGGGCTTTCCCCCCTTTGCTTTGCCATTCTATATATCCTTCTGGATTTACATTAAAAGATTGCTGATTTTCACCAAGAAACCACCATCCTCTAAGTGTCTTACCGTCAAATAAAGGGATAAAGCCATCATTTTTTTCTTCTCTACTTATAATATTTTCAAATTCTGTAGGTTTTATTGGCTCACAATGTGTAATATTAGAAAAAGTGTTCTCTACAAGCTCTAAATTCTTTTCAGAAAAATCAAAAATTAAGTGGAGATTAGGAAAATTTTTCTCATCTATGTAATTCGTAAATATTTTTAATTTATTTTCTTTTTGAGTATCTTTAGAATCACATAGGAGAATATCAGCTTTTATTGATTTCCCTACAATAATCCAGTTGCGGTCTACTTTTCGGGCTTTTTTAATCCACTCCTCTAAGTAAGGGCCATCGAACCAATATAAAACATTATATCTACCAGCAAACTCTTTTCTGAGATTTTTTATTAATTCCTTGTTTTTATTAGGGGGTGACATTGGTGCTATTCGAATAAGGAGTGTCATGTATTGCTCTTTAGCTCGGTCTGCATAGGCTATTATATTGTTGACTATCTCAGGTTCAGGAACTTGTTTATCAGGATTACATAGCAGGTCAAGTGCAAGTGTATTTCCACCTACTTCAGCTATCTTTGCTAATATTGGAACCATTACGCTCAGAGAACTACCTTTAAGAGCTACTTTAGGTTCATAAAATGCCCGAACAGTGTAAGTTTCTTTACCTCTATAAAGAGTATTTTTCTTAATGTAGAAATCTCTATCTCCAAAGGTGATAGACTGACAAGAAAAAATCACAAAAAAATTACTCGTAAAAAGTAATATTGGAAAAATAATCTTTTTGAAGAATTTCATGATAAACCTCCTCAATCCTTTAGTCAAAAAGTTCTCTGTACACTCTTAGAGATTTTATCTCTTGTTCTGTATGGAATTTAGAGTAATCGCATAGAAGTAAGACTAACTTTTTAAGAGTTTGGTTCTGAATGTTGATTGGTTGTAAGTCTCCGGAGATATTCATTTGAGATATCGAATGTAAAACAGATACCTCTTCTTTACTAAGCAATGCATGGTATGGACATTTGTCACATACAATACCACCCATAAATGAAAATTTCGAGATTTTGTTTACTGGAATACCACAGTTACAACAATATGTTAATTGAGGTTCTATCCCCTGTATTTTCAGTAAGCTCCATTGAAAGATGGGTATTTTTTCATATACCTCATAGAGCGGAATGCATACATTACTGATTAGCTCAAAAGCTTTTCTTACTATGGTAAAGGATTTTTCGGATTTCTCCTCTCGAGGAGTGAGGTAATAGGCATATTCGAGAAGGAGAGATGCAAGGGTTTGCCTATAAATGTCCTTTTTTATTTCGGGGTAGTTGTTAAGAAGAGTCATTTCTATCAGAGTTTGTACCTCTCTCGTAGTTTTCCATATATATTGGATTTCTACGAGATTCAATCTGTCCGAAAAGAATCTCCAAGGATTATTTTTTCTGTTTATACCTTTTGCGATACAAGCTATTTTACCTCTTGAAGAAGATAGAAAGGTAATGATCTTGCTCGTATTACTGTAATCAACCAAGTTGAATATTAGAGCTTCTGATGACTCATACCCCATTTTAATAGCTTGCTTAAGTAAATCTGATTAGTTTATAGTCTTTTTTACCTATTCTAATAATAAGCAACTTACCACTGAGTAACATATTCCCGCTGAGCTTCAATAGTTCATCCTCTACTCTCTCATTATTGATGTATAATCCACCATTTTTGACAAGTCTTTTCCCTTCACCCTTACTTTGTATAAAACCAGCTTTCACAAGAAGATCAAGGAGTTGCAATTCTTTGCCTACCACATCCTTGGGAAATTCGTAGTTGGGTACATCACTAAATACATCCTCCAACACCGATATATCTAAGTCCTTAAGGTCGCCACCGAACATAGCTTCGCTCGCCTTGATTGCGGACTGCAAAGCAGTCTCCCCGTGGACTATCTTAGTGATTTCTCTCGCGAGTGTTTTTTGTGCAGTTCTCTTATGGGGTTCTGTTTTGAGTTGTTCTTCAAGTTCAAAAATGTCTTTTTCAGACAATAGAGTAAAGTATCTTAGATACTTTGGTGTATCCGCATCTGCTTGATTTACCCAAAATTGGTAAAACCTATAGGGAGTGGTTTTTTTGGGGTCGAGCCAAATATTTCCAGATTCAGTCTTCCCAAATTTACTGCCGTCGGATTTTGTAACTAATGGGAAAGTTAGTCCGTATGTTTCTACGCCTAAAAGTTTTCTGGTTAAATCTATTCCGGAAACTATATTCCCCCATTGGTCGGAGCCCCCGACCTGTAATTTGCAATTATAATTTTTACACAGATGGAGGTAGTCATAGGATTGGAGCAGACAATAGCTAAACTCTGTGTAGGAAATGCCATGCTCTCTATCTTCTAACCTTTGCTTGATTGCCTCTTTGTTAAGCATTACATTTACGCTGAAATGTTTGCCAATATCCCTAAGAAAATCTGTTAATCTTAGCTCACAAAGCCAATCTGCGTTATTCACCATAATAGCGCGGTTTTCCCCCTCGAATGAAATGAAATGTGCTAACTGTTCTTTTATCAACTGTGCGTTTCTTTCTACATCCTCTTTACTTAGAAGTTGGCGTTCATCTTTTTTCCCGCTGGGATCTCCTATGAGTCCTGTCCCGCCTCCCACAAGAACTATGGGTTGGTGTCCATATCTTTGAAAGTGTACTAAACCCATTATGGGTAGTAAACTCCCGATATGTAGGCTGTCTGAAGTAGGGTCAAATCCACAGTATAAGGTAAGTTTTTCTTTCGCTAATATTTCGGGTAATTCAGGGTGGGTAATCTGATGTATCATCCCCCTCCATTTGAGTTCTTCAAATACTGAATCCTTTAAACTCATTTTTCAAAAGCCTTCCAATTGTTTTTCGAGGTCCTTGTATACTTTATATCCTGTGGATTATATCAAATCCGTGAAATTTTATTCATTGACCAATAGGTGCTGTAAAGAGTTAATATTATGTTGTATTATTCAAGATGAGGGGAAAAATGTTGACAAAAGGATAAGAAAAATTATACTATTTTAGCAGGATTTTTATTGTAAAGTTTATGAAAAAAGGGGTTTTGTCTTAAATACTGGAGATGTCTCAAAATAGTTGGAGAAGGAAATTAATATGACAGGAGTAAAGAAATTTAAAGGTATTTTGTTGGGTTCTACTGTGTTGATGGTAGGAGTGTGTATTTTAAGTTGCGAGCAACTTCCTCCTGCTATTGATACTCCTATAGTTAAGTTTTCAGGAGAGCCAAGAGAAGGGAATGAACCACTTGTGGTGAAGTTTACAGATTTGTCTGAAGTTAAAGATTCTCAAATAGTGGCTTGGTATTGGGACTTTGGAGATGGAGAAACGAGTTCGTTACCCAATCCTATGAAAACCTACTACCATAATCCTAAAGATGGTAATAACCCAAGTTTTTATACGGTCAGGTTAAGGATTACCACGAGCAAAGGTACTTCTGAAAGGACAGAAGTAAGTTACATTAGGGTGAATCCAGGGACTACCATTACAGTGTTAGACCCTAACCAAGATTCGTATACTGGATTAGTTGAGGGCTATGGTGTGGTTTTAAAGGTGCCGAAGGGTGCTTTAAAGCAAAAAACTACTTTTAATATTAATCAGTTAGATAGGGCACCTTCTGTTAGGTTTTCCGAGGATATAGAAGTAGTATCAAATTATTATAGGATTGCTCATAATTCTCCTGGAGAAGATTTATTTGCTCGCGAAGGGGATCGAATAATTCCTACCGAGATGCAAATACCTTTGCTTACGGGGGAAGGAGATAGGACAGATAGACCCTCAAATAGATACATTATTATGGCATTATTTGAAGATGGTTCGGTGATTCCAGTTTTGGGAGAGAGAAAAGATAAATATGCTGTGTCTAATGTTACTGGTCTTCCAGCTGAAGCAATATACTTCGTAGGCTTTTTCCCAAAAGCTTTAATATCAAATGTAACTATCGACTCTCCTGAAGATTTGCAGTTAAAATATCCCTGGGCATTGAAATGGAAAGTGTTTGGTTCTGAAAATGCTCTGAAGCAAATCGTTGCTTTGGAGAAAGGGGATATGAATTCCCCCAATTCTTTTTACAGAGAAGATTTTTCGGAAGATGAGGTTACCGAGCTTTCTGGTAAAGTAGTGGAAAACTTGCTTAAGAGTTATATAGAGTTTTTAGCTTCAGGGTTGAAAAATCCTATTCTTGTTGATGTAGGGGATGGGGGATATGGCTTACTCTTATTTAACATAAATCCGGTTTATACTTCAGATTATGATGATTTTAATCTATTGAGATATGGAAGTAGTAGATTTGGGAATGTTGTGATTGATCCCAAACAACTACTTATGATTTCTATACATAATGCTATTTCCGCAAGGAATAATCCTGATATAAAACAAAAGTTTACTATTTACAACGCTTTTGCACAATATTTGTTCTATTCTTGTTATAAAAATTACAGACTATTAGATCTGAGCGTGCCAGATTTGTCTGACATTGACCCTACCGGGTCTCCGCGAATGGTATCCTATATGAATGGTCTGAGGGAGTCTTTGGCAATTTATTTTGGCCAGAGATCTGATAAGGTAGCAATAAATGGTGGAACCAATGGTGAAATTAAAGCGAGGTCTTTTGGAGAGAATGAATACTATGATTTAACACAAACATTATTTCAGCCAGTGGCGCAAGGGAAGAAGAGGTACTACAGTGCAGGTCATGAGTTTTGGGTTTTTTTGGATAAGTATCTTGAGGAGAATTATGCAGATGTAGTTACTCCAGTGGTAATAGGAGCTTTTCTGAAGGGTTTAGAAGAGGTTTTTGTTTCATTTAATCCGAGACAGGTGATTACTTATGAGCTCTTGGTGAGAATTGTATATGAAACACTTGACGAGGTTTTAAGAACTGCCACTTCTGAATCTGAAAAAAGTATGGATAAGCAACAAGATGATAGTGAAGAAGAAGGTTTATCGGATATTTACTGGAAATTTGCAAGAGGAAGAGGTTTTGAGAGAGATGACTATAGTTCCCTTAGACCTTCTGATGAGGATATTGAGGATTTAGAGCCAAATGAGAAGGCTTTTTCTGTAGTTCCTATTAGTGCGAAGGAGATTCCAGCCCCTACTGATAATATAACAATAAGTGCTAATAACCTTCCTGAAATAAATAATGTATTACCTTGTTCATCGAGGGTAGTGAGGATAAAAATAAATCCGATGAGTTCTAAGTTAAGAATTATTTTTTATCCTTCAGAATGGGTTAAAGATGAGGATGGAAACAGTTTGAAATTTGCGTTGTATCATCCTTCAAAGGATAAGTTTTATTTGCTTGATGACGATGGATTAGATGCAGATTCAGATGGAGTTAACGACGAAATAGTTCTTACAGATTTCTCTGACATAGAAGAAGGTTGTTTTGATTATATATACCTATTGGTTAGCAATGTAAGTTTAAGTTCTGTAAGTCCTATAAAGACTACCTTTAAAGCAAATGCAGGTAAGCCTTTCCCTGAAAATGAAATTCTGAAAGAGTATGTGGAAAAGTGCGATCCATATTATGATTATGAGCTTGTGAGTACTGGGGCTTTTACCCAAGTAGGTGTTTCGTCTTATGTATTAAAAATGACATCAGGTATGTGGAGAGGGGAAAGTGAAGTAAAGAATGCGGTTCCTTGGGAACACTTTGTAACTATAATTGAACCCTCAATAGTTTTGAGTGATAAGGCTTTACTTGTTATAACGGGTGGGAGTTCAACAACAGAACCAGACCTGTTGAAGCTTGCGAATTTAGCTATTCCTTTTGTGTCCGCTACGGGAACCTTGGCATGTTTTATAAAAGCAGTTCCAAACCAACCTCTGAGATTTGTAGGTGACACCAAGGATAGGGTGGAAGATGGAATCATAGCTTATAGTTTTGACAAATACATGAAAGGTTTTGAAGTTGACTCGCCAGATATGACTTGGCCTGTGCTGTTGCCCATGGTGCGTTCCGCAGTTAGGGCTATGGATACTATCCAAGATTTTGTGAAGTATAAGAAGCCTGGGAGAAGACTTGAGATTAATAATTTTATTGTGACAGGTGCTTCCAAGAGAGGGTGGACTTCGTGGCTTACCTCTGCAGTAGACTCAAGAGTGTGTGCGGTAATTCCAATTGTTATAGATGTATTAAATATGCCCTTACAGATAGAGCATCATTATAATTCCTATGGAACTTTTTCAACTGCTCTTAAGGATTATGTGGAATTTGGAATATTTGACAGGATTGAAACGCCAGAGGGAAACTCTTTATGGAAAATAGTAGATCCTATCCACTATGTGAATTTTTTGCAGATACCTAAGTTCATTGTCAACTCTACTGGTGATCAGTTCTTCCTTCCAGACTCAGCGAAGTTTTATTTTAGTTTATTAAAGCCTTCTCAATCTCTTCCTAATGGTGTTATTTATCCAGTAAACGCATATTTGTATTACGCACCCAATACTGACCATTCAGTGTCGTCAAGTGATGCGATTGATTTGGATGAGGCTACTCTTAAATCGATGTTAGCTTTCTATATTTCTGAAGTTAACAGTAGAGAAAAACCGAAATTTGTGTGGTGGGTCGAGGAGGATGTCACAGAGCGTGATCCTTCGAAGAGAGCTATTAGAATACGATTGGATGCTATAACTAAACCCAAAGAGGTTCTATTATGGCAAGCCACTAATAATACTAAAAGAGATTTTAGACTTCAGACTATAGGGCTTAGCTGGACAAGCAGAAGGTTAAAACCATTTTGTGCGGAATGTGGAGGCGATCCCGGTTTCGATTATGATTCTATATTCGAGGGCACAACATCTGTTACTTCGGCGAAATCTCACCTTCCAATTAATGAAAATCACTCAGGTTATAAAGCTATGCTTGGAGATATTACAGGAACCGATAGGTTAAAGTGGGTTTGTTTGGAAGGTGATTATTATCAAATGGGATACGAATATGGGTCTCTGTTAAAGGAAGAAATCGTCTCTACAATCTCTGCAATATCCTCGGTTGTAAAGAAGAGAGGTGGAACTTATGAAAGTGGAATGAATGACATACCTGAGATTTGGGGGGATATAATTCGTGGTATTTCAGACGCTACAGAATTGAGCTTTGAAGAGGTGGTTAATGCTCATTATGTCTGGGCATCTTATTTTTCTAAACAAAGTTGTGTGGATTCTAATTACATTTATGGATGTGCCCGAAGTGATTATTCCCAGATCTCAAATTACATCGTAGTGATATGGAAGCCCATAGGGATCGAGGAATTTATAACGATAGAACCTATGGGGCTGGTTAGTATGAATCTCGTCCTGAAAGGAAATGAAGTTCTTACTCTGTGTACTAATACTGAAAGGATTTCGGATAAGATTCAAAGCGTATTCAGATGGATAAATTCAGAAATTCAAGCACAGAGAGTTGATGAATTGGACCAATACGATTTCGTTATGTGGGATGGATATAAATATAACGCCGTTAAACTTCAATCTGAAAAGTTATTAT
The DNA here is from genome assembly GCA_026415215.1 of Candidatus Hydrogenedentota bacterium. GTDB lineage: Bacteria > Hydrogenedentota > Hydrogenedentia > Hydrogenedentales > Hydrogenedentaceae > Hydrogenedens. The sequence continues at coordinate 22,953 of JAOAHN010000084.1, forward strand.
TAGGTGACCTTAGGGTAGATGATTGTATTGCGAGCGAAGGACATTATATATATCAATTTGACCCTGTGACGATGAGGTTGGCTGTTTCTAATACTGAGGTTAATTTAAGAGATTTATCATCTGCGATAGAGAGTAATCACTTTGCTCCTAATAACGAAGGGGAAAAGTTTTCGATTGCTAAAGTAATATCAACTTCTCCTCCGCATATTTCGGAGAAAACTGCTAATTACCAAGTAGAAGGAGAAGATGGTGAAGAGTGTGTATGTGAATTTGGACCAAATGAGGTATATCCTTATGTAGCCACAGTGCCTGTGCCGGATAAAGGTTGGACAGCGTTCTTCGTGCAGATTAAGTTTCCAGGTCCTGAGAGATATGTCCCAGAGTTAAAAGATATTGATTATGTGTTCAGCACTCGTGTTGTAGTGGTGCCTGATGTTTACCCCTCAGAAATAAAATAGTGTAATCTGAATATCACAAAAATAGTTGAAAATTTCTCTGGAAATCAAAAATAAGAATAGGATAAAGAAGTAATTCTACGGACTTATCAAAAGTTAGCAGACTACTTTACATCAGCGTCAAGCCATTTTATAAGAGCCATTAATCCCCGAGCTCGTTTAAGCATGGTAGCTTTGAGCCCTCTTTTCCTAAGTTTGTCCTTCGCCTCTTGTCTATTTTTTGCTAAAACTACACCCCCTATAATAGATTTCTCGTAATCATTTTCATCTATTTTTTCAATCCTTATTGCATGATATTCATACACAGCCATTTTGCTGTGTCTCCTCTCTTATTATTAATAAAATTATATCACATAGTTATTTTTCCGTATCAATTTTGTTCAATTGTTCCACTATTCTTACTACTTCTGGGAGAGTTTCTCCTGCAGGTCCTTTTATGAAAATGTCTGATACAGAATGGGTAAATGGAGTTTCTATAGTATTAAACTCTATAATAGTTGCTCCCCATTGTTTTGCGGTGTAAGGGAGAGAAGCAGCAGGATATACTTGAGCTGATGTGCCTATTACAAGCATTATATCACAGCTTTTTGAGAGTGTTTCCCCCATAAACAGAGCTTGTGAGGGTATCATTTCTCCGAATAGAACTACATCTGGCTTCATAAATCCTCCGCATTCGCATCGTGGAGCACCGTGCTCTCTGTGAAGCATGCTAATTGGCCTTCTTCTTTTACAAGCTGGGCAAAATAATGTTCGAGCGTTTCCGTGGTATTCAATAACATTTTTATTTCCTGCTTCGTAGTGGAGGTTATCGATATTCTGTGTAATTACTGCCACGAGATGACCCAATTCTTCGAGTTTTGCAAGTGCGTAGTGTGCAGGATTGGGCTTGGCTTTTGATAAAGTTTCTCCTATATCGTAGAATAATTCCCACACTTTATCTGGATTCTCGTAGAAGGCGTCTATAGTAGCATATTCTTCTGGTGGGTATTTAGACCACAGTCCACCTGGGCTTCTGAAATCGGGTATACCACTTTCAACTGAAATTCCTGCACCTGTTACTGCCACTACATTCTTTGACTCTGCTATTATTTCAGCAGCTTTCCTTATAAGATCTTCGCTCATTTCGGGGGTTCTATCCTTTCGATGTTGTTCATATAGGGTCTAAGAACTTCAGGTATTACTACACTTCTATCTGGTTGTTGGTAGTTCTCTAAAATCGCTACCACAGTTCTGCCCACCGCTAAACCGGAGCCGTTTAATGTGTGGACATATTCGGGTTTCCTATCTCTCTTGAATCGAATATTGGCTCTGCGGGCTTGAAAATCTAAGAAATTTGAGCACGAGCTAATTTCCCTATAACAATTTTGTCCAGGTAACCAAACCTCAATATCGTAAGTTTTGGCAGAAGAGAAGCCAAGATCTCCAGTGCAAAGTGCTACAACTTGATATGGTAAACCTAATAATTGTAGTATTCGCTCAGCATCGTTAGTAAGTTTTTCGAGTTCATCCCATGATTCCTCGGGTCGAGTGAATTTTACCAATTCAACTTTATTGAACTGATGTTGACGAATTATACCACGAGTATCTTTTCCATAGGACCCAGCCTCACTTCTAAAACAAGGAGTGTAAGATACATATTTTATAGGTAATACATTGTCTGGAAGTATTTCTTCCCTATGTATGTTTGTCACTGGGACTTCTGCAGTAGGAATTAGCCACAGGTCTTCTTTTTCTATTTTGAATAGGTCATCTGCAAATTTTGGTAGTTGTCCCGTGCCTTGCATCGTGACAGAGTTAACAAGTAATGGAGGGAGAACTTCTTTATAACCGTGTTGTTTTGTGTGTACATCGAGCATAAAATTTATTAGGGCTCTTTCCAGTAGTGCACCAACTCCAATAGATAAAGAGAACCTTGTCTTTGAGATTTTTACCGCTCGGTCGAAATCGAGAATGTGGAGAAATTCTCCCAATTGGACATGGTCCCAGGGGTCAAAATTGAATTTTGTTGGTTCACCCCATTTTCTTATTACCACATTGTCGTTTGAGTCTTTTCCAATTGGTACACTTTCGTGGGGAATATTGGGAATAACTAATAGTAGAGTTTGTATTTCCTCATCAATAAGTTTAATTTCATTTTCTAAAGAGCTAATTTTCTGTTTAATTTCAGCCATTGAATTTAATAATTCCTCAACATTCTCTCCTTGTTTTTTCCTCTGGGCAATTATTTCTCCTGTTTTGTTCTGTTCTGCCCTTAGCAATTCACATTGGTGGAGTTTTTCTCTCCTAAACTTGTCGATCTCGAGTAGTTCATTTAGAGCAGGAATCTCTTTTCCACGAGTTTCAAGCCGAGCTTTTATGTAGTCTAAATTCGTCCTGAGTAATTTTATGTCAATCATTTTTCTACTCCGCTATATTTCTGAATACCCTAAAATCTCCAGTATTCGATTTAGGTCTTCATTTGAGTAGTATTCTATTTCAATTTTCCCCTTCTCCGTAGACTGGGGTTTTAGGATTACTTTTGTTCCTAACTGTCTGCTAAGTGTCTGTTCGACTTTTCTTATGTATGGGTCTTTTACATTAGGTTGGGAAATTCTCCTTTTCTTCGTTTTTTCATTAATTCTATTAACTATTTCTTCTGTCTGTCTTACTGATAATTCTTTCGACACAATTTCATTTGCGAGTTTTATAATGGCTTCCTTTGTGGGCAGAGATAGTAAACACCGGGCATGTCCGGAAGAGATTTGGCGGGATATTAGAAGTTCCTTAATTTCATCTGGTAAATTGATAAGGCGAATGGTATTTGCGACGGTGCTTCTGTCTTTGCCGATGGCTTCAGCTAATTGTTCTTGAGTCCAGTTATATTTGTTTATAATAGTAATGTACGCTTCTGCTTCTTCTATAGGATTGAGGTCTTCTCTTTGAATATTTTCGATGAGCCCAATTAAAAGAGCTTCATCATCAGAGATATTTTTACATATAGCAGGGATTTGAGTTACCCCTGCTAAAATAGATGCCCGTAGCCTTCTTTCCCCGCAGACTAATTCGTAGGTATCTTCTTTCTTTCTAACCACAATTGGCTCTTGTAGCCCATATTTTTTTATGGATTCTGCGAGGCTTTTCAAAGAATCTTCGTCAAAATTCTTCCTCGTCTGATATTTATTAGGCATTATTTTATTTGGGTCGAGCTGAAGTATTTTGCCTTCGTCTTCCCCCTTTTCATCTTGACCCAAACCCTTAGACGAAAGTCCCTCTGATGGGACTTTTAGCGGTCCGAGAATAGCGTCTAAACCTTTTCCAAGGGCTTTTTTCCTACCTGAATTCACGGTCAAGTATCTCCCTTGTCAATTGTGCGTATGCAATAGCTCCACTTGATTTTTCATCATAGTATATTACAGGTTTTCCATAGCTTGGAGCTTCGCTCAAAGTTACATTTCGAGGTATTACCGTTTTGAAGACTATGTGTTCGAAGTGAGTCCTAACATCTGACTCAACTTGCCGAGACAGATTAGTATGTTGAAACATAGTTAAAACTATTCCGAGAATCTTAAGATTAGAGTTAAAATTGTCTCTTATTCTTAACACGGTTTGCAACAATTCGCCGAGCCCTTCCAACGCATAGTATTCACATTGTAAGGGGACTATAACCTTTTCTGCACATACAAGTCCATTTACAGTCAACAAGCTTAATGCTGGAGGGCAGTCAATTATTATAAAGTCAAAATTGTTTTTTATTGGTGATACTTTTTCTTTTAGTTTATACTCTCTGGAATCTACTTCTATTAATTCTACTTCCGCTCCTGCTAATTCCCGATTCGATGGTGCTAAATAAAGATTAGGATATGAAGTGGGTTTAATTATTGATGATAAAGAATGGTCACCTGAAAGTATTGTATAAACTGTTCCATTAAGTTGAGATTTATCAAAACCAAGTCCTTGGGTAGCATTTCCTTGTGGATCCAAGTCTATTAGTAATGTTTTATAGCCTTCTTTGCCCAGACAGGCAGAAATGTTAATTGCGGTGGTGGTTTTTCCAACGCCACCTTTTTGATTTGCTAAAGCTATTAATGTTCCCATATCCCAAGTATCAAATAATAGCAGAGAATAAATATTAATAATTAGATATAATATCAGTTAGTCTAAAGAGTTCACAATAAGTAAGAGATATATGACAACCGTGTTTCCACATAAAGAGCCGATTAAGGTGGGGGATTTACTTTTGAGTTCTGAAGAGATTATCTCAGGGTTGTGTAATTGGATTACAGAAGAGAGGAAACAAAGAATAGAATCCGTGATAAATAATAGAACATATACGGTTGTCACTGTATTAGATGGGCTATATGATATCGGTAATGTGAATGCGGTAATAAGAACTTCGGAGTCGCTTGGCTTTCAGTGTGTTCATATAGTTGAGACATGTGCTAAATATAAAACTGCAAATAGGATTACTCAAGGGGCTGAGAAGTGGCTTGATATTTTGAGGTGGAAAAGTGCTGAGGAATGCTTAAATTGGCTGAGAGAAAGAGGGTATAGGATATGTGCCACTGCGTTTGAGAATGCTAAGCCTATTGACCAGGTTAATTTTTTAATTCCTACTGCTATTGTTCTGGGCAATGAACATTCGGGTGTCTCAAGTATAATGACTACTCACGCTGATGAAAGAGTTATTATTCCGATGTATGGGTTTACTAAAAGTTTTAATATTTCGGTAGCAGGGGGTATCATACTTTATCACGCGGTTATGCATAGGATATCCCATTTGGGTAAGAATGGAGACCTTACTCCTGATGAGAGAAAAATCCTGAAAGCTCTTTTTTACTTAAAGAGTGTTGGTTCCCCAGAAAAGATTCTTCACAGGGAGATAACAAAAACTCATTAGTATAAAGTTTTGATATCCTATTTTTATATAATAAATTGCAAAATTAAAAAATAAGGAGATAGGTAATGAAAGTGAAAATCATATTAAGTTTTTTGGTCTTGGTTGGTTTATTTACAAGTACTTCCTTAATGTCAAGTTGTGGAGGAGGACCTAAAACCGATGGGACTCAACAGGTTGCTCCTTCCCAAAGAGCTTCTTCCGGAGCAAAACAATTATCTGAAAAACCCACCCTTCAACCTCCTTCTTTGAAGAGGGTTAAAGTAGCTTTCATAACTAATAACGCATCTGACTTTTGGAAGATAGCAGAAGCAGGAACCCAAAAAGCGGCTGGGGACTTTGGAGTAGAGGTTATTTTCAGAATACCTTCGGCTGGAACTGCGGAACAGCAACAGCAGATTTTGCAGGATTTAATCACTATGGGAGTATCAGGCATTGCAATAAGTCCTAAAGACCCTGAAAATCAAACCGATATGCTCAACGAGGCTGCTAAGAAAGTTAATCTGATTACTCAAGATAGCGATGCTCCTAATAGCCTTAGGAAATGTTACATAGGAACAAATAATTTTGAGGCGGGTATAGAAGCGGGTAAACTTGTTCAGGCTTGCACACCACCGGGCTCAAAAATAATAGTATGTGTAGGGACACTTGATGCCCAGAATGCAAGGGATAGGTTAGAAGGCCTGAAAAAGCAAATAGAGTCAACGGGTCATCAAATTATAGATGTGAGAACAGATGAAACAGACCGTTCTAAAGCAATTGCAAATGTTCAAGATGCTTTAGTGCGTTATCCCGATGTGGCATGTTTTGTTGGGTTGTGGAGCTACAATGGTCCAGCTATATTGAATGGAGTTCGGGACTCGGGCAAGTTAGGCCAAGTTAAGATAGTATGTTTTGATGAGGAGGATGAAACTCTTCAAGGAGTGAAAGATGGATATATATATGGAACCGTGGTTCAACAGCCATTTGAATTTGGCTATCAGTCGGTGAAGATTTTGAAGGAGTTAGCAGAAGGGGATGAAAGTAGTATTCCGCCTAACAAACAGATATTTATTCCCACGGTTTCTATTACGAAAGATAATGTAGATGAGTTTTGGAATAATCTTAAAAAGATTTTGGGTAAATCTTAAAGAAGATTACTTTTAGTTAATTATTCTATCCCAAAGGAAGTGTAGGATGAGAAAAGCATTTGGGCTTGTTGGACTGATAGTAGTGTTATGCATAGTTGCATATTTTTGGGAATGGATTTACTGGTATTTATACGCTCGAGATACAGGTGTTGCTTTTTCGAGTAAATTTGTCTCGTTGACGAATTTTAAGAACCTTCTACCTTGGATAGGACTATTTGGTATTCTTAGCTTAGGGCAGTCAGTAGTAATTATTACAGGGGGAATAGACCTATCGATTGGTAGTGTAGTGTGTCTTATATCTGTAATATCTTGTATACTCATAGATAAAGGAGAAGGTTATTCCCCGTTTTTAGTTTTCCCCTTTGCTATTGGTATTGCAGGATTAATTGGGCTTTGGCACGGTTTGCTTATTTCGTACTTTAACATTCAGCCTTTCGTAGTTACATTGTGTGGACTTTTTGCCTATAGAGGAATAGCGAGGTTCATAGCAAAAGACACTACCCAAGGTTTTGGAAATGCTTTACAAGGTTGGAAATGGTTGGGAAGAGGGAGTCTTTTAGATTTAGTTCAAGTAGGAGAAGGAAATTCTTCATCTACCCTGTCACTCGTCTTCGATTTAGTCGCTGCGCCTTTGGTTATTATGGTAATCTCGGCGGTCATAATAGGCTTGTTCCTCCACTTAACACCGGTAGGAAGACACTTATTTGCCCTTGGGGCTAATGAAGAATCTGCAAGGTTTAGTGGAATACAAACTAAACGGTTAAAACTTTCAGCCTATGTTATCTGTAGTCTTATTGCGGGAGTAGGTGGTTTATTATTTGCTTTCAAGGTTAATTCTGTTCAGCCTTCTGATTTTGGAAGTTTCTATGAACTTTATGCCATTGCGGGAGCAGTGTTAGGCGGTTGTAGTTTGAGAGGGGGGACAGGGAATGTATTTGGTGTTATTCTTGGAATAGCTTTAATCATGACTCTGAGAAACTTGGTCAATATTCTCGGCATAAGGAGTGAGTTGGAGTATGTGGTGATGGGAGGGGTGATACTTGCGGGAGTATGTGCAGATGAATTTTTCCTGAGGCGCTCTTTGAAAAAACAGACCTCTATGGTGCAGAGGTGATAGGAATTTTTGTGATGAGTAAGTATGTATATAGAGGTATATTAGCGGGGCTCAAGGATACTCCTTCTCAAAAAGAATTAGAGGGATGTCCTGCCATCGAATTTGGGGCAGAGGATCTGGCTAAATGGGTTACCGCAGACCATCCTTCTGAAGAGGAGTGGAAATTTATCAGGGCAAGTAAAAAACTAATCTCTGATTTTGGGGGAGAAAGTAAATATCTCCGGTTTGAGGGAGATTTTACTAATGTAGTCAGAGCAGATTTAACAATCCAGAAAGTAACTCCTACTTTTTGGGCTCCTCTAAGCACGATGTCTAAGGATGTCCCCCATTTTCCAATTTCAAGTAATGATTATCCTGTGGTCGAGATGACATATAATACTGAAGTTGGTAGAGGAGTTCCCGCCTGGAGTTGGTATTACAATACGGGACAATTTTCTGAATATCTTGAGCCTTCTTCAGAATGGGTTACGGTGGCGAGGGTTTGGAGCTATAATGGATTTCCTCGAAAAATGGAGAATTTTGTCATACGCTTATATTCACATACTCGGACTAAAGAGTGTTTATTCATAAAAAATGTAAGATTCAGAGATTTTACAGAGAGAGAAAAGGAGTTCATTAAATCTCGCATAGCGGTTCTCATTTCTGGGGAAAGACCTTTAAGGTATTCTATACTGGATACATTTTTCCCTATAGGAACATATCTTAAAGCAGATGTTATTAAGAAAATGTGTAGCGAGATAAAGGTGGATCTTGAAACTTATCTGAACCTCCTTTTTGAAGATATCGCTCAACATTATCACACTATTGTTTTTTTACAGGATTATTTCGACTTTCTTCCTGGAGACAGAGATATAGTTTTTGATGTAGCCAACAAATATGGAATAAAGGTGGTAATATCTCTTGAAGAGGAGCCTACGAAACTCGATGTATCTAACATGTCAGGATTTTGGGATAAATACTGTGAGGAAATAAAAAAGAATGCTTCTTATCCGTCCTTGTTCGGTTGGGTTATAAAAGAGTCACCTTCAGATGAAGATTTTGACGGTTATATATTTTTGAAGAAGAAGCTTGAACATGTCGCTCCTAATAATCCTGTAATATATCTGACACGAGAAGCCAATGCTTTCCCTATATATGCATCTATCTCATCTATATCTGGTTTAAGCCACTGGCGTTCAAAGAATCCTTGGGAATTTGGACAGCTCGTTAGGACTCATTACCGTGTTTCAAGAGGACAGCAACTATGGGTAATTACTCATGCTTTTGTTTCTGCTACAGGTTTTCCCCTTTGGAATTCTGCACCCGAAGTAAGGCTGATGTTGAATCTTGCTATTTCATCTGGAGCAAGGGGATGGCTGAGTTATATTTATCACAATATTCCTTTATGGTTAGGGGGGGACTGCGAAAAGTCGATAACTGGACCTTTTCTATGTTCAACTGATGTATGGCAGGAATTAGGAGCAAGGCTTGGAAGGTTTTTTGCACTTTCCCCTCTTTTTCTTCATTCTGTTCCATTAACACATTCTCCAGATATCGAAGTGGAAGTTAGAAGTCGCCGACATGAGCGTTCGAGATGTCCACAGTCGATAGATGTTATTTCACAAAGCTGGTTCAAGGGCAAAGATTTTTATATATTTTATCTTGTCAATCAAGATACTTCAGAAGTGACGAGTGTAGATGTAAAATTCAAAACTTCATTTTCTGAGGGGGTTAAGATATACGATGCTACTCAATTTGTAAGGACCTACGAATGGGTTGAAGTACAGCCCGTTTTTCATAGAGAGATGTTTCCAGGACAGGGATTGATACTTCTCATTGCTACGCCTGATGTATGTAGAAACTGGGAGAATGTGATTGTAGGTAGAACGGTAGAGTTTGTAGCAAAACAGATAAAGATAGATACGGAACTGTTAAAGAACTATTGTGAAGATCTAAGAGATTATTACTATGAGAAACTTGAAGATTACTTATCAAAGGAAAATTCTCCCCAGAAGTTAGAAATTTTAAGTAAACTTAAAGATGATATTTTTAATAGCCTTTATGCTTGTGAGGACCTTGTTAAATCAAGAGGTAAGTTGTATGAATCAGAGTCATTATTATGCGCTTGTGATGAGGAGTTAAGTAAACTTTTGGGGCAAGAAAAAAGTAAAACAATAGAACCTTATAAAAAAGAATTACTCAGACTTGCGAAAGAGGTTGTTAAATATAAGTTGCTTATTAAGAATGGGGAAGGGAAAAAGATTCTCAACGATATTAATAAGGTTTGCATTGATTTGCACAAGCTACTTTATGAACTACGCCACAAATAAAATTATATAGGATATCTATGAAAAGGGTGTAAATTTACTATAATCCCAATTTCTTGCCTATTTTTTTATACGCGGGTGCTAATGTTCTGTATGCAGATTTAAACTCCTGATACCAGAACTCGTATTCTTCGACATTTTGTGGTATGGGATTAGTTTGGTCTATTTCTCTTATCACAGTTTCACACGCTTCAGTAAGGGAACTAAACATTCCAGCGGCAATACTTGCAAGTAGTCCTGCGCCGAATGCCGGTCCTTCATCTATGTTTATTGTAACTATTGGTACATTACACACATCTGCCATGATTTGGCGCCACAGTGGGCTTCTTGCTCCTCCTCCTGAGATTCTTATCTGTGTTATAGGTATACCCATTCCCTTCATAATTTCAACACTGTCTCTCATACCGAAAGCGACACCCTCAAGAATTGCTCTTGCCATTTCCGCTTTACCGTGCATTAGAGAAAGGCCTATGAATGCACCTCTGGCATATGGGTCTTTGTGGGGAGTTCTTTCTCCTGTTAGGTACGGTAGGAAAATTAACCCTGCAGAGCCTGGGGGGACTTTCTCCGCGGAAGCAGTAATATATACATACGGGTCTACACCTGTTTTTTGTGATAGTGCCACTTCCTCTGAGCATAATTTGTTTCTGAACCACTGTAATGACCCGCCTGCGCTAAGCATTACTCCCATAACATGCCATGCACCTGGGACTGAATGGCAAAATGTATGCACTCTGCCCTCAGGGTCAGTATGGACAGTTTCAGAGAATGCGAAGACTACGCCACTTGTTCCCAGTGAGGCTGATACGATACCCGGTTTTACAACACCGCAACCGACCCCGCCCGCTGCTTGATCTCCACCGCCGGCGATGACTAAAGTTTCAGATGATAGTCCTAATTCTTTGGCTATATCCGCTTTTATCGTTCCGGTTACTTCGGGACCTTCATAGGTTTTAGGAAGCCACTCGATAGGAATTTCCAGTATAGAAAGCAGTTCTTCATGCCATTTTCTATTTTTTACATCAAATAGTAAAGTTCCTGAAGAATCTGCAACATCAGATGCAAATTCTCCGGTCAATTCATATCTGATATAGTCCTTAGGTAGGAGTACATGTTTCACTTTCTTGTAAACTTCGGGTTCTTCCTCTCTAAGCCAAAGTATTTTGGGTGCAGTGAATCCAGTGAGGGCTGGGTTCGATACCATTTCTATAAGTTCTTTTTCTCCTACTTTTTTGGTGATTTCTTCGCACTGTTTTGCGGTTCTCTGGTCGCACCAAAGTATTGCAGGGTATAAGACATTACCACCTTCATCTAAAAATACGGAGCCATGCATTTGGCCTGTCAACCCAATTGAGCATACATCCCCTTTTGGCAATTTAGATGTTATCTCTTTAATGCCTTCAAACACTGCTTTTTTCCAATCTTGGGGATTTTGTTGTGCCCAGCCTGGTTTTGGACTTATAAGTTCGTAAGTTTTAGTAACGGATGCAATTATGTTTCCATTCTCACCTATAGCAACAATTTTCGTTCCACTTGTACCTACATCAATGCCTAAAACTGTGCTCATAACTTACTCCTCTCGGTATGATTTATTTATTATATACGGTAAGTATCTTCAAGATACAAAAGATTATCTCATTAAATAGATTTTTTGAGGGTAGTTATTATTTTCCAAGCAGTCTCCTGCCAAGAGTACTCAGCTACTCTTAGCCTCCCCAACCTAATTCTTTCCTGTTTTTCATCGTTGGGTAGGGACATTACGCGATTTAGAGCACTATGAAAAGATGAGATTGTTCCACCTTGATAGTAAAATGGTAGCTCTCCGCACTTTTCCTCATAAGCTGGGTTAAATGGTGTAATTACACAGGTCCCTGCTTGGAGTGCTTCGATTATTCTAAGAGCACTCACATCATACAGGCTTGGGTATATAAACGCACTCGAATTATGTAGAATACCTCCTAAAGTGTTATCTGGGCATTTTTCTACTCTTAAAATATTTTCCCCCCATTCTTTTGGCTCTTTTCTATGCGATTTACCGATAAGAACTATTGTATGAGGTTGGGAGGATAGGAGATTTTTTAATGTGTCGATAATTTCGGGAAGGTGTCTTATTGTGGAATCGTCTACAGCACTTACAAAGTATCTTTGTTGAATTATAGAGGAAGAGGTCTTAGTAAGTGCTGTTTCCGCACCTACTGTTACTGCAATTACCTTATTTAGGGGGACTTTCCATTCTTCTAAGCATAGCTTTCTACCATATTCTGAAGCAGTTAGCCAGAAAGGAGAGTTACTTAGTACTCTTCTGCTTTCTCGGTTCAAAAATGTTAATATATTTTGAGGGCCGGAGAACCAATTTTCCGTATGGAGAACTAAAGGAATGCAGGGTATAGAAGAGATAAGAGAGGCACTTTCAAGTGGAGAGATTATCACTTCTACCTTTTTTTCTTGAATCAATGGGTCTAATGGAGAAGAACGAATATACAACTTAGAAAAAAGTCGATTTTCCATTAGAGGAATTTGGATTACTTCAGATGTAGGGAAGTTCAAGTCCTTGTTGTTTTCGGTTACAAACACCAGAAATTCTGTAGTCCCTCTTGCATTAGAAGCATATTGAAGAAATTTTTTAAAGAAACGGGTAACCAACTCATCTGGCTCATAGTTGGGAGTGGAAGTTAAGTTTATACCTATTCTCATGTTTCCAAAAAGTATATAGAAAGTTTAACTTCGGGATTCTTTGATCCAAGAGGTCAAAATTTCAGCTACTTCCTTGCGAGTAAATTCTAAAGGAAGTTTTTCACCTTTAGATAGCATTTCTCTTACTTTCGTTCCGCTAAGAATTATGTGATGTGATTCGTCATGTGGGCAAGTCTTTGTAGACGCCATGTTACCACAAGTTTTACAATAGAATGTGTTTTCAAAAAATAAGGGGGTAATTTTTAGTTCGTTAGGGTCAAACTGATCAAAAATTCTTTGGGCATCATAGGTACCATAATAATTTCCCACACCTGCGTGGTCTCTTCCGATAATTATATGAGTACAGCCGTAGTTTTTTCTGATTATAGCATGCATAATTGCTTCTTTAGGACCTGCATATCTCATATTTACGGGCATTAGACTTAGAAGTACGCGGTTTTGGGGGTAGTAGTTTTCGACAAGAGCTCTGTAACATTTCATTCTTACTTCCCCTGGAATATCATCTAATTTAGTTGTCCCCATGAGAGGATGAATAAGCAGACCGTCACAAATCTCAAGTGCGCACTTAGTTAGATACTCATGGGCTCTATGGATAGGATTCCTTGTTTGAAAAGCCACAATTCTTTTCCAGTTTCTTTCTTTAAATATCGCTCTCGTTACTTTTGGAGGCAAGTTATATTCTTCAAATTCAATAGTTTTTTTCTCAAAAACTTCTACTTCTCCACCAATAAAAATTTCCCCTAAAGAATATGTCCTCTTTACTCCTGGGTGAGCTATATCTTTTGTCCCATAGACTTTCTCTGCAAGTAATGTTTTATCTATCGAGAATTTTTCCCTAACAGTAATTGTGCCGACTATATTGTTTGAGTTGCTGATTAGAGCAACCTTTTCTCCTATTTCTATTTTCTCAGAATTCTCGGAAGATGTGTCCAGAAGTATGGGTATTGTCCAAGGTACTCCTTTCTTTAGGTACATGTAATGAAGGCAGTTAAGAGTTTCTTCTTCTCCCATAAAACCATTGAGAGGGCTAAATATGCCCTTTGCAATGCCATCCAAGTCAAAGCTTAAATATTCATCGATATATAATGCTTTTAGTTTTTTTGCTTCGGCTATTTTTTCTTCTTTCTCTTCAAGTTGAACATAACGGTTGACTAATTTCCCACCGTGAGGCTCTATGGTCATTTTTGTTCCCTTGTAAAGGTAGTTTGAGGAAAAGTAAATTAAATATAAGGATTATATTTTAATTACTTTTGAAAAGTCGAGTTAGTGACTTTTAGCGAATATAAGAGGAATGATAAAAAAAAAGAGCCGCCAAGTTGACTACCTTGACGGCTTGGGTATAGTTAAATACCCTAATGCACAATAACCCTCGGGCGCTAAGGGAGCATAGTGTCTTCCTTGAGATACGAGGAGGTTTGAGCCCACTGAGAAGCAACAAGCCGCAGCCTTTGTTATAGCGTTACCTCAGTGGGCTCATTATTATATTAGGCCACTCCTTCCTCAGGATTACCTACATTCAATTTTACATAGAAATAGCAAAGTACATGCCAAACAAAAACATTTTTTGTAAGTCTTTTGTAAATAATATCTTATGAAAAGAGGGAGTTCTTCGTAATTACGAGGGTCCTATCTTCATTCCCAAAATAAGATTACACTTTTTCCCAAAATGGGAAGAATTTAGAATTTGACATTCCAAGTATTTATATGTATGCTTATAAAATAGGGTTGTTCAGTTAAGGGAAAGATATGCAGAAATTTGTAATCACCGCTCGAGTGGGTTCTCTTAAGGGGTGTACTTGGGTAATCTCAGATGGAGATAAAATAGTAGTGGGGAGGGACCCGTCCTGTAATATTGTCGTTGATGATCCTCTTGTATCGAGACAACATTGTGAGTTATATGTAGACAATAGGGGTATTTTTGTGAGAGACTTGGGGAGTAGTAATTCTACATTTGTGAATGGTACTCCGATCAGGGAAAGAAGACTGAGTTTAGGGGATGATATAGGTGTAGGTAATGTTGTTTTATCAGTAGGAGTACTACTGGAAAAAGATGAAAACAGAAAAGTTTCTGAATTTGGTCGTAGTAGTGCTACTAAACCACTTCGCATAGGTGTGCCAGTATTCATAGATAGTGTTCCGCAAGATATCTTTGAATCTGGAAAGCCCAGGACAGCGGGTGAACTGGCTGAATTATTCTCACTTGCACGAACTTTGAGTCAGCTTGACTCTAAGAACGAATTAATTGCCCAATTATTCAGCTTTATAGATAAAAAATTCCAGCCTGATTTGAGATGTTTAGTTCAGTTTACTGTGGGGAAGGAAGAGGTTGAAGTAATTCCTAAAGAGGCTAACTCAATTTTGTCGAGTTCTTATGTCCAGAGAATTTTGTCTGAAGTTAGGTATCATCCTAAGGGTGTATTGTTACCTGAGAGGTATCTCGGTAAGAGCGGAGATACTATTATTAGGAATACATTAGTAGCACCAATAGCATTGGGTAGAGATGTTTATGGAGTGCTAATTGTGGTGGGAGAAACTCCTAAGCATTTTTACGATGAGAATGATGTTGAGACCCTCCTTGCAATAGCTCATACGATATCTCCATATTTAAGAGCGGTGGAAAGGATAGAACAGTTAGAGTGGGAGAATCAGAGGTTACTTTCTGGTAGTATGGACTTTGATCCATTGATAGGTAATAGCAAGGTTATACAGAAGATAAGAATGTTAGCAAGAGATTGTGCCCATTCTGACTTGAGTGTTTTAATTCTCGGTGAAACAGGAACAGGGAAAGAATTAGTTGCAAGATTAATTCATAGTCTTTCGCATAGAGCTTCCAAGCCGATGGTAGTAGTTAATTGCGCAGCTATTCCTGATGAGCTTTTTGAAAGTGAATTGTTTGGTTATGAGAAGGGTGCATTCACGGGAGCTCATGGAAGTAAAAAAGGTTTGATGGAAGAGGCGGATGGAAGTACCTTATTTTTAGATGAGATTGGGGATTTGAGCTTACCCCATCAAGCACGGTTATTAAGAGCTATAGAAACGGGGTCATTTAGAAAAGTTGGTAGCACTTTAGATATGAAGGTAAATGTGAGAGTGATATCTGCAACTAATAAAGACTTAGCAAAAGAAGTAAATGAGGGGAGGTTTAGGAAAGACTTATATCATAGGTTAAATGCATTTGTTATCTACATTCCTCCCTTGCGAGAGCGGAAGGAGGATATTCCACCTTTGGCAGGTCATTTTCTTAAAAAGTTGAGAGAAAGAATACCAGTAAAAGCAGTGGGATTCTCAGAAGAAGCGATAAAATGGCTAATTAATCAACCCTGGGGTGGAAATGTAAGGGAATTGAGAAATAAGGTAGAGCGTGCTGCGGTTTTGGCTAAGGGAGAGATAATTATGAGAGAAGATTTCGAGTCTGAAGAAGAAGATGTTTCGCATGAGAACTTTCCTACTCTGGAAGAGTTACAAAAGAATCACATATTAGAGGCTCTGAAACGAGCCGGGGGTAATGTTGTTCGTGCGTCTGAGCTTTTAGGCATTGGTAAGAGCACTTTATATCGTAAAATTGCGGAGTATGGAATAGATATATACAGACTTTTGTAATTGGATAATTATTGTAGTAGTGCTGAGATAAAATAAAGGGGTAGCAATATCGTATTAATTACATAAGCAAATATACCTAATATTAATCCTACGGTGTTCGTTACCCAGGTTTCCAATACAATTACCGCCTCGCCTATACCTTTTTCCATAGCTTTTCACCTTTATCATTATTATAAATTAGAGTTACTTTTGATATTTAGAAATATACGAGTATATTTTAGAAATAGCGTATATTTTCAAGTAATTGAAGATGTAAAAAGTTGAAAGTTTTCTCGCTATTTTCAGAGAATATTTTACAGAATGAAGATAGATGCGCTTTGCATCAAGAAGGAGGAAGGTATATGAAATGGGGTAGGTGTGAAAAGTTCAAGTTAAATTTAATGCTAAGTATAACGATAGTTTTATCAATAGGTTTACCTATCAAGGCGTTCTCCGCTGTTATTCAGATTTCTACCTTAGAGGAATTGAACAAAATTGGCAGGGCTCCTGGATACCCGATGTATGGGGATTATGTTTTAGTTAATGATATAGATGCTACTGAAACATCCTCATGGCCTGGAGGATTTGAGCCAATAGGAAATTCTATTAATAGATTTGTGGGGACATTTGATGGCAGTGGATATGTAATTAAAAACCTTTATATAGATAGAACAGATACGGATTATGTCGGTTTGTTTGGTTTTGTTCAGAGTGGTGTAGGTTTGGGAGGAATAATTAAAAATCTGAGATTGGAGAATTGCATAGTTAAAGGTAGAGAAATAGTAGGGGGTCTTGTAGGAGATTTATATTATGGAGCACAAGTGGAAGAATGCGTTTTTACTGGTGAAGTTCATGGTTCAAGGTATGTAGGTGGCTTGGTCGGAGTTTGTGCTTTTAATTCAATTATTAGGAAGAGCTACACAGTGGGTTCGGTTATTTGTGAGAATTATGAACCTTCAGTTTCTTATGTAGGAGGGCTTGTGGGTGCTGGGACTAATAATGTTTTGATAGAAAATTCATATTCCAGGATGGATATAGAGTCATCAATTATGGCGAGTTATGTAGGTGGATTTATTGGCTTGTTAGAAAATAACTCTCAAGTAGATGCTTCATATTCTACTGGTAAGGTATCTATAGTAGGACCTTTTATAGGGGGTTTTATAGGGGTGAACTACTCTTCAAATGTTAGAGAATGTTTTTGGGATATTGAAACGAGTGGAAGGAGTATTTCAGATGGAGGTACAGGGTTGACAACAACCCAAATGAAGGATTTTAATACCTATTCCAACTTATCTTTGTGGAATTTATCATCCTCACCATGTTTTCAGAGTTGTTCTTCTAACTGGGGGATATACGATGGAATAACATATCCTTTTCTGTGTTCCCTTTCTGGGTCTATACCGGATGTTTCTCTCTGGCCTAAAACGCTTGCTCAGGGTAGATTAAGTATGGAGGGGTTTAGATGTAGGGAGAAATATGTTTATAGTAACTTAGTTCAGCAGGATTATGTGGTTACAACTGTTCCTGAAGATTCGTGTTTGTTAGGATACTATGAAGAAGTAGAAATGAGGATTTCCTTGGGTCCTTATCCTCCAAAGATGATTACTTCTATTGAAGAACTCCAAAAAATAGGTTCAGATCCTAACTATCCCCCAGATGGAGAATATTGGATTATGAACGATATTGATGCTACTAATACATGGAATTGGAACGAGGGCAGAGGATTTATTCCTATTCCTGTGTTTAGGGGTAAGTTGTATGGACTCGGTCATAAGATTGTCGGCTTGTATATTAATAATGACTATGATCCATCTTTGCCGACCGGATTGTTTGCTCGATTAGAGTATGGCGGGGAGTGGGAAGGTTTAGTTGCGAATCTCATTGTTGAAAATGCTTATGTAAGGGGTTTTCAGAAAGTAGGAATTCTTGCGGGAGAGATCAATAAAATTGGTGATATGGCTACAGCTCCTACAATTGAGAACACAGTGGTTCACGGAGTAGCTGTGGGTGCTAAGTATGTGGGCGGTGTGGCAGGTGTTCTCGGTGGAGGTTCAATATTTGATACCTCAGTGAGAGTCAGAGTAAGAGGAATTGACCCGCCTCTGGGTAGCTACAATTATTGGTTTTTCGGCGGAGTGGTCGGATATGTGGGTTTAGGTGGAGGTGTTTTTACTCGTGTTTCTTATATGGGAGAGGTTAGTGTTCCAATAGGAAGTTATCTTGGAGGATTGACAGGTTATGCTTATGAGAATTTTTATGTAAGAGATTCCCATACAAACTGTGAGATTAGAAACTGTGATGCTAATACAATGTTTGTGGGTGGGATTGCAGGGGAAGTCCGTGCTCCTGCGGAGATAGTAAATTCTTATTCTGTTCCTCGTTTTTGCAATATTTTAGGAAATTATGTAGGAGGATTAGTAGGGTACAATTCGACATTATGCTTTGATGTTTCTATATCGGGTTCTTTCTGGGATAAGGATGAAAGTGGGGTAACAATATCAAGATGTGGTGGAACTCCTCTTGGTACAGTTGAGATGAAGCAGGAGAATACATTCCAAAGTGTAGGTTGGGATTTTAATAGCACTTGGGGCATTGTAGAAGGTTCTTCTTATCCCCTTTTGAGAAATGAGTATCTTCAGATGCCTGGAGTTGTAGGTTATTATATAGATACCGCGGTTTCTTTATTGCTTTCTTCTGGATTGACTCCCGCTGTAGAAGATGAGTGTAGTAATATATACCCTGAAAATTTTGTGGTGAACCAGTCTGTTTCGGCTGGAGAGTGGTTAAAGCCTTTTTCATTCAATCCTACAATCTGGCGCTCTACTGGGTTTTGTCCGCCTATTTATGTTTCAACTATAGAGGCTATTCAAAGTATAGGAAAATCACAAAGTATGCCCAAGGACGGCTATTATATTTTGACAACTGACATTGATGCATCAGTGACGAGAGAGTGGAATAGTGGGCAAGGGTTTGAGCCTATACTTGATTTCAGGGGGATATTTAATGGTAATGGTCACTTAATAAAAAATTTGTATATTAATAGACCTTTTGCGTCTCATGTAGGATTGTTTAACATCATTGGTGGTACGGGAAGGGTATGTAATACATACCTTCTTAATGCAGAGATAGTTGGTGGAACTTATGTAGGAATCATTGCAGGAGGAAATTACGGATATATATGGTTATGTGGAGTTCACGGTAGTGTTGGCACGGCAGTGGAGAATTCAGATGGAGTAGGGGGGTTAGTGGGGGTGAATATGAATGAGGTAGAAAGGAGTATGGCTGTTGCAAATGTGACTGGAAAATTTAATGTAGGGGGTATAGTGGGGTTAAATAACTATTCGGTCAAAAACTGCTATGCATTATGCAATGTTAGGGGTATTTCGAGAGTAGGTGGGTTTATAGGATACGATAATACCTCTGTCGTTAACATGGTGATCAATTCCTTTGCTTCAGGTTCTGTTAACTTACTTAACCCTGGAGAATACGGGGGTTTTTGCGGATATTCTAATACAGGGGATTGTGGTGGGTGTTTTTGGGATGTAGATGTATCTCAGGTTTTTGTATCTGGATGTGGCGAAGGGAAAACTACAATCGAAATGAAAGGCAGAACTTTATACTTAAATGCGGGTTGGGATGTTGGTGGAATTTGGGATATATACGATGACCAGACTTATCCATTCCTTCTGAATCAGCCTCGAATATATGTAAGTAATTATGAAGGGTTTCCGTTTTTGGAAGCATACGAAACTTTAACGGAAGATGGTTTGATAGTTGAATACATGGAGGTCTATGATGACCAGTATCCAGCTGGTTTTGTTATTTCCCATACTTATGCGGATATGTATTTACCACTTTTCTATACTGTTGAATTTATAGTGTCAAAAGGTCCATATCCCGAAGGCGAAGGGGAAGGGGTCTCTGAGGGTGGGGTAGAAGGACATTTTGAAGGTGAGGGGGTTATAGAGGGAGAAGGATTGTTAGAAGGTATAATTGAAGGAGAAGGGGCATTAGAAGGTGAGGGCGTATTAGAGGGTGGGATTGAAGGTGAAGGAACCGCGGAGGGAGAGGGATTACCGGAGG
The DNA here is from genome assembly GCA_026415215.1 of Candidatus Hydrogenedentota bacterium. Taxonomy (GTDB): domain Bacteria; phylum Hydrogenedentota; class Hydrogenedentia; order Hydrogenedentales; family Hydrogenedentaceae; genus Hydrogenedens. Next base: position 43,187 of record JAOAHN010000084.1, read on the forward strand.
GTAGTATAGAAGGTGAGGGAACAGTAGAGGGGGAAATTTCTCCCCATAGTGCAGACCAGAATGGTGATTGGAAAATAAACCTTTCGGAGTTATTGAGAGTGATACAATTTTTTAACTCGGGTGGGTACCATTGTGCAGGTAGCGAACCTACAGAAGATGGGTATCTGCCGGGTTATGAGGGGGATAAGAACTGTAAACCGCATGCTTCAGATTATAACTCGCAGGATTGGATAATAAATCTAAATGAATTACTTAGATTAATTCAGTTCTTTAACATGGGTGGATACTATCAGTGTCCTACAGGTGAAGATGGATATTGCCCCGGTTCTCCCTAATAGATGGGTGGACCTACTTATGTAAATGCGTTTAGCTATTGAAGATGGAGAATTTGCTCTCTATTACCCCTTTTCTTTTGCTCTGTAAAGAACCTCGTCAATCAAGCCATATTCTTTGGCTTCTTCTGCACTGAGGAAAAGGTCTCGGTCAGTGTCTCTATGAATTACCTCAATTGGTTGCCCTGTATGCTTTGCAAGTATTTGGTCTATAATTTCACCTATTCTGACAATTTCTTGTGCCTGAATAGCAATATCGGTGGCTTGTCCTCTCACTCCGCCCATTAGTTGGTGAAGAAGAAAGCGAGAGTATGGGAGAGCATATCTTTTTCCTTTTGTTCCCGCTGCCATTAACACAGCAGCCATACTCGCGGCTTGTCCAAGGCAGATAGTAGTTATTTCTGGTCTGATAAATTGCATGGTGTCGTATATGGCTAAACCTGCTGTTACACTTCCTCCAGGGCTGTTAATGTAGAGATGAATATCTTTGTCAGGGTCTTCTGCCTCGAGATATAAGAGTTGAGCAATTATATAATTTGCTATATAGTCATCAATGGGCATACCCAAAAAGACTATACGATCTTCAAGAAGGCGGGAATAAATATCGTAAGCTCTTTCACCTCTACTTGTTTGTTGGTAAATAGTAACCGCTTGCGGGTATATAGGTGTAAAAGAGTAAGGATATACCGATTTATGTTTCTTTAGTAAGTCAAGGGGATTGTCCATTTTATATCTCCTGAATCTATTCAGCTGTTATGATTTTTTCCCATTCCTCTTGAGTTACCACTCTGTCTGTTATCTTAGCATTGTTTATAATTAATTGGAGGACTTTTTTCCTAATTATAGTATCTGTGACATCCCCTTTACCTTGGTTTTGTATATAGCTTTTTATAGTATCTAAATCTATTCCAGTTCCTCTTTGGATATTTTGTGCTTCATTTTCATAGTCTTCTTCTGTGACTTCTATACCTTCTGCTTCAGCGATTTCATGAACAACGGTAAACCACTTTATCATTCTTAAAGCTTTTTCATGAGCATCTTGCTCGAGTTTCTCTCTTTGTTTTTCAATTTCAGAATTGGGTATCCTCATTTGACGAAGCTTATTTATTTCATCCTCGATGTAACCTTTAGTCACCTCTTCTATAAAGCTCTTAGGAATTTCGAAAGTAGAGTTTTCTGTTATCTTTAGGATTGCATCCTGTTCTAATTTTCTATTAGATTCTTGGAGTATAGAATTTTCTAACTCCTTTTTAATTTTTTGCTTTAGCTCGTCAAGAGTCTCAGATCCTAATTGTTTTGCAAATTCGTCATTTAGTTCTGGTAATTGCTTTCTCTTAATATCTTTTACCTTTATTTCGAATATTGCTTTTTTGCCCGCGAGTGATTTGTTGGAGTAGTCTTCTGGAAATTCTACTTCACAAGTTTTTATATCCCCTACTTTTGATCCCATTAATGCTTCGTCGAATTTACCGAAGAATCTATTGGAACCGAGTATATAGGGATAATTTGTAGCAGTGCCTCCTTGGAAGGCCTGTCCGTCTATGGTTCCGTTAAAATCTATAATTACTTGGTCATTTTCTTGTGCTTCAGTGTTAGATACTGATTCGTAGATAGAGTATCTTGTCCTTAATGCTTCTAACCTTTCATTTATGATGTTTTCGTTGGGCTCAAATATTACTCTCTCAAGCTCCAAGTTCCGATATTTTCCAAGCTCGCACTTTGGAGCTACTTCGAAGTTTACAACACAATGGATGTCTTGGTCTTCGGGTATTTCCTCAATATCATCAATGCCTTCGAACCGAGGTGTACTGAATAACTTGAATTTGTTCTCCTCGATGAGTTTCTTCCAAGCTTCGGAGATTAGTTTTTCTCTAACCTCTTTTTTTGCAGCTTTCCCAAATTTGTTTTCCAATAACCACATTGGAGCTTTGCCTTTTCTGAAGCCTCGAATTGTAGCTTCTTCCTTTAGCTTTTCTAAATATTTTGCTGTCTCTACCTTTGAATTCACCGCCGGAATAGAAATCTTTGCTTGGTAGAGACACTCGCCTTTGTACTCCACTTCGAAAGTAGGAGCTTGTTCAAATTTAAACTCCTCTTCGTTCTCAGCGGAATGTTTATGTAATTTATCATTGGAACTTGTTAATTCTTCACCTTTTACCTCTTGTTCTACTTTCTCCATTGTCTCTTCCTGAGTTTTTTCTGCTTTTGTATTTTGTTCTGAAAATTTTTCTGGTGACATAGTGTAGAACCTATATTTATTAGTGTTTTCTTATGAGAGATTAGTATTTATATATGGGCGAGGCGGGACTTGAACCCGCACACCTCGCGGTACTGGATCCTAAGTCCAGCGCGTCTGCCAATTCCGCCACTCGCCCCTCTTTCATTCTTGGATTTTGGGAATAAATAGATTATCACAAACTTTATTATTCTTACAACTTGTAATATAAATTTGTTGTTCTAAGCAATGATTATTTTCTCTAAGTTTTTTGAGTTCTGATTCTATTTTCATATTGAGTTTTTGATAAGTTAGACCTGCCATTTCTAACTGTTCTGCTCGAGATGCATGCTGACAAAATGGGTTAGAAATCCCAATTCTTATAATCTTGGGATAATTATGAATATAATCTGTGTTTTCATTGTAAAATTCGAGCACAGCTGAACCAAACCCCCCTTCAAGAGTATTTTCCTCAACTGTGAATATTAGTGGAGTAGATATACTACTTAATAGAGCAGAATCCAGTGGTTTAATCCATCGGGCATCGATTACTCCCACTGAGAAACCTATCATATTTAATTGTTGTGCTACCTCTAAGGATGGTTTTACAAGTGGCCCTATAGCAATAATATAAGCATCCTCACCGTCCATAAGAATGTCAGCCCCAGCTATATTTCTATTCTCTACTGGACATATCGTTGGAGCAGGGCATTTAGGATATCTGATGGCAATTGGATGATTCCTCGATAGTGCAAATTTGAGCAAAAGTTTAAGGTCTTCGCCGTCTCTCGGGGTACAAATAGCAAGATTCGGGATGGCTCTCAAATATGAGATGTCAAAAGTGCCCATATGAGTAGCACCATCTTCACCTACTAACCCTGCCCTATCGATTGCGAATATAACGGGTAATTTTTGTAAACATATATCATGAATTATTTGGTCGTATGCTCTTTGCAGAAATGTAGAGTATATAGCTACAACAGGTTTATAGCCTTGGGCGGATAAGCCACCTGCGAATGTAACTGCGTGTTGTTCACAAATACCAACATCGAAGTATCTATCTGGAAATTTTTTTGAGAATTCTATTAGACCAGTGCCTACAGGCATAGCAGCAGTTATAGCAACAATGCGGTGGTCTTCTTCTCCTAACTTACAAATTTCTTCACTAAAATAGTCTGTGAAAGTTCTGGAATGTGCATTTCCGTTTTCGTGAGCTGGTAAGCTTTCTCCCTCCTTGTCTTTCTCCTTGAATTGAGAAGGGGATATGCCATGGTATTTTTGAGGATCGAGTTCCGCTTCTTTGTAACCTTTTCCTTTTTCAGTTTTACAGTGAAAAAGGACAGGTTCATTGAAGAATTTTAGTCGTTCGAAACATTCTATTAATAGTGGTAGGTCATGACCATCTACAGGACCAATATAGTTAAATCCGAGATCTTGAAACAGAGAGCCTTTCGTGATAAAAGCTTTCACAGATTTTTCTAAATCTTGAATAGTTCTGGTTACTTTTTCTCCTACTATCCTTTTTACAAAACTACCAACATCTTCTTTAGCTCTTTTGTAGTAATAGGCTGTGATGAGTTTATTAAAATATTTTGCAAGTGCTCCTGTGTTTGGTCCTATCGACATTTCGTTGTCGTTTAGTACTACGATCATCCTGATTCCAAGATGGCCGGCATGGTTAAGAGCTTCCATTGCCATTCCCCCAGTCATGGCACCGTCGCCTATTACAGCTACAACATTGTGTTTTTCTCTGTTGAGGTCTCTTGCAACTGCCATTCCCAATGCTGCAGATATAGAGGTAGAGCTATGGCCTGTTCCAAAGTAATCGAAGGGACTCTCGTCTCTGGATGGATAACCGCCTATTCCCCCTTTTTTCCGAAGGGTGTGAAAATTTTTGTTTCTTCCTGTGAGTATCTTGTGCGCATAAGCTTGGTGGCCAACATCCCAGATTATAATATCTTTTCTGATGTCGAATACATAGTGCAAAGCTAATGTGAGTTCTACTACTCCTAAAGGAGAAGCAAGATGTCCTCCGTTTTTTAACACAGTTGTTATTATTTTTTCTCTGATCTCTTGGGCGAGTAATTCTAATTGTGAAATCGAAAGCTTTTTTAGTTCCGCGGGGGAATCTATTAGTTCTAAAAGACTCATAACCATTTACTACCTATAAAAGGCTTTCATAAAGGCTTGTTTTTATTATACATCTTCGAAATCTATTATTTCTCTTTAAGAGAGATTGTTAGATATAATACATCACCCCTTTTTAGTAATATCGAAGAAATCTTTAAGAAAGGTATAGAGATGAGGAGAAAAGAGTTTTTCCTGTTTTGTTTTTTACTGTGCTTTATTATGAAAATATCCTTTTCAGATGAGATAGCTGAAAAAGGGAGGCAAGTATACGATTTATGGGCAAAATCTGTGATAACTGTTAGAGCAAGTATAAACATATCTATTTCTGAAAATGAAGAGGAATCTGTATCTCAATGCACTGGAATGTTAGTTCAGCCGAGGGGGGTGGCGGTTTTGGCTCTTTCTGCACTTGACCCTTCTGTGTTATTAGATCCTGAGGTTAGAAAAGGTGTGATGATAAGGATAAACTATGTAAAAATGATTTTTAAGGATGATAAGGAGGTTAACGCAGAGGTTCTTTTACAGGACAAAGATAGAGATATAATGGTAATTAGGGCAAAGGAAAATTTGCCTGAAGATATAGCAATAGTATCTTTAGAAGATGATAATGTTACTGGAGTGAAGGTTCTTGATCCCCTTTTGATGTTCATGCAGATGGGGAAGATAGCTAAAAGGACACATAGTGTATCTGTTTTAAGAGTGGAAAGTATTGTAGATCAACCATTTTTATTCTACACTGTTGATCAAGGGCGAGCTCTTGATGTCTTAAGTTCTCCCTTTTTTACTTTGGAAGGGAAATTCGTTGGGTTAGGTGTGGTGAGAATAATGGAGGGTTGGAAAGAGGAAGTAGAAGGTAATTCTATGGTTATAATTATGCCCGCGAAACAAATAATTTCTGTAATAAAAGAAGCACTTTCTATTGTAGGAAATGAAAAGGGCAAAACTGATAATAAATGAAACATTCTCAGTTTGAGAATGTATAATATAAAGCGATTTATTTGATTTTTTACAAGTGTTTATTAAAAGAAGGAGATATAAATGAAGCATGTTAGATTAGTTACACTTCGAAAGCCCGAAGTCGCGTCCACAGAAGCTATACTTCAAATAGTTGCTGCGGTTCTTACTGCTTTGGCAGGCTTGTTAACTGCTTTAGCTCCTCTGTTGAACAAGGGTGGAAGTTGAAGTTTTAAAAAGAAAATTATTAATGAGACATAGAAGTAAGAAATTGTAAAGAGAATTAGGACACTTCAAATAAGCCGGCAATACCCATTCCACCGCCGATACAGAGAGTAGCGATTCCCTTTTTAGCTTTTCTACGAAGTAGTTCGTGTATTAGTGTTACTGTTATTCGGTTTCCTGAACAGCCTATTGGGTGGCCTAATGCTATAGCACCGCCATTAACATTTACTAGTTGGGGGTCTATCCCTATTTCTTTGATACACGGTATCGATTGTGCAGCAAATGCCTCATTTAATTCCCACAGGTCAATATGGTTCACATTTAGCTTGTTAATATCAAGTAATTTTTTGGTAGCGACTATAGGGCCTAAGCCCATGAAAGCGGGATCACAGCCGGCAGACTCTATATCTAAAATCCTAATAGGGGTGAAAGCCGGTTTTACATGATTGAGAGATTTTTCTGATACGATTAGAACCGCAGAAGCTCCATCGTTTATGCCGGAGGCATTCCCCGCAGTAACAGTCCCATTAGGTTTAAATGCTGGCTTGAGTTTGCTAAGCTTTTCCAGATTTGTGTCAGTTTTGGGATGTTCGTCTTTCTCAATCGTTAAGGGACCTTTTTTAGTTTCAATAGTTACGGGGATAATTTCTTCTTTAAATTTACCCTCTTCAAAAGCTTTTGCATACTTCATTTGACTTTCGTAAGCAAAGAGGTCTTGTTCTTCTCGGGAAATATTGTATCTTTCTGCTACATTTTCGGCAGTAATTCCCATATGGTATAAATTGAAAATATCTAACAGTCCGTCGTAAATCATACTGTCTATAGCGGGAACATCTCCCATTCTGGAACCTCTTCGCATGCTTTTTAGTAGATATGGAGCTTGGGACATGTTCTCCATTCCCCCTGCAATAACAATATTTGCTCTTCCTGTGATTATAGATAGCCAGCCTAACTCTATAGCCTTCATCCCAGAACCGCATACCATATTGACTGTGTAGGCAGGTGTTTCTACAGGTATCCCACTTTTCACGGAGACTTGGCGAGTAGGATTCTGACCAAGGCCTGCGGTGAGTACTTGTCCGAAAATTACTTCATCAATTAGGTTGGGCGAAATCTCTGGATGTCGGTTTAAAAGTGATTTTACAACATTGGCACCTAATTCTACAGCAGATAAATCGAGGAAATAACCATTCAGACTTCCTATAGGAGTCCGTAGGGCATCGATTATGTATGCTTGGTTCATTTTAATATCCTTCATTAGTTTTTAGATTTGAGAAGAGAAATATTTTGAAAATAATAATAAATTTTATTGCTACAATTTGACAAATCAAAAATATTTGTTTTAATATCTTATTGTATACTTAATGGTAAGTAAAACTCGAAACTTAGGAGAATCAAATATGTCAGAGGACTTAAAAGCAAAATTTGAAAGGGCAGCGAAAGAAGTAACTCAGCTTTCTGAAGCTCCGGATAATCAAACCAAATTGAGGCTCTATGCTCTTTACAAGCAGGCTACTGAAGGCGATTGTGCAGGACCTCGACCAGGTCTGTTCGACATGGTAGGTAAGGTTAAGTATGATGCTTGGAAAGCCCTCGAGGGCACACCTAAAGAACAAGCGATGCAGATGTATATTGACTTAGTAGAGGAGTTAAAAGCGAAAGACTCCCAAAAATAATGTACTTAATGTTAATTTTGAATTTTTGCTATACTGAATAAAGAAGCCCGCTTTCAAAGGTATGAAAGCGGGCTAATATTATTTTTGCAAAGAGAGGATTATTTCTTTGATTTTTTAGAAGCGGTTTTGGATTTGGCTGAGAATTTTGGACGAGGATTCTCAATTGCAGCTTGAGATGCTGCGAATTTTGCGATAGGCACTCTATATGGGCTACAGCTTACATAGTCGAGTCCTATTTTGTGACAGAATTTTACAGACGAAGGCTCGCCTCCAAGTTCACCCCAAATACCACACTTAAGAGTTGGACGAGTAGCTCTGCCTTTTTCAACCGCCATCTTAACAAGTTGTCCAACGCCCTCTTGGTCTAATACCTCGAATGGGTCATGAGGTAAGATCTTGTTCTCAAGGTAGTAAGGTAAAAAGCTTCCAACATCGTCTCTCGAGAAGCCATAGGTCATCTGGGTGAGGTCGTTTGTTCCGAAGCTAAAGAACTCTGCTGTCTCTGCAATTTGGTCTCCAGTTAGAGCGGCACGTGGCACTTCTATCATTGTGCCCACAAGGTAATTTATTTTTACCTTTTCTTGTTCTATTACTTCTTTAGCTACTTTGTGGATTATTTCTACTTGATTGTCAAGTTCAGATTTAGTACCCACTAATGGCACCATTATTTCAGGGAGTACTTTCACTTTTTGTTTTATTAAAGTTGCAGCAGCTTCAAAAATTGCTCTTGCTTGCATCTCTGTAATTTCTGGATATGTTATGCCTAATCTACAGCCTCGATGGCCTAACATTGGATTAAGTTCGTGAAGGTCTTGAACTCGTGCTTTTATTTCTTCTACCTTCACATTGCATAGTTTTGCAAGTTTTTCCAGCTCGTCTTGATCTTCGAGTAAAGTTCCCACGAATTCATGTAAAGGTGGGTCTAATAACCTTATAGTTACAGGTTTGCCTTTCATAACTTTGAATATAGCGATGAAATCTTCTTTTTGGAAAGGTAAGAGTTTCATTACTGCTTTTCTGCGTTCTTCCTTATTCTTAGCAAGTATCATCTCTCTCATGTGGATAATTCTTTCAGGTTGGAAGAACATGTGTTCAGTTCTCGCTAATCCGATTCCTTCTGCACCAAACTCCAAGGCTTTTGCTGCATCTTCGGGTCTTTCTGCATTGGTTCGCACACCTATTTGACGGAACTCTTCAGCCCACTTTGTAATTGTAATAAACCACTTGTTCTTCAATGGGTCTGGCGGTATAACTGGCAGTTGTCCTAAATATACTTTTCCTTCTGTCCCGTTTAGAGATACCCAGTCGCCTTCGCGTATCACGATAATCTCCTCACTCCCGTCAGGATTTTGTTTAGCGACCCGGGCTTCTTTCTTCTCAAAATCGATTTGAAGAGCTTTACATCCCACTATGCAACATTTACCCCAGCCCCTTGCTACCAAAGCGGCATGAGATGTCATTCCTCCTACTGCAGTGAGTATTGCCTCTGCTACATGCATACCGTGAACATCCTCGGGAGAAGTTTCATCTCTTACGAGGATTACTTTTTTACCTTCCTTTGCCCATGCTTCCGCATCATCTGCGGTGAATACAACCTGTCCTACTGCTCCTCCCGGTCCCGCGGGCAAGCCTGAGGCAATAGGTTTTGCCTTTTGTTCTTCTTTGGGATCGAGCATTGGATGAAGAAATTCATCTAATTGGGATGGCTTTACTCTTAAGATAGCAGTTTTCTTATCGATAAGTCTTTCTTTTAACATCTCTACTGCGATACGGACTGCGGCAATTCCTGTTCTTTTGCCCGTCCGAGTTTGTAGCATGTAGAGTTTGCCCTCCTCAATAGTGAATTCAATATCTTGCATGTCTCTGAAATGCTTTTCTAATTTGTTTCTGATAGATACTAACTCTTTATATACTTGGGGCATGTATTCTTCAAGAGAGGGTAGGTTTTTGTTGTCTTCATTTTTAGAGTATTTGTTTAGCGGGAAAGGAGTTCTAATTCCAGCTACTACATCTTCTCCCTGAGCGTTGATTAACCACTCTCCGTAAAATACATTTTCGCCCGTACTGGGATTTCTCGTGAAGGCAACTCCTGTAGCGGAATGCTCGCCCATGTTTCCAAATACCATGGCTTGCACATTTACTGCGGTACCCCAATCATCAGGGATTTTTTCTATCCGGCGGTAAGAAACTGCTCTCTTGCCATTCCATGATTGAAAGACTGCTTTAATAGCGCCCCATAGTTGCTCATTAGGGTCATCGGGAAATTGTTTCCCCAAGTTTTCTCTGACTATTTCCTTAAATAGTTCACAAAGTTTCTTAAGGTCCTCAGCATCAAGTTCGGTATCATACTTAACACCTTTAGACTTTTTCATTTCATCCATGGCTTTTTCGAGTTTTTTGCGGATGCCATCTTCTTCTTTTGGTGGTTCTATACCTGCCGCTTTTTCCATAACTACATCTGAATACATCATTATTAATCTGCGGTAGGAATCATATACGAACCGTTCATTTTTAGTTTTTTCAATGAGTCCAGGTATAGTCTTTGAGCATAAACCTACATTAAGTACTGTTTCCATCATCCCTGGCATTGACACTCTTGCACCTGAACGGACTGATACAAGAAGAGGGTTCTGTGGGTCCCCAAATTTTCTACCCATTATTTTTTCAACTTTTTGAATTGCCTTGGCTACTTCATCTTTAAGAGTTTCAGGAAGTTTTCCTTTGTTTGCATAATAAATGGTACACATCTCCGTAGATATGGTGAATCCAGCGGGAACGGGGAAGCCTAAGTTAGCCATCTCCGCAAGATTAGCTCCTTTACCGCCAAGGATTTCTTTCATGCTTGCTCTGCCTTCCGCTTTGCCAGGAGCAAATAAATATACATACTTTTTACTCATAACTGTAATTCTCCTAAATGAGTTTATTATTGTTATTTATTGAATTTATATTTTTTATAGATTGATGAAACCCCCTCTGTAGGTTAAAGAGTAGGGAATTAGTATGGTATTATATTCAATCAGTTCTAACTTTATCAAGTAATATTTACTTAAAAATTAAAGGGGAATTAAAATTGTCCTTATTGAGAAATATTTATACTAATAGAGCGGTTAGATTTGTTTCTGTTTTTATATTTGTAGTGGTCTCTTTGTTAACTGCATATAGGTATCTGATGAACACGTATCTTAATGATGTATATCTGTATTCACTTGCGAAATCCACTGCGTGGGTATTGTCAATAATCGGTGATAAAGTGGAATTGGAAGGGAGCGTTGTGGATAGTCCTAAGGAGGTTCGAGCGTGGCTTTCGGCATGGGCGAGAGGGGCTGATAAACCTAATGAGGACGATTTTAAGAGAGTGAGCGATAGTCCCCTTACTCCTTGGGAACAGTGGAGCTACCGGTCACAAAGGGCGAGGAAGCATCATCTACAAACAAAGTTAGGTCCTCGCGTGTCTTTTACTCTTAAATATGGTCTCTATCAAAGAATAAGTTTATTAGAAAACGAAATAGAGAGAGTTAAGGCCTCGAATTTATCAGATGTAGAAAAGGCGAGCATAATAGCAAAGTATAATACTCAACTTGTTGAGCTACAGAGTAGGTACCAAGAAGTTGTAAAGGATCCTAAAGCCAAATCTGAGGCAATAGGCAAAGTTTTCCCATTTGTGATAATCTCAGAGTGTGGAGCTGTAGAAATAATGGCTATTTTTCTGGCTGGGGTGATAGCATTTCCCACTACCTTTGGAAGAAAACTTTTGGGTGCAGTAGTAGGTATTCCACTAATGTATATAGTTAATGTTTTCCGACTTTCATTTTTAGGAGTGGTTGGTGCTCTTACTGCTGGAGGGATGTGGTTTGAGTTTTTACATTACTATGTGTGGCAAGCGGTCTACATTGTGTTTGTAGTAGCGGTATGGTTAGCATGGATTGAGTTTATAGTTTTCGGAGTGACAGAGGAAGGTAGTGTGTGGGAAAGAGTGAAGAAGTTTTTCTCATCAAGAGCAGTTATGCCACTTTTTCGGACGGTTTGGTTTTGTGTTAAATTTTTAATTGTGGTGATTCCTCTTGTTTGTTTGTGGTGGAGTTTGATCCCAGTATACGGGTGGCTATTAGTTCAGATTTCAGGTTGGATATTAAAATATGTTATGAGTGTACCGATTTTAGCAGGGGGAATTAGAAGTGAGGGTTTTCTCAATACTGCCTCTACAATTTACTTTGTAATTGAGGGGTATGAATTTGAAAAGGCGTCTCCAATTGCGCTTCTGGTAACTAATTTACCGCCTTTTATATCTTTAATGTTCATTACTAAGATGAAGTTAAGAACCAAATTAATAAGAAGCTTGATTGGTACTGGAATTATAACATTGGGACACATTTTATTTATAGTGATAGTTCTAAAATATCAAGAGGTGCTGAAGGAATATAGTGAACTTCCTATTGCGGTTATACAGTTCTATTTGACAATGCCTTTTATGCTTTGGATTACTATGGTTTTTAGAGAACTTTTCCCAGGAAGAAATGTTTAGGTTGATTGTAAGAGGCCAATGATTATGGAATGATTAGTAAGATTACTTGAGCAGGGCAGATGTTTGCTCTTCGAAGTAGGAGAAAGAACTGTGGTATTCTTTACTTTGGTGTTGAAAAATTGTCGGAGGAGTAAGATTATATGTCCCAAGAGAAGAAGATAACGATTGAGGAAATTTATCACATAGCAGAATTAGCTAATTTATATCTCACGGAGGAGAAAGCCAAAGCTCTTGCGGTAGATCTGTCTGAAATTCTTGAATATGTGGAAAAGTTGAAGGAATTGAACACAGATGGTATTGAGCCTATGATGCATGCGGTTCCACTTCAAAATGTTTTTAGAGAAGATAAAGTAAAAGAGGGCATATTTCGGGAGGATGCCTTTAGATGTGCTCCTTTGCATGATGGGGAATATTTTCTTGTTCCAAGGATATTGGAGGTAGATTGAATATGAGTAAAGGTTGGTGGCAGAAATCTGCAAAAGAAATAGTTGAGAGCGTAAAGAAAAAAGAAGTTTCGCCAGTCGAAATAGTTGAAGATTTTCTTGGAAGACTGTATGAAGTGGATAAGAAATTAGATGCGTTTACTCAAATATGGGAAGGCTATGCTATTCAGAAGGCGAGAGAATTAGAGGATAAGATAGTTAAGGGGGAAAGTTTAGGCAAGTTAGCCGGAGTGCCTGTTTCTATAAAAGAAGTTATATGTACGAGAGAAGGTTTTACAACTTGTGCGTCTAAAATCCTTGCAGGGTACAGAAGTCCCTTTGATGCCACGGTTATAGAAAAGATGAGACAAGAAGATGCAGTATTCATTGGCAAGGTTAATATGGATGAATTCGCTATGGGTTCTTCAACCGAAAATAGCGGATTGAAGCTTACAAGGAATCCTTGGAATTTGGAATGTGTTCCTGGCGGATCAAGTGGAGGATCTGCTTCTGCTGTAGCAGGAAGGGAATGTGTTATATCTTTGGGAAGTGATACGGGAGGGTCAATAAGACAACCTGCATCTTTTTGTGGTTGTGTAGGTTTAAAACCTACATACGGAAGAGTATCGCGCTATGGTTTAGTTGCTTTTGCCTCTTCTTTGGACCAGATAGGACCTCTTGCGAATAGTGTATATGACTGTGCCTTAGCATTTGAGGTAATCGCAGGTAAGGATCCAAAAGATTCCACATCTGTGGATTTACCTCTGGGAGATATTTTAATTCAATTAGAGAGTCTAAAAGACTTAGAGGGGATTAGAGTGGGACTACCCAAGGAATATTTTTCTGGTGGGTTGAATGAAGAAGTAAAAAAGTTGGTTTTTAATGTGGTAGAAGTTCTGAAGAGGCAGGGATCTGAGGTTGTTGAGATATCTTTACCTCACACTGAATATGCGGTGGCTACTTATTATATTATCTGCACTGCTGAAGCGAGTGCGAATTTGGCAAGGTTCGATGGGGTGAGATATGGATTTAGACACCCTGAAGTTGAAGATGTGATAGAGATGTATAAGAAATCTAGGAGTGAGGGTTTCGGTCCTGAAGTTCAAAGAAGGATATTATTGGGCACTTATGTATTATCAAGCGGATATTACGATGCTTATTATTTGAAGGCACAAAAGGTAAGAAGACTTATTACGAAGGACTTTGAAGAGGCGTTTAAGGTATGTGATATTATAGTTACACCTACATCCCCGACACCTGCTTTCAGGTTCGGAGAAAAAACAAAAAATCCGCTCGAGATGTATCTTAGTGACATATATACCATCTCTGTTAATTTGTCTGCTTTGCCTGCCATCTCCGTTCCTTGTGGTTTTACAAAAGATGGCTTACCTATTGGAGTGCAATTCATAGGCAAACATTTTGACGAGGTTACTTTATTGAAAGTGGCTCATTCATACGAAATAAATAGGGGTTTCAATGTAGGAGTGCCACCTGTATAGTAGAATTTGTGAGGAAGTTAATATGGAGTATGAAGCTGTAATTGGAATGGAAGTGCATGTTGAGATAAATACTCAATCAAAGGCGTTTTGCTCTTGTAGCACTAATTTTCATGCAGAACCGAACACACAGGTTTGTCCTGTATGTTTAGGTATGCCGGGAGTCCTACCAGTTCTTAATAAAGAATTTGTAAATAAGGCGATAATGGTAGGGTTGGCTCTTAATTGTGGAATAGCGGAATGGTCGAAGATGGATAGGAAAAATTACTTCTATCCTGACCTTCCCAAAAATTATCAAATAAGTCAATATGATTTGCCCTTGTGTAGAGAAGGTTATTTGGATATAGAAGTTGGTGAAGGAAGTAAGAGGATAAGGATAATAAGGGCTCATTTAGAGGAAGATACAGCGAGAAATACCCACGGGTTAGGTGGTGGGTATAGTGGAGTGGACTTTAATAGAAGTGGTGTACCACTATTGGAAATTGTCACATATCCTGATTTGAACTCTTCTGAAGAAGTTTTTGTATTCCTGAATGAGTTGAAACTGCTCCTTGAATATCTCGAAGTTAGTGATTGTAATATGGAAGAAGGTTCGCTTCGTGCTGAAGCAAATGTGAGCGTGAGACCGAAAGGTTCCACCAAGCTTGGAGTGAAGACAGAGATTAAAAATGTGGCTTCTTTCAGTGGTGTGGTGAAGGCTATAGATTATGAAGTTAGGAGACAAATAGAAGTTATTGAATCTGGCGGGGTGGTAGTCCAGGAAACGAGAGGATGGGATCCAGATAGGGGTATTACTTTTTCTCAGAGGCAGAAGGAGTCTGCACATGATTACAGATATTTTCCGGAACCTGACTTAGTGCCAATAGCAGTTACAGAGGATTGGAAAGCGGAAATCAAAGCGAGAATGCCAGAATTGCCTCAATTAAGAAGAAAGCGTTTTCAATCTCAGTATGGTTTGTCAGAGTATGATTCAAGAGTACTTACATCCGCGCGGGCTATGGCTGATTATTATGAGGATGTAGTGGGGTATGGAATAGATCCGAAGCAAGCGGCGAATTGGGTTCAGGTTGAGCTTCAATCAGTTCTTGCTTATGAAAATATTGGGATTAAAGACTCTCCTGTTAAGCCCTGTGATTTGGCAGAGCTTATTAGTTTAGTGAGGGATAATATAATAAGTGGTAAAATTGCAAAGGAAGTTTTAAGAAAAATGTTTGCATACAGAAAGAGGGCTTCGGATATTATAAAAGAAGAGGGTTTGGTCCAAATATCTGATGACGATTACATAAGAGGCATAGTAAAGGATATATTGCAAACAAATATTAACCAGGTCGAACAATATAAAGCAGGGAAAACAAAAGTATTCGGATTTTTTGTAGGACAGATTATGCAAAGAACGCAGGGAAAGGCCAATCCGAAGTTAGTTAATGAAATTTTGAAAGAGGAATTGGAGAAATTATAGAGAGGAGGTAATCCTTGTGAGGAAGAAAGCTTCGGCAGTTAGCCAAACGAGAAAAAAGAGGAGGAGACTCTCCTCACTGAGTATAGTGAAGACAATAGTAAAAGTAGCTTTCGAAAAGAAGGCTAAGGATATAAAAGCATATAATCTGGAAGGATTAACCTTAATTGCTGATTGTTTTGTTTTATGTACAGTGATGAGTGAACCTCAGCAAAAAGCCGTGTTTAACGCGGTTTATGAAGAGTTAAAGGAAAAGGGTATAGTGCCAGTATCCACGGAGGGGGCATTTCAAGATAACTGGATGGTGATGGATTATGGAGCAGTGGTGTTTCATATATTTAGGGCGAAGGCTCGTGAATATTATGATTTAGATGGTATGTGGGGTGATGCTCCGCTTATAAGTTTGAAATTAGAGGAAGATAAAAGGGAGAATAGTGAGTGAGGTGTTAAACTATGCCAGAAGCTAACTATGTCCCTGATAAATCTCAGTTATATAACTATAAACTTGTGAAAGTTCTCGGTCAGGGAGGAACTGGGACAGTCTACCAGGCTATTGATACCACTAAAGGTATGGCAGTGGCAATAAAACTTTTCAGAGAGAATTTTTTCCGAAATAGACTTCACTTAATGGATTTAGCCCAAAATGTTAAGAAATTTAAGAAAATAAATCATTACCACCTTGTGCAGATATTTGATTTTATAGATGGCGATGAAGGTAAATGTATGGTGATGGAGTTGATAGATGGACCTAATTTGAAATGGTATTTGGCCAATAGGGCTTGGAATCTGCAAGAACGAGTCAATATTGTTTTGCAAATATGTTTAGGTTTGCAATTCCTCCACGATAATGGTTTTGTCCACCACGACTTTAAACCCGCAAATGTTTTATTTACGCGGAGGGGCATAGTGAAGATAGTAGATTATTCTTTATTTGGCAATAACTTTATCCTTGAGTTATTGGATAGAAATATTACTCAGCAAATCACTCCTATGTTTGTTGCGCCAGAAATTATTAGGGGTGAACGCGCTACCCCTAAATCAGACCTATACTCTCTTGGAATTACCATGTATATAATGTTTACGGAGAAGTTGCCTTTTCCTGTAGATAATTTGCAACAACTCTATTATTGCCATGTTAATGTTATGCCTGAACATCCCACTAATGTAAATCAGAAGTGTCCTCTTGCTCTGGGTGATATAATTATGAGACTACTTGCAAAAAAGCCCGAGAACCGATTTAAAGATTGTGATGAGTTGAGGGTTGCTCTCTCTACAGTTACGAGAAGTAGAATTTAATTAGACGCCTGGGAGGGTTGTTCCTGTGGTGGTTGTTTCTGTTGTTTCGGTGGTTTCTCCCGTGGGACCTGTAGCTTTCCAAGGGGCTTGTCTTGGAATAAGAAGGAGTCTATCAATTATATCTGAAGTAGCTTGAAGTTTTATCTGAAAATTGCTCACTTGAGCTTTAGGGGGAAGATAAGTCATTTTTTTTATGTGTTGTTTCTTATTCATGGTATATACCCTCATTATTAATATTTATTCCTTGTCATTATGAAAGCAAACTCGATAATTTGGTCAGTAAGTTTTACGAGAAAGTTTTTCCATGCTTCAAAGTTACTGCCTGCACCTATAATATCCTGCATCTTTGTAGGTTTTAGAGTTATTCTTTTAGTATGTTTCATGAGAAACTCCTCATTGTGATAATTCTTTACACACTATTATTTTTAGCAAAAAACTATAAAATTGTCAAGTTTTTTATTATTCTATCAGAGTGAAGCTCATTTTTAAAGTAAATCTTGCGATATGTTTGGATTAAAAAATAAAATTTTGATAGGGTAAGGTATGGAGATTTTTAAATTTTCAATCAGTTTTTCTCTGGAGGTCCCAAAGTTTTGCGTACTTAAGGAAAACGGAAAAAGCTGAAAGTCCGCATAATACAATACCGTGATAACCATCGAGGAAACCATGCTTAATAAAATACATCTTTATGAACCTTAAAAATGGGCGAAGTGTGAGGTCATACCAGTGGGCTTTTTTTCCTCTTTCTAAAGCATCTTCCGCACCCCATGTAGTGAAACGGTGTGCAGTTTTTATAAATTCATCAAAATTGCGGTATGTATCGTGGTACATTATCTCATGGATATATCCTACCTCACCATCTACTATTATATGACTGTGAACTCTTTGTTTTTTATACCTCCCTTTTTTAGTTCTAAATAATCTCAAGTTATAGTCTTTATGCCAACCACAGTGTTTTATAAGTTTTCCGAAAAAGTATGACATTCTTTTAATGTAATATCCATCAAGACTATTGGGACTTTTTATAATAGATTTTATTCTCTCGGCGAGTTCAGGTGACACCCACTCATCTGCGTCAAGTACAAGAGTCCATTCTGTTTCTATTTGAGGTATAGCCCAGTTTCTTTGTTCCGCTGCATTTATATATTCGTGCACTACTACATGTGAGGTGTATTTTTTAGCTACTTCGGTGGAACCGTCATTGGTGTTGGGGTCCACGACACAGAATATATCATCCGCCCAGAGGACACTTTCGAGACAACGGGGAAGTCTGTCTCCCGCGTTAGGGACAAGGGTAAGTACAGTAATTCCAGGCTTCAATATTTTTTCCTCGACATTGCTCATATTTTAATTTTGCCCTATAACTTCTTCATACACCTCAATGGTTTCCTTTATCATTCGTTCAACAGAAAAATTTTCTTCCACATGTTTTCTTCCTTCATTAGCAAATCGGAGTGCTTCTTCGGGATGTTGAAGGATATATAGAATGCTCGCAGCAAGCATTTCGGGGTTACGAGGTGGAAGCAATAATCCGGTCGTTTCATTAATTACCATTTCAGATATTCCTCCAGCATCTGTCGCTATTACCGGTTTCTTAGAGGCGAGTGCTTCAAGGACAGATGTGCCTAATCCCTCAGACCAACTTGAGGATACATATATGTCTATAGATTTCATTATTTTGGGCACATCCTTTCTATGCCCAAGCAGTCTTACTTTATTTTCTACTCCTAAGATTTTAATTTCTTTTTCTATATTTTTTCGAAGGGGTCCATCTCCTGCTATTAAAAGAAATAGATTGTTTTGATTTTTATTTGCTAAATAGAAAGCTTTAATAAGTGTTAAGTGGTCTTTATGGTCCACAAGTGCACCAGCATTGAATAAAATAACTTTATCAGGAGGTATTCCTAATTCCTCTCTTGAATAGGGCTGTACATTTAATTCATCAAGGTTGATGGAACTCCTGACTACCTTTATTTTTTCTTTTGGTATGTTGTGTTCTAAAAGCGTCTTAGCAACATAAAATGAAACAGGTAAGATAGCATCAGCGTTAAGATATTTCCAACGGGAAAATATATTTTTACTCGGGGGAAAACTGACTCTTCGTGAAACAATTATCTTGACAGGAGCTTTGAAAAATCTCTTTGCAATAACTGCTATTGAGTGAGCATGGCTTGTATGTGCATGTATAATATCCACGCTATGGGCTTTACACGCTTTGGCTACTTCTCGTGCTGAAATAAAATCGAGTTCTGATGATAGAGGAAGGGTAAAAACATTCACATTTTGCAGTTTTTGTAATTTTTCTATAAATGGAGTGTTTTTCTTGCCCGCGACAGATACCCTAATTTTTTTAGAGAGTAGCCCTTCTATTAGCCATAGGGCTTGTTGTTCTCCACCTCTCCAGGTTATTTGTTCGTCAATGTGTAGAATGTGCATAGTGAATTTTTAGCGCATGTAGATAGGTTTTAATGGTTTTATCCACAAATTGTTCTGAACTGAAGTTTGAAGTAGCCCTTTGGAAGGCACGCTCACCCATTTTTTTTCTAAGTTCGGGATTAGTTGCGAGAGTTTTTATTGCTTCTGCAAGAGGTTCCACTGTTCCCGCAGGAACAATGATTCCTTCTACTCCATCTGTAATAATTTCTGGGAGACCACCATAATCGGATGCAATAACAGGCTTTCCTTCTGCCATAGCTTCTTTTAGACTAAAAGATGAAGTGTCGCAATCTATCGACGGCATAACTGCTACATCAAAAGCTTGGGTACAATATGCCATATCCTTTCGGTATCCTCCGAACTTTATTACATCTTCTAATTTAAGGTCTTTTGTTAGTTGTTTTAGTTCTTCTTCGAGAATGCCCTGACCAAGGATTAAAACCTTTATATTTGGGACAAAACTTGATATTTTCTTCACAGCTTGTATAAGAAACTTATGTCCTTTGGCAGGGTTAAGTCGGGCAGAAATTCCGAAGACTATATCATCTGGTGTGAAACCAAATTCTTCCCTTGCTTTTTTTCTTAACTCCTCATTTGCTCGGAATTCTTCCACATCAACACCATTGTGTATAGCTGTTATTATCTCTCTTGGGAATCCGTTATTTTCTATTAAGTTGACCATTACAAACTCACACACTGCAATGTGGTAGTCGGTAGCATTTATATTGAGCCATTTATTTAAGAAATGATTTGATACTTTATATGTGTTATGTCGAGTTCGGACAATACAGTATTTGTGGTTGAGTAAAGAATTGACGATCGCTGCTGTCCAGTGGTCTTGGGAGCCGTTAACATGGATAATATCGGGATTTAGATCTTTTAGTATCTCCTTAAATTTGCTTATGTCCCTTAACCACGAGATTATTCTTAAGCCACCTTTGAAAAAAAACTCATCAATTACTTTGTATCCGTATGTTTTTGAAAGTTCGACAAAAACACTACCCTTTTTACACCCCACGACAACTTCATGCCCTCTTTTAATAAGCCCCTGAGATAGTTTACATACATAGGTAATTTGTCCTCCACCGAAGAGGTGCGGGTCAGTGATTAATATTCTGAGTCTCTCTTTTTCACGGCTCATATTATATTAAATCTCGTAGGATTAAGGAGAAAAATGATTATTTTTCTTGAAAAGGAGGTTGAGATTGATTATCAGTGTGTTTTAAGAAGTTTGATTGGTCTGTCAAGTCATTTTGTGTTTGGGGTTCTGTTTTTAATGCTTCGCTGATTTTTTTATTAATATCGTCGAGAATATTCATAGCCTCATAGAGTTCTTTCTCTATATTTTCTAATCTTTTCTCTTGATTGATCTTTATTTGATTACTTTTACCCATAGCAATACTCTTACTTTTCAGATATTTGAAAAATTCAGAGGGGCTATTTTCTCACTTATAAGATTATCTAAATCTGCTATGAATTTTTCAAGTTGCAAATTAAAGGTGGTTAACGGTGCTTGGATAAATTCCGTCTCTGAAAATTTATTATTGACATATTCCGTAGCGAATCTTGCGAGTTTTGCAATGGCACTAAGTTTTGGTTCTATTGGTGGTGATAACGAAGTGTGTAACAAGGGATATTGTCTCCATATAGAGTCTGCGAGAATAGGAGGTAATTCCCACTCCGAAAGTAAAATATAGACAATATCTGAGTTGTAGCATTTAAACATGTTAAACTCTTTTTTTAACAATTCTTTTATATTAGCAGATGTTTTTAATATTTCAGAGTACTCGTTTGGAAATTCGCTGAGTAGAATTAAGATGCCAAGATTCCCGAGTAAGCCTGTAACGAACTCTTCTCCTTCATATTCCAATTTGAGGTAAGTGTTTAGATGTTTGGCAATGGACGCCATTAAAAAAGATTTTTTCCAAAGATTGTTAAAGAGTTCGGAATTTTTTAGTTCTTTAAATCTCATCATTTCTATCATAGCAGAGCTGATGAGGATTGAGCGGAACTCTCTTATCCCAAGAATTACAAGAGCAAGTTGTAGGTTAGTAACTCTCTGAGGTAGTCCGTAGTAAGGAGAGTTCGCGATTCTCAAGATACGAGAACTTATATTGGGGTCTTTAGAGACAACTTTTACTACTTTTTCATAACTCACAGAGAGGTCGGCAGTAATACTTAGTGCTTCCGCAAGAACAGCAGAAGGGGTGGGTAGAGATTTGAAATTAGTTATTATTTTTTTAGCGTTTGACAGTATCTCGTTTTCAGGAGGCATATTTTCTCAGTTCAACCTTGTTAGTAAAATCGGCGAGTTTATAGAATGTATAATTGAGACTGTAGTGCTTCCAACAATCCATTCTTGAACTCTTTTTTTCCCAAACGCTCCTATAGCTACGATAGCGGGTTTCGTTTCCTCGTATATTTCGAGGATACCTCTTAATGGGGAAGAATTTTTTACTAAGTGGGCATTGAAGCTTACTCCTTTAGATTTAAGATAATTGGAAGCTTCCTCCAGAGCTTCAGACTCTCCCTTTGAAGATACATGAACTATGTGACAATTAGTATTCCATTGTTTTGCTAATTCGGAGGATACTCGTAATGACTCTCTTGCTGAAGGTGACATGTCATATGCAATGAGTATGTCTCCTATTGTGAAGCTCGAGCAGGTAGTTAAAACTACAGGCCTACGAGTTTTTCTTATAATCGCATATGTTGTTCCACCTATAAAATCTTCTAACCATTTACTATGTTCCCCTGATTTTCCGATGATAACTAAGTCGCAAAGTTCACTGTGCTCTACTATTGTTTTAGGAACAAGTCCTATTTGAATTATTTTTTCGCATTGGATGTTATTTTCTGAGCATTCTTTCTCGGAAATATCAAGAACCTGGCGCCCTTTTTCCTCAAGGAATTGGCGAATTTGGTTTTGATAATTAGTCCATGGAGTTGTGCCTAAGTAAGTTGCGATGTCTCTGATAATAGGGCTTTCGAGAAGTTTTATATCGATAACATACAGACAAATTATAGTCCCATCGAAATATTTTGCCCATCCAATTCCGTAGCGTAGTGATTTTGTAGCTGGTTCACTCCCATCGGTTGGAATTAGTATTCTCTTAAACATTATTCCTGTTCTTCTATTAGCTTACAAAAATTTCTCAAAATTTCGAGTCCAAAGTGTTGACTTTTTTCAGGGTGGAATTGAACCCCAAACACATTTTTTCTTCCTACGATACAAGGGAATTTAATTCCATATTCAGATGTAGCAAGAATAATTTCCTCATCAAAAGTTTGAGGGTAGTAGCTATGGACAAAGTAGGCATAACCGCCTTCATTATTTGGAATTAATGGGTTATTTTTGCTATCCACAGGTAGCACATAATTCCAACCCATGTGAGGTACTTTCAGTCCAGTGGCTTCATAAGGGGGAAACCTTACAACTTTTCCTTTGAATATCCCGAGCCCTTCTGAAGAGCCCTCTTCGCCATACTCAAAAAGCAATTGTAGCCCTACACAGATACCTAATAAAGGTTTTCCACTTGATACAAAATCTCTTATAGGTTTGATAAATCCTTTATGTTTTAATCCTTCATAACAGTCTTTAAATGCTCCTACTCCTGGAAGTATCGCTCCCTTCGCTGTTGATAAATCAAGAGGATTTTCAATAATTATAGCCTTGTAGCCGATTTTCTCTATTGCCTTCTGGACACTTTTTAGGTTGCCCATTCCATAATCTATAATTACAATCATTTGTCTATAGTTCCTTTAGTAGAAGAACCAAATTGTGAGTATAGTTTATTTTCCATAAGTGCCTCGGCGAGAGCCTTAGCAAAACTTTTGAACACCGCTTCTAAACAATGGTGCATGTTCCTTCCACTTCTAAGAATTATATGTAAGGTGATTTTAAAATGGTTGACGAATGCCTTGAAAAACTCCTCCGTTAATTCTATATCAAAATCCCCGAGTTTAATTTTAGGTAGTTCTGCAGTAAATTCTAAATGAGACCGCCCACTGAGGTCTATAGCAGTCTCAGCAAGAGCCTCGTCCATAGGAACTACACTGTGCCCAAATCTATTGCGGGTTTCAAAATCCGGGAAAAGTTTAGAGAAGGTTTTTCCGAGGCATATTCCAACATCTTCTACTGTATGGTGGGCGTCTACATTTAGATCTCCTTTCGCTGTTACTTCCATGTCAAAGCCCCCGTGTTTGGCAAATAGTGTTAGCATGTGGTCAAAAAAGCCGATACCAGTGCTGATATTTATTTTCCCAGTAGTGGGATAAGCTATTTTGACCTCTATTTCTGTCTCTTTTGTTTTTCTTGAGTATTCCGCTTTACTCATAATTGTTTCCTATGCTTATAGAAGGATGTAATTGTTAATTTAGGCTCTCTTTTTATCTTCCAAGATACAATCTTTCAGCTAAGAAGGGATGCAATTTTGCTTCGAGAACTCGCTTAGCGGTATTGTCTATATCATAAGGGACCCTAATAAGCTGGAAGATACTCTTTTCCGGGTCGTATATTCCAAAGGATGCTTTGGAGTCACCATCTCTCGGTTGGCCAACAGAGCCGGGGTTAATAAAGTAAGTTTTTCCCTCTTCTATTTTTAGTTCATAGTTTCCTTCGGGGAGAATGTCGGTCTCTTCTGTAAGTATGGTGGGGACATGAGTATGTCCAAAGAAGCATAAGTTTACATTTTGCTCTTCGGTAAAATATAAATGAGGAACGACATCTTCCCATGTGAAGATATAAGCATTATGGTTTTTAGGTGCTCCATGGACACAAGCAAAATAACTAAAGTTTAGTGTATCTGGAAGTCTCTGTAACCATTCTCTGTTGTTCTCCGAGAGTTGTTCTCTGGTCCATAGGATAGCAGGTAGTGCTACTGCGTTGAATCCCCATGGTTCTTCAAGTTCACAGGCGACAGCGTCATGATTACCTAATATGGTTGGGATTTCCCTTTCTCTTAAAATATCTATACATTCATTGGGATTTGCATTGTAGCCGACCACATCGCCTAAACAAATTATGCATTCTATGTTTTCTTTATCAATATAGCTCAAAACCGTTTTCAATGCTTCTACATTAGCGTGGATGTCTGAGATCAAAGCATACTTCAATTTTAGCTCTCCACCCAGATAAATATAAGTGTTTAGGTTTTATTTGAATATTTTCTAAAAAAACAGAAGAATAATTCAAATGTTTGATTAATGGAACTTTGAGATATTTGCGGTGTTTATAACTTTAGAATGGATAGGGTAAAATCCTAAGCATCAAGATAGGAGATTGAGTATGAATGGGAAATTGAGTATTATGATGATGAGTATGGTAGTACTATTTGGATGTGCGATTGTTGTAGCACAGCCACAGGGTCCAAGTATGGGACCGAATGGAAAAGGGCAAGCTGGATGCCCTTATGCTGGTAACCCAGGATATTTTACACCAGGACCTCCTCCGCCTCCAATGAAGATAGAGGAGATATTTAAGAGTGCTGATAAGAACGCGGATGGGTGTCTTGATTTAGAAGAGTTCAAATCTGTAAAGAGAAAAGTTCATACTCCGGGTAGAGGCACAAAATCAAGATTTGAATTGGAAAGAAGAGGACAGGGTATAGGTAAGGTGGGAAAGCCTGATGCGGATATACCTGAAAGAGATGTTCAGGCAAGAAGACAGCAGAAGTTGGAAGAAATGTTCAAGAGAATTGATAAAGATGGTGATGGAAAAATAAGTTTAGATGAATTTAAGGCTTTTCCTCCGCCGGTGCCTCCAAGAAGACCAGTCCCCCCTTTTGGTGGGCCTGGACCAGTACCTCCCATTCCACCGAGGGAATTAGGACCACAAGGGCATACACCTGGAATGGCTCCTCAGGGTACTCCTCGTAGAATTCCGAGCCCAGGCGGAAAGTGGATTAGTGAGGCTTTGAGAGAGGCAGATAAAGATAATGATGGAGAAGTTACTTTTGATGAGTTGAGGACAGTAAGACCTAATATGACCGAAGAAAGGTTCAAGTTTATGGATGTAAACAATGATGGGGTTATAACGAGGGAAGATTTGGAAAAGTGGCGGGAAAAAGCTAAGGAGAAATTTCAAGAAGCTGATGTAGATAAAGACGGTAAGGTAAGTCGGGAGGAAATAAGAAGAGTTTTCCCAAGAATGAGTGACGAAGCGTTTCAAAGGAAAGACCTAAATGGCGATGGTTTCCTTACGCCGGATGAGTTAAGGTCGGGTATTGGTCCCAAAAGATAGGATATTTTAATTGTTTATAATGGTAATGGGTAGGGAGTGTATCTACATTCCCTGCCCATTATTTATTTCTTCCTGACCTGTTCTCGATAAGTAGGCATATAATTCCCACAGCTACGACGGTAATAAAGTTTCCACCGTGCCCCAATATCGCAATAGCCCTTGCCACATTAATGTCGATGTTTGGTAAGCAGAGTATCAATCCTGCTAATATGCCGGCGTGAAATTGTCCTATGAACCCTGGAGCTCCGGGTATGCTGATTAATATTGATAACATAGTGATACATACAGGTGGTGTGTACCAGGGGAAAGAAAGGTTGTAACCTTTTAGAAGACATACATAAGATGCCCAAAACAACCCCCAGGTTAAACTTGAGAAAAGGGAAGCAAGGATAATCCCTCTTGCATTTTTTATTATGCTGGTAGCATCTCTTATGTTAGTTATTATCTTCTTAATGAATGAAGTTAATTTCTCTCCTAAAAATCTCTCCATTAGCGATATTTTTTCTATAAATTTTGAATAGTATGTGTAAAAAACAATAGCTGAAAGAATAAATAGGAAGAAAATGAATAGTGTTAAAATAGTAGTTTTTCTGATTATATCTGCAGGGATGGTTATATTGAGAATTTCCGGTGGTAATGGAATATCTTCTTTTGGCTGAAATCCTATTAGAGCGAATACTAATATTATTAATAGTCCCAATAAATCGAAAATTCTATCTATAACTACATAGGTAAGAGATTTTGAAAATGGGACTTTTGTTAACTTGGTAAGCATTCCCGCACGCACAGCCTCTCCGAGTCGACCAGGAAGGATAAAGTTAGCAAGGAATCCGATTTGAGTGGAAGTGAATAAGTGCCTGAATGAAATTTTTTCTTCCGCATTGACAATGTAATTCCATCTAAACACCCTCGTAAAAAAACTCATGATTATAGTTAATATGCATAATAGAAACCATATCGGATTGCATTTTTCGATTGCGTTCCACAGTTCTCTGGGATTTGTGTTTTTGAAGATCAACCAAAGAAGGAAAAGACCAAAAAAAGTTGCAAAGATATATCTCAAAAGTTTTCTCATTGTAAGATACTTGTGTAGTTTTTCAGAGAAGGGATAGTATAATTTATTTATTGAACCGTGCAAAAATCGGAATAGATTATTTAGGTCTCTTTATCCAAAGGAGTCCCTCCGTTCTAATCCTTCTGAAAGGCTCCAATTTCCTGGCTGAAGAAAGAGTTTTTTGAAGAAGAACAACATCTTCGTAGGGGTTATGTTGTTTTGCAGTAGATATTTCTTCGGATGCAGTTTGGAGGTTTTTGTAGAGTTCAGTCGTGCAGGAGAGACACAATTCTTTTCTGGGTAGTTTTGGATGAGATTTACACCTTGAACAAAGGTTCTCTTCAGCAGGAACTGTGTTATCTTGTTCTTCCCTATATTGGATGGCTTGGTTAGAAGTCCCGGAAGTTGATTCGGAAGGAGGGGTAGCAATCTTCAGGTTTGAGGTATCTGCATATACTATCCTGAGGTCGTCCTGAGGAGGGGTAGAAGATTCTTTTTCAGTCTCAGAGAGGCACCGAGAACAAAAAATTCTATCTTTTTTCTTTTCCATCAATCTATTGCATTTGGCACATCTTGCTAAATTGTAATCATCTAATCGCACTTCTAAGTTCCTTTATTACTCTTTCTACTTCTCTATTAAGTTTAACGAAATCGTCATCATTAAAGATAATCCAGTTTGCATACGGAATTTTGTCTTCGGGCTTTTTTTGGGACTTGATTCTTGCTAATATATCTTCTTCGGATAGTTTTCTGTCTTTAAGTAAGCGTTTAATTCTAAGTTCCTCTGGAGCAAGAACTAATATAAGTTTGTCAAGCCATTGGGGGAAAAATGTATCAATGTCTTCAAATATTAGGGCAGATTCTATTATAACTACCTTTTCTCCCTTTTCTATTTTTTCTTCTACACTTCTTTTAATTTCTTCGATAACAATAGGGTGGATGATTTCGTTTAATTTAACTCTTTTGACAGGGTCCGAGAACACAATCTTTCCCAGTTTGGAACGATCTATATCGTCTCCGGTTAATATATCTTTTCCAAATTCTCGAATGATAGTTTCCGAAACCTCTGGAATATTGAGAAACTCGTGCCCTATTTGGTCAGAGTTAATGACCGGAAATCCGTGTATTTGAAGTATCTTAGCAACTTCTGTTTTTCCACTGCCTATACCGCCAGTTAAGCCTACTTTGAGCATCGTTCAACACCAAACTGTTCTAACTTCATTTTATATAATACCAGTTTTTTGAGAGATAATTTATGAGAAAGTATAATATTTTTTACGCCAATTAATAGGAGAGTTTATAGTGTATAAGTTTGGAGCAACATTTGCATTAGAAGCAGTTCCAATGGTATCGGCAATAAGTGAGTTTCCTAATTTGGAGTTTAGGTGGTATAGTTGGAGCGAGCTTATAGAAGAGTTTTTTGAAGGTAGATTAGATACGATTTTGTCTCCCCCGCTTATAGCGGTGGAGTTTCCTGATTCCATAGTCATACCCGGTGTAGGAATATCTACGAGGGGTAGGGTCCCTTCTCCAGTATTGTACACTAAGGTAGCATTGGAAGAGGGTAGGAATTTAAGTATAACCGCAAAGTATGGATATTGGAAATCTTGGCTTGGTGTAGTAATGTCTAATTTGGGGCTGAATTATGAGCGTGTAAGGATTGTAGGAGAGGGGAAATTCTCACAAGATGATACAATACTCGCAGGAGTTGACGACGAGGATTACTCTTCGGCGAGATATAAAGTAGTAAATTTAGGGGAATTGTGGAAAAGGATGGCTTCAGAAACGCCGATGGTATGTTGGGTATGGGTATGTCGAAGAGGAGCTGATTATAGGCAAATAAGGATGCTTCTTGGTAGGTTGTGGGATAAGGCAAAGGAAAATTTGAGCGAAGCTTCCTGTGGAGGAAGAATCTATCCTGAACTCATGGGCTCTTCCGATGTACGGGCTGAAGATTTGGCAGATATCTATTACAATGTTGCTTCGGCAGAAGTGGAGAGCATTAGGTGGATTTTAGATCAGGCAAAGAAATTTGAATTTGTTAGTAAAGAAGCTGATTTTATAATGTGTTGATTACTCTTCGATGCTGATGTCATCCAAGATTTTTTTCATCACAACGGCGTTTTCTTGAATTCTCACATAATAGCGATAGCGAACACCGATTGTTTCAAATCCCATTTTTTCATAAAGTAAGCGGGCAGGTAAATTATTTTCTCTTACCTCTAATATTATTTCTTTGGCTTTGTCTTGTTTTGCTTTCTTGAATATATAATTCATGAAAAGTTTTCCTAATCCTTTTCTTCGATATTCAGGTGCAACCGTAAACTTAGTAATATGCGCCTCATCGTTTGCAAGCCAGTATCCCGCATATCCAATTAGATTGTCATTTGCAATGAATATGAAGAATTTGCCATTTTTGCTATTTATTTCGGAGTAGAACAGTCCCTTTGACCATGCATCCGGGTAAGATGCCTGCTCCATTAAATATACTTTTTCAACATAATCTTCATTTAAAAAGTGGACTTTTATTGTTAGATTGTCTGGACCTAATATTATGTCTATTGGGTCTGACATGAAAGTTTTTTTCTAAGTTCTTCTGGTTGAGATAGCCTTAAATAGATAGGTAAAATTTCATCTAAATTTTTATTGTAGCCATTCCTCCACATTTCCAAAGCTTCAACACCTACAGTTGACGCCCTTGGATGAGCCCACCATTCTGGACCAAAGTTTACCCAAGGGAATTTTTCCTTGATTTTTTCTCGGTACATCAAAGCACCGTTTCCATATACATATAAGTTCGGTTCTTTATCTTTTACTAATTCTGTTAGTTTTGTGGTAAAAGTTTCTATACTTCCTAAGAAATTGTCTATCAAGATGGTTCTCTTATCCTTTTCAAATAGGAATATCCCGGCATATACTTCTTTCATTCGGGCATCAATAACAGGACAAACCACTGCATTGTTAAAAGGTGCAAGCCGGCTCATACTATATAGAGTGGGAACGCCTATAAGTGGGATGCCGGTAGCAAGTGCTAATCCTTTCCAAGTTGATAATCCCACCCTAAGTCCAGTGAAGGAGCCCGGTCCAATTGAAATCGCCAATAAGTTTATATTGTTTAATGTTAATTGAGCCTCATTTAGGATAGTTTGAATAAGGGATATTAGTCTTTCGGAATGTCTTTTCCCCGCATTAATAGTTATTTCTCCTACAATATCATTATCCTTTAGTATGCTTACAGTATTTATATCAGTGCTTGTATCCGCAGATAGAATATACATATTCGGTAATTAGATGTTTATAAATTAAGAGGAGTTTAGTTACTCAGTTTTATGTTGTAGTGTAAGTTTGGAATAATCCTCTATTAGTTGCTTAAGTTCCTTTCCGGGTTTAAATGTAACTACATATCTTTCTGGAACTGCCACTTCCTCCTTGGTTTTGGGGTTTCTTCCTTTGCGAGGAGCACGTTTCTTAACTTCGAAAACTCCAAAATTCCTAATTTCCCATCTCTTTCCTTCCGCGAGCTTTTCAATTATAGTATCAAGAACGCACTCAATCGTTTTAGCTATATCCGTTTGGGTAAAGCCGAGTTTATTTGACACTATGTTTACTAAATCCTTCTTAGTCATAGTTGACTGAGAACTTCTTTCTTGTTCCATATATCTATCTCCTATGATTCTTGTTTTCTGATCTGTACAATTGAATCTATTTTAATAATTATATATGTTTGGTGTGCAACTTGAAACTAAAATTTTAGGGGAACTATTTATCAGTTAGATGAAAAATACTATTACTTTCGATGACTTCTATTATTTGGTCTCTTGTTATATTCAAGATTTAGTTAGTATTAGGTAATACGCTTTTTCTGTAAAAATTGCTTTGTTGTTTAGCTTAATTTTGGTAATTATGTTACCCGAGTTGGTATCAAAACTTTAAATATATTTGTTATGTAAGTTACAGCACTATTTGCTTTTATTATGGCGGTAGTACTTACTGATTTGGCTGATAGCGTCGACCAAATAGTCAAGTGCTTCAGTTGTTAATCTTGGGTGCACTGGTAATGTTATCAAGGTCTCTGCTAATTTTTCCGCTACTGGGAATTGTCCCCGCCTGAAGCCTCTCTTTTGAAATGCTGTGCTCCAGTGCAGTGGGATATAGTGAGTCCCTAACTTTATATTGTATTTTTCCTTCATTTCCCACAAGAGGTCTTCTTTGGTTAATCCGAATTCCTCAGGAATTATTCTTATGGGATATAGATGGAAAACATGTGTTCGGTCTTGGAGAGTTTGGGGTGTTATGATACCAGGAATTGTTTTCAGGGCATTGGTGAGATATTCAGCGTGTGCTTGTCTCTTTTTATTTAATGTATCTAATTTTTTTAGTTGTACAATTCCTACTCCTGCCTGAATGTCCGTCATTCGGAAGTTGTAAGCGCAGTCATCAAAATCTTGCCACCAGAATCTCTTCCCTTGAGGGAATTTGGATTCGTTTAGTAGACAGTATTTGGTAGTGGGACCGAATACCCGGGTTGCGTGGGATCGGTAGAGGGAGATCTTCTCGAATAGTTCAGGGTCGGAAGTAGTAATCATACCACCTTCACCTAAGGTGGAAATATTTTTCTGTTCGTGGAAACTAAAACATCCTAATTTTCCAAGACTTCCTACTTTTTTTCCTCTGTATTCTGCTCCGATTGCATGACAGGCATCCTCTACAATGGAGAACCCATACTTATTAGTGAGACTGATGAGTTTGTCCATATCGCACGGAAGGCCATATAAGTGAACTGGGATGACTACCTTTGTATTTTCTGTCAATTTTTCTTCTAAAAGAGACACATCTATGTTGTAGGTGTTTTCATCAACATCCACAAAATCTACCTCTGCTCCTAAAGTAACAGCAGATGCGGGTGTTGCAATCCATGTAATAGGTGTTGTAACTACTCGTGTTCCCGGTCCGACTCCTAAGGCTATCATTGACAGAAATAGAGCGGAGGTTCCATTAGTTACTGCTCGTGCATATTTTGTTCCTATATATTCGGCAAATCTTTTTTCGAATTCTATGCAATAGTTTCCACAAGTAGGTGCGTTTTCTCGTAGAATTTTGAGAACGATTTCTTCTTCTTCCAGACCGTAAATCGTTCCAAATTTAATTTCCAAGTCATATGGCGCCATATATCTTCTCCTGTTCTGAGAAAAAAATTATTTTAAGTTATTTTAGCTTTTTTCAAAGGGTGTCTTTAATAGATACTTTTTGTGATTGGAAGTTAATGATACCACAGATTGCATAAGTATAGAGTGCCATTAAGATTTTGAGCGGGAAATGTGATTAGAATAGTAGTGTAGTGAGTAGTAGTCAAACTTTTGTCTTAGTCGCAATAGGAGATTGTAGAGTACTATAGCATGCCTCTGGACTTAAGAAGGAAGAGTTTCTAAATGTAGATATAGGTAGATATAGAATGAAAAGAAGTCGAAATAGCAAATGATTGTTAAGACTTATATGGAGTAAACAGGCAGGGAGGTTAAAGTTCGAGGAGTTTGGTTCTATAAAAAGTTGAGATATTGTAATGGAGATAAATGTTAAATATTTTGAAAATTTGCAGATTTAGATATAATAGAGTTAGGAGGAGAGAATAAAGAGTAAGGTGTTTGTAATTTGTATAAATGATGATAATAAGATAAGAGGAGAATAACGAACTATGAGTGTAAAAAAAATAGTAATATGGGTTGTCGTTTTGTTAGCTGTGTTCAGTATAGGTTTTTATTTAGGTCTTAACTTCTTTGGTTTTCTGGATAGGAATATATTGAAGAAGCCAGTTCCTATAGGAGAACTTACTCCAGCACCTACTGGAGAGGGTTGGATTGATCTACTTTCCCCAGACCGTAGAAAGCATTGGAAGAATGCAACTGATGATTCTGATATTTTTGAGATTACTGATGAGGGAGTATTACATATTTATGGAAAATCATTGTATCCTTTGAGATATGTAGCCTATACTGCCGAGAGTTTCTCTGATTTTCAACTTCATCTCGAGTTTCGCCTTACTCCAAGGGCAAATAGCGGGGTGTTTGTGAGATCCCAATTGAACGATCCTGTAAATAGAGGATTTGAGATACAAGTTTTAGAAGACTATGGAAAGCCACCTAATAAGAATAGTTGTGGGGCTATTTATGATATTACTACGCCAATGTATAACATGTCTTTTCCAGCAGGGCAATGGAACTCTTATGATATAACAGTGAAAGACTCAGAAGTGATTGTATATATGAATGGTTGGATGGTTATACACACTTTTTTAGATAAGATGACTACGCCTTTGGGTAAGTTTCCTATTCCATATTCACAATTATCTAAAGATGGATATATAATGTTACAAGATCACGGTGGGGAAGTGTGGTATAGGAATATTAGGGTTAAGAAGTTATAAATAGCCTTAGTATCTTACTGGTTAAAAAAATTAAAGACTATAAAGATGTGAAGTAGTTGTAAATAAGAGAGTATTTTTGTTTTTTATTTTGACAGGTTCATATTTTCATTGACATTTGGACAGGTGGGGAGTAGAATATATTTAGGTCAGCTACGTAAACTAAAGGAGATCTGTTATGCAAAGACGCGGATTTACTTTGATAGAACTTCTGGTGGTTATAGCAATAATCGGTATACTTGCTGCAATACTTTTGCCTGCACTTGCAAGAGCGAGAGAGGCGGCAAGACGCTCGACTTGTCAGAATAACTTAAAGCAGATGGGATTAGTTTTTAATATGTATGCAAACGAGGCAAAGGGAGAGTATTTTCCACCGATAAAACTTTTTAATTGTGATGGTAATGTAGCGTATGATGCTACATTTAATGGTCCATCAGTGTATCCTGAATATTTGACTGATGTAAATGTTTGTGTTTGTCCTTCTGATTCTGATGCAGAGAGTGTGAGAAGGGCTTTTCATAAAGATAATGATTTGAATAAGCCTGTGGAACCTTGTAGATTGGCGAGAGGAAGCTACTATTACTTTGGTTGGGCATTGCATCCTAATGTAGTCTTAATTCCTGGCGTTCAGCCTCCAACTGATATAAACCAAATTTTGGGTTCAGATCCGTATGCGGTGGCTGTTCAATATGTAAAACTCGATATAGTTCTTGCATTATATAAATTATGGGACCCGAATGCGTCTGTGGAGGAAAAGATTAAGGCGAAATTAGAAGATGCAGGTTCTTTACCCCGGTTAAGGATGGGAATAGAAAGATTCTTGATAACAGACATTAATAATCCGTCTGCTTCTGCAAAAGCGGCAAGTGAACTTCCAGTTATGTGGGACGAGATAGCAGTGTATGCGCAACCTGCCACATTTAATCATGTGCCGGGTGGTGGTAATTGCCTATATATGGATGGGCATG
Source organism: Candidatus Hydrogenedentota bacterium (assembly GCA_026415215.1). Lineage (GTDB taxonomy): Bacteria > Hydrogenedentota > Hydrogenedentia > Hydrogenedentales > Hydrogenedentaceae > Hydrogenedens. The sequence continues at coordinate 77,028 of JAOAHN010000084.1, forward strand.
TGGAGTTTCTCCGCTGGCCCAGTAAGTTTCCAGCTGATATATTAGGAGTATTTGTTTCATTTTTATTCTGATATTAATTCCGGGGCAAATAATTACTGTGAGTTAGTAAACTTTGGGGATAGAGAAGGAAAGTAGTATTTGTGTTATTATTCTTCTCCAAGAGAGTAATAGTTTTTAACAGGTGGAGATAAATCATGTTGGAGTTTTTGGGAGAGAAAGATCCTCGCTCAAGGTTTTTGTTGAACCCTTGTAAGATAGTGTGGAAAAGTTCTTGTTTAGAGAATGTGTCTTTTGAACCTCTTTTTGGTAATCCTCAAAAGGAGATTTTAATAAAGTATGATGGAGATGAACCTCCTGCGTTTGTATTGGATTTTGGTAGGGAAATCCACGGCGGGGTTAAGTTAGGGCAGGGGATGGTAAGGAGTAAGAAGCCTCTACCGCTAAAAGTAACTTTTGGGGAATCTGTGGTGGAGTCGATGGGTTCTCCTGACCAGGACCATGCAGTCCATGATTGCACCGTGTTACTTCCATGGTATGGTAGTAATGAAGTAGGAACAACTGGATTTAGATATGTCCGCATCGAGATGCTTGAACCAGGAACAGAGTGGCTGTGTACTGAGATAAAAGCAGTAGTCCTAATACAGGATTTAGAATATTTAGGTAATTTCAAGTGTAGTGACGAGCTGTTAAATAGAATTTGGTCTGTTGGAGCGTATACTGTTCATCTTTGTCTGCAGGACTATTTGTGGGATGGTATTAAGAGAGATAGGTTGGTATGGATAGGTGATTTGCATGTAGAAACCGTAGTAGTAACCCATGTTTTTGGAAGAATTCCAACAGTAGAGAGAAGTTTAGATCGTGTTAGGGACGATACACCCCTACCCGGTTGGATGAATGGAATCAGTTCGTATTCTTTGTGGTGGCTGATTATTCAAGAGTATTTGTATTTCTTATATCAGGACAGAAAGTATTTGCAAGAGCAAAAATCTTATTTATTGGGTTTAGTAAAGCAATTGCTTAGTTGTGTTGATTCAGATGGGCGGGAAAAATTACCAGAGGCTCGTTTCTTAGATTGGAGCACTGCAGGAAATAAAACTGCAATTCATGCTGGATTACACGCACTTCTGTTGTGGGCTTTTCAGTGCGCCGAAAAGTTGTTGGTGGCTTTAAATGAAGACAGTTTAGCTTCAGATTGTAGAAAGTTTATAAGTAGAATGAAGCGTTATATGCCTCCCGAACACGAAGTAAAGCAGGCACACGCATTGGGTGTAATATCGGGGTTAGAAAATGCTGTAGATATTAACAGATTGGTATTTCAGAAGGAGCCCTTAAAGGGACTGTCAACTTTTTATGGATACTATATCCTTGTTGCTCGAGCCATGGCGCATGATTATGAGGGTTGTATATCTTTGATAAAAGATTACTGGGGAAAGATGTTAGACTTTGGTGCTACTACTTTTTGGGAACATTTTGATATAGATTGGACAGTGGAAAACCCTGTGCCAATTGATAGAGTAGTTCCTGAAGGTAGCAGAAGTATTCATAGAGATTTCGGGGAACATTGTTATGTTGGACTTAGACATAGTTTATGCCATGGGTGGGCATCTGGTCCCACTGCGTGGTTGATTCAATATGTATTGGGCATTACTCCTATAGAGTCAGGTATGAGGAAGATTATGATAAAACCTTATCTTGGTGTATTGGAATTTGCAGAAGGAAAACTTCCTACTCCATATGGAGAGGTTTGGGTTAGACACGAAAAAGATGATAAAGGAAGGATTCAAACTGTTTTTAAGTCACCTAAAGAAGTAGAAGTAGTATTGAAAACTTGATATTTGGAACTCTTGCATGGGAGGATTACTAAAAATTGGAGAAATAGATGGGAGATATTATTAGTGCTGTTTTTTTGGCAGTTATAGAGGGTATTACGGAATTTTTACCGATAAGTAGCACAGGGCATCTTATTATATTTGAAAAAATATTTACCCTTTCAGGTCCCGAATCTTTTCAAGATACTTTTTTGATTGTTATTCAGTTTCCCGCTATACTCGCAGTACTTTTTAGGTATCGGAGGGTGTTGCTCCCGTTAGTAAATTCTGATGGCGTTAAAAAGGATTGGTTCTTACTTTGGATGAAAATTTTTGTAGCTTTTCTACCCGCGGGTGTAGTAGGTCTTATATTCGACGATTTTATAGATTATTACCTTTTCAGCCCCGGTGTAGTGGCTGTATCTCTTTTAATAGGGGGAATCGTAATGATTCTATTTGAACATGTGGGATATGTCAAAGATAGAATCCCAACCATAAGAAAAACGAGTTTTCAATTTGCTTTGGGTGTTGGGATAGTTCAATGTATTGCGATGATTCCAGGGGTTTCGAGGTCTGCCGCTACAATAATCGGTGCTTTGATATTTGGTGCAAGTAGAACTGTAGCAGTGGAGTTTTCATTTTATCTTGCTATACCTACTTTAGCGGGGGCGAGTTTTCTTCGGATTTTCAAACACGGTATAGATTTTACCCCAAATGAATGGATGTTGATAATCATAGGTTCTGTAATTTCTTTTTTGGTTTCATATATAGTGATTATATTTTTTATTGAGTTTGTTAAAAGGAAGGGGTTTAGTCTTTTTGGTTGGTACAGAATCTTAGTGGGGGTAATAATTATCTTTTTCAGTTTATTCTTCTAACTATAATACTCTTGATAAGTGGGTAATTTGGGAAAGATTCTTATCCCAATTTCTTATAGAGAACCGTACAACCTTTGGAGTGTTGATTTTGGTTCGGCAGAGAATTGTTTTTCTGCTAATTTTGATACGATTTGTTCAAAATCTGGCGGTCTTGCTAAGGCAATTTCCTGTTCTATTTGACTCTTTATTTGTGGTGGTAAATTTTCCTGAAATCCCCATACGGGGGTAATTGCTCCAGGTTTAGTGTTTTGGAAAACTCCGATGTTTTTCCCGTCAAGGCTTCTATAATATACGCCCCATGTTCCCTTCATTAGACATTCTGCCCATTTATTTACAGGAGTGCCTAATGAATCTTTTACTGGGATCTTAGCATAGAAGTATTCTTGTTTTTTAGAAAGATCAATTTCGGTGAGATAGAGATTTGAAAATTCCTTTTGGAGTTCAGGGGTAATCCAGTTGGCTTGTTCTGCTTTTTGTCTAAGTTCTTCTGCTCTTGCTAATCTCTCATTTAGAGAGTATTTCTCAGGGGTTAACGGGATTGATTCTTTGATCTGTATTATAAGCTTGTCGATGTCGTGTAAGAATGCTTCTTTAATGGCAATATTTCTTGTTTGTGCTTCTTCAAGTTGCCCTACTTGTTTAGTTAATCTTTCTATTTCTGCTAATAGACCGGTTTGACGAGCTTTCACAATCTCAGTCTCATTAAGCAAGTTTTCGTAAGCTTCTTGTGCTGCTATGAATTGTTCGTTCTTAGCAGCGATGTCTGCTTCTATGGCACGAAGATTAGATGTTTTTTCATTTATTTGATTATTGAGGTTGTCTAATTCCTGTCTGGCATTTTTTATTCTGTTATTTACATCTTCAAGTTCACTTTGTAACTTTCTAACATCCTCTTCACTTATCGTAGTACCCGGGGGCAGACTTCTCAGCTGTCTTATTTCATTATCTTTGTTTCTAACTTGTTGCTCTAATTGTGCAATCACTTCTGCTTGGGGATTCGGTAAGGGTAGGTATGTAGCAAGGAAAGGACTTGCAATTAGCCCGATTATAAACCCAATTACTATTAATATCGGCAGAGTTAGTATCTGGGAAAATCTCTTTTTAGGTTTTGTCTCAGGTGGTATTTGTTCAACTGGTGCTTGTGTTGATGTTGTTGGTGCAATTGGGGGAGTAACACCAGGTCCTGTAGGGGCCGTGAATTCCGGTATAGGTGTTTCTGCACCAATTACGCCTCCTGAACTGAATATATCAGTTCCTAATCCTCCTCCTGGAGGGGCACCTACGCCCAGACCTGAATCAGCAGGGCCGAAATCTGGTGAAGGGGTTTGTGGGCCTCCAAAAACTGGTGAGGGCGATTGAGGTCCTCCGAAGGAGGGTGAGGGAGTTTGAGGCCCACCAAAAAATGGGGATTCCATTATTTGTGTGGGCGCAGATGTAATAGTGGGTGTTGGCCCTACACCCACTTTATCTGTTTTAATGTCGAATACTCCTCCTTTGCTTCCCCCACCAAATGCGCTATCTGTAACGGGAGTTTCTAATCCAGATTCCAGGCTTACGGGACCTGGACCAATTTCGGGTGTTTCTGGAGAGAAATCGCTGTCTGCCGCTAAATCTTGGAAACTTGTTCTTCTCGGAGCAGAAGGAGGTGGTGTAAGAGGAGATTGGGGTGGTGTTTGTAGAACACCAGGAATGTTCCCTGGAGTACTGTGAGTATCAAATTCGGCAAAAGGCCCTTTTATATTTCCACCCGTAGGCTCTGGAATAACTACATCTAACTCACTTATTGGTGGTAGGGAACCTTCAAAGGGTTCTTTAGAGGAGTCTCCAGGTTTTTTTAGTGAATCTGAATCAAAAGCAGAAAGTGGAGGAAGTTTTGAATCTATGTCAGCCTTTTCTCCACTATCGAAGTCACTTAGTGGAGGTAAATTCCCCAATCCTGAGTCACTGGGAAACTCATCTTTTTTTCGTTGCAAATCTTCTGGTTCGAAGTTTGGTTCTAACGGTTTGTCAGGCATACCTTATCTCCATTTTTACGACTTTCTCTATTAGTTTAATTTTAACATTTTTTAGGGGGTTTGTCAAGAAAATGTTAGGTAATACTACTCAAAAATTTTACTACTTTACAACTCCTATTGTTAGGAGAATGTTAGCATACAATCTTTGGTCCGCAGTTACAATTTGTAGGGCTGTTTCAGGAGATGAAGCCAATTCATAAAATTCGAATCTTCCTAACCTTTTTAGTTCTAAACTTTGAAGTAGTTTTCTGAATTCATTGAATATAGTTGGTTCTTCTCCGGACTCAGGACACATCACATAAGCTTCTTCAATTTCTATGGTGGAGGTAAGACAGTTTAATACATCTGTGACTTTTACTATACCTGGGGTCAGGTTTAGATAGACAGTATTAGTATTAGGTCCTTCTTTTGTACTTGCGGGGTAATTACCATCTGCTATTAGCACTCTCGAACCGTGTCCTGCAGAAGCAAGCGAGTACAGAATTTCTGGATGTATTAAAGTGCCTTTTAACATATCTTACTGCTCCTCTACCTTAATTTTAATTTACAGCAAGGTATGAAGGGGGATCAAGTGTTTCCCCGAGAATTAACCCGATTACAGCTTTTTTCTTTTCCTCATTTAATGAGAAGATTGGAAGGGAAAGTATTTGGAAAGATTTAATGTCTCCTATCGCAACAGATGATTTTGACATAATTGATATAGATTCTAAAGCATAAGGGATAAATTCTTTCTTCCTTATTAAGTTGCTCAGTGGAGCAAGTGTGTTAATAGCTTCGTAAAATTTTCCCGTTAGATATAGATTTTTTCCTAATGACAAAATGGCTTCTATCTCCTCTTCACCTAAGAAAGCCATTTTTTTATCATCTTTAATGGAGCTGGTTTTGATTCTTTCATAGTATCTTATTAATTCCTTGTACTCTTTTACCGCAGATGGGTAATCTTTTAGGAGATCTTCGTATGTAACAGCAAGATTATACCTAACTCGAGCGGAGTTAGGGTTATAGAGAAGTGTGTTTCTGAAGATGGTCTCATTGTTTTGCCAGTCATTGTTTCTAATGATAGTTTGGTAGGAATATAAAATACTGATCACTATAACGAGAGGGTAAATAAATTGGCTAATAGGTAAGGGTTTGGTAAGGCTATAGTTGGGTCTCTTAGATAACACTATATGAATTAGTTCAAATATGGTTAACCAAAAACCCATCATGGGCAGATACATCCAGTGTTCAGCTTGGGGTGCGTTTAAGGTGAAGATTCCTGAAATAGGAAACCAACTAACAATAAACCAACCAATTCCGATAATGAGTCTATTGTAATTTTTGGAATATGCCCAAATAAACAAAATTATTAAAGATGTAATGAAAAGGTATCCTATAACAGAAGTCCACCAGGGGGTATTTTCAAGTGTTTGTTCCATGTGCAAATTGATAGGAATTGTCATTACCCTTAAGTAAAAAGCTAAAGCTTGTCCAACCTCGATGATTTTTTCACTCCAAGTTTTATAAATAGTTTGTGCTCCGGTGGAAAATCTTAATACCGTTGAACGGAGGACAAGGTATCCAACTAATACCGTAACAGAAAGTCCGAGAAGTAAACTTTTTTTGAAATAATCCTTTTCTCGGTAATTCTTGGATTCATTTGTGGGTTGAAAAAGTATTACTATTAAGAGTAGAAATGGAAAGATAGTGGTGGACTCTTTACTCAAAAGCCCTAAAATAAAGGAGGCTAAAGTTAGTAAAAGGTAAAAGTTTAAGTTGCTCTTAGCATATAAGTATTTGATAGCAAGTTTTAGACTGAGTAGAATGAACACCGCAGACATCATATCTGCTCTACCGCTTATGTATGTCACTGCTTCGGTATGAATAGGATGAGCGCCATAAATTACAGATGCGCACAACGCTACTTTTATGGGGGCATTAAGTTGAAGTAGTAATAGAAAAAACAAATATACAACTACCCAATGTAAGACGGTATTAGTGATGTGAAAAAGAAGTGGAGAGATATTTGGAATTCCTGATTTATCTATTCCATATTTAGGATTGTAAGATAGAAGATAATCTAACATGAATGAGACTGATACGAGTGGTCGGTAGAAATTCCCCTGTCCTCTTCCGAAAGCGTGCTGGTCCTCTCTGAATAATTGGAAAAACTTCTTTGGATCTTGCACATGTTTATGGATTAGAACAGAGGATACATCATCCCATACCCACTCGTTATCGAAGGTATTGACATAGAGTAGGAAAATGAAAAATCCAAATAATATGGCGATATAAAACTTTCTTTGAATGTTTATATTTTTTTGGTGAGAGGAAGAATCTTCTTCTTGGCATTTATCTGGTGATTTAATAGTTTCATCCATTTTGGTTCACAAACACCTCTTGATATATCCCGAATAAGATTCAATTTCACTTGTGTGGATGTAGATCAGCCTTTTGTTTTGGGACCAGGTACGATCCAAGTTTCGTTTGCAGGGATGTAGAGCAGTTCTACAGACTGTTGGTCTCCTATTACCCTTACTACACGAAGCTGAGGAGATTTTTTTGTTTTATTTTGAGGATCCACAGGCTCATAAAACTCCTCACCCTCTCTGACTTTGAAGTTTTCCGTTTTTTGAGTAGTTACATCAGTAACAGTAAGGAAAATGTAAATGTCATTTTCAGCTTGGAGAAATCCATTTACCTCTACCTTCGGGCGGGCTATCATAAGGTTTGCTCTTTCGAGCAATCGGGCATACTTCCCGTCGGGAGATGTAGCACCGGGTCTTAAAACATCGTAAGCCATTATTCCCAATTTTACTAATCCCCATCTTTGTATATCTCTTGCTTTTTTTATAAGCTCGTCTATTTCTAAAGCTACTTTTCCAATGGCTATCTTTCCATTTTCAATGGATGAGTACTTTGCTTTTACGCTTCTAAGATTGTTAAGGATACCTTCGTGTTGGTTCGGAGGTAGACCAGTGTTAGTGTTTACTGCATTAGATAATGGTTGAAGTGCGGACCTCAATTCGCTCATTATTTGTTCAGGACTTGGAGGAGGAGGTTCTTGTTGAGGTGGTGGGGGAGGAGGAGCTGGTTTAGCACGGCTTAGATTTACTGAAATAAGCGCTGTCAATATTATCATGGGGATAATATGAGAAGTAATAATTTTTGTGTGAGCTATTTTTTTTATTTTCATCATGAGTAATTACCTTTTTTTCAGTAAGGAGAAGTGTATATTGATTAGTTTTTTTCATAAAGTATTAAGAAAATCTTACCATAAGTATAGATTTTAATTAAAGTTCACAGCTTTATTTTTTTAGCAAGATATCATTGAGAGTATATGTGACTTTTTATGTAGAAATGGGGTAAAATTAGAGAGACTTTTTACTTTATGTTGATGTGAGTATATAACAATAAATAAGTGAAAGGGGTGTTCATGAAAATTTTGATAATTGAGGATGATGTTGATTTAGCGGAACTTTTGAAAACGAAACTTGTAAGTGAGGGGTATCAAGTTGGTGTTATAAATACGGGCAATGGAGCATTTGAATATGCAAAACAATTTAAGCCAGAAATTGTGATACTCGACATTATGCTACCAGGTGTAACTGGTTATCAAATCTGTAGACGAATTAGGAGAGACCCTGAACTTTACAGAATAGGCATACTAATTCTTACCGCCTTAGGAGAAGAGCCAGAGGTAATACATGGCTTAGAACAAGGAGCAGATGACTACCTTGTTAAACCATTTAAATTGGAAAAGTTGATGGATAAAATAACTTCGTTGAGTTCTTTACTTGTTTCTGTAGCGAGTAGGAACTCAATTACTAATCTACCTGGGACAGATGCAATAAAGAGAGAGATAGATCATAAATTGGCAAGGGGTGAGAACATAGCGGTGGTATATATTAGCATAGTTGGATTTAAACCGTATTGTGTTGCTAAGGGTCCAGAAGGGCAAAAGAAGGCTTTACACTTTCTCGCTACTATGTTAATGGATCTCAAAAGAAGTTTGGCATTATATGAATCATTTTTTGCTCACATTGGAGGAGAGCACTTTGTTGTCCTTCTCAATGCAAGTGACTACGAAAAATTTTGCGAATCTTTAATAACGAATTTTGACCAGAGGAAGAGAGAATTATATACGGATGCAGAATTTAATCAGGGATTTGTTTTGAGTGTAGATAGACAAGGTGCATCTGTAAAATGTCCACTTATGGCTTTGTCTATTGGAGTAGTCCATAATACTTATAGACATTTCAGAAATGCTAAGAAGATGTTTGAGGTGCTTGCCCAAGTTCGCCAAAAAGCTCTGCCAACTGAGGGGAAAAGCATATATTTCGTTGACCGTAGAAAGACAGATAGATAAGTTATGTTATAGGTAAGTTTTAAATGGGACAGGTAAGAAATATAAAACCCTCAGAAATTGAGAGTGCGGGGGAAGTATTAACGAGGGCTTTTTTTGATGATGATCTTGTTAAGTATATGTTTCCTGATGAGGCTTTTCGTAAAAGTTTTCTTCCGTGGATATACTCTAAGTGGGTGGGAGTTCTTGCAAATTATAATTCGGTTTTTGTAGATGACGATATGAAGGGAGTTATTGTTTGTCTGCCACCCCCGCTTTATTTAGGGGTTTCACTAATGGATCAGGTCCGAGGGGGCTTATTAGGTGTCATTCCAAGATTAGGAATGAGGAGAATTTGGCGTCCTTTCAGGGTTTTTTTAGACAATATGAAAAGGACAAGAAATGAAGTAACTGTTCCGACTTGGATTATAGATGTCTTGGGGGTTTCTCCTCAATACCAGAGAAAAGGTATAGGGAGCTTATTAGTGAGAGAGATATTAAAGAGGGCAGAAGAAGAAAATGTTCCTGCCTATGTGATAACACATAAGTTAGAAAATGTGAAGTTTTATGAGAAGAATGGGTTTAAACTTATAAAAATTGTGAATTCCCTTCCAGGAGGCCCACCCACCTGCTCTCTTATGTTTAGAAAGTAGCATAAATTTTGGTAAGTTGTAAAGGGGGTATGAGATTTCTTTATTTAGTTTTTTAAGTGAAAATAATTCCTCCATTGGGAAAAATGTATCTATTTTTAATAAATTTGTGGTTTTTATAAGTTTCATAAGTTATTAGTAATCAAGGATATATCATTTTTATGACGATTGGCATACAGTTTGCATTTTATTCTAAAAATTGAAGGTGAAAGGATGATAAGAAATATAGGAAACATATCGGCTGAGGGTTATCTAATAGCGGGATTAAGTGTTGGAGAGATTAATCATAAGTATATTGCTAATAACATTGCTAATGTAGATACTCCTGGGTATTCTGAGAGGAATTTGGATTTTAACAAAACCCTCAGTGCCGTGTTGAATGGGCGAGGGGGCATCGCACTCCGCACGAGCCACCCTCGCCATATACCTCTTTTAAAAGAGAATTTAATCTTTGAAGAAAAGCACTCCCTAATAAAGAATGACTTCAACAGTGTTGATATAGATGAACAAATTTTGAGGCTGTCCGAGAATCTCGGGAGGATGACAGTTTTCTATGCTCTACTTGCAAAGAAGTATAGTCAAATAATTGGAGCAATAAATGAATTAAAGAGGTAATACATGCTGAGAATCTCTGAAATATCTGCATTCGATATTGCAAAAAGCGGGCTAAAGGCGGAGAGGTTAAGAATGACTATCATAGCTAATAATGTTGCCAATGCAGAAACTACAAGGACAGAGAGGGGAGGGGGTCCTTTTAGGAGACAAATAGTTGAGTTTATTGGTTACCCTCTTAACGGTAAGTTTCCTATAAAAAAATATGGGGTGGAAGTGAAAAGGATAAGTTACGATATGTCACCTTTTAAGGAAGTTTATGAACCTGGTCATCCTGATGCTAATGAGAATGGAATAGTAAAGTATCCTAATGTGAATGTTCCTGTGGAAATGGCTGATTTAATTTCCGCACAGAGGGCTTATGAGGCAAATATAAGTGTTCTTGTTGCTACTCGTCAGATAAGGCAAAGAGCTCTTGAGATTTTGCAAAGATAGATATAAGTAAAATATGATATTTTTCAATATAGATTACACGAAGAGAAGGAAGTAATTTAGATGGGAAACATTGACGGGATAAAGGGTATTGGCCCAGTTAAACCAACAGTAGAGAAGCCAGGTGTTACTCTCCCGGAACTTAAGGCGGATGGAGAGGTTTCTTTTAAAGATGTATTATTAGAAGCAGTTTCGGAGGTGCAGAGACTTCAGGAAGAGGCAGATACAACAATAAAACAGCTTGTCTCTGGCGAGATAAAAGATGTGTCAGAAGTTATGATAGCTGTCCAAAGAGCAGATACAGCCTTTCAAACTTTAATGGCTGTTAGGAATAAAGTTATCGCGGCATATGAGGAAATTATGCGAATGCAAATTTAGTGTTATGCAGAGTATTTAGCAAATCCTGTAGTTTACGCAAAGTGGCTACAGGTGATAGCGGAGATAATAGTTGAATTAGATATTATCATTATTTTTATCGTCGTAAGTGAAGATATTGTAAATATTGACTTTTGATACTATATGTTGTATATTATTTATTAGGTGTGTCTATAAATTGTATAACCTTTTCAGTTGTTCTTAAGGTAATTAGTATGGATGTTTAACTTATGGATTCTCTACTACAATTTGTAAGGGGTGTTAGGGAATTTTGGTCTCAGTTAAATCTCAGTGCACGGGTGGTAATAAGTGTGTCATTTTTTGTTGTATTTGCTGGATTACTTTTGATTGTATATATGGGGGTGCGCACTGATTATGTATTGCTTTCCTCTGGATTATCTCCGCAAGACATCGCTAAGGCTACAGATGTTCTTTCCAGACAGGGCATTAACTATAGGGTAAGCGAAGATGGCTCGAGTTTGTATGTGCCTGCAAGCAGTAGGAGCTCTGCTCAACTTGCTTTAGCTCAGAGCGATGTTCCTGTAGGAAGACCTGTGCCACCAGGTTGGGAATTATTTTCTACTACAGAGTTGATGACAAACCAATGGTTACAAAATGTGAAATTTATGAGAGCATTACAAGGCGAAATCCAGAAGCAACTAAATGCTTTTGATTTTGTAAATAGCTCCTATGTTCTCATAAGGGAGGCGAAGGAAGAGTTATTTGTATCGGAGCAGAAGCCATCTGAAGCGGCGGTGACCTTAGATCTAAAGAGACCTTTGACGAAACAAGAGATTAAGGGTATTGTAAGTATAGTAGACCATGCAGGGGGAGCAAATCTTCACCCAGGGAATATTACGGTGGTCAGTACGAAGGGAGAGATTTTATATTTGCCTCCGCAACCCGGATTTGCCTCAATAGCAAGTTCGAAGCTCGAACTAATTGCGGATTGGGAAAAGCAAAGAGAAGCTAAGGTAATGGCAAAGCTGAGGGATTTGGGAGTAAGAGGAACAGTTTCTGTCAGCGCAAAGCTTGATTTTGAGTCATCTGAAGAAGTGGAAGAGCGAGTTTCAGAAGGAACAGAGATAAGCACATCTACTACAGAAACCTCAAATGAGACGACAGAGAGGGCTCCTGAAGGAGCTCCAGGCGTAACTGCGAATGTTCCAGAGGCTACAACACCTGGAAGTGTAACCTCTAAAGAAACTACCACCGAGGAAATAGTGAATTATGAACCTACCAGATTAACCAAGAGGACGAAGAAAGAAGGAGGCAATGTAGAAAAATTCTTAGTGACGCTTGTTGTTGAGGGAGATTATCAGGAGACGCAAGATGCGGAGGGTAAGAAAACGCGGAATTATTTGGGTTTGACAGACGAAAAAAGAAAAATGTATAGAGATTTAGTTCTATCAGCGGTAGGTGAGGGAGATGTTCCAACCGAAGTTTTAGTGTATGATCAGCCATTTGGAATTCCTGAAGGTGTTTCAGAGGTTCCGAGTGCAGAAAGTGTTTTTGGTTGGGAGAATTTGATAACACCCATTACTATTTTTGCCCAATTGGTAGCGATTAGTGTAGTATTTTTAATTTTGAGGTCCATTTTGAAGAGAACTGTATCCGAAAGACCTATAGAAGAAGTTGAGGAAGTTGTGTTACCTGAAGCGACAAAAGAGGATATAAGAAGGCAGGAAGTGGCAAGGGAAATAGCTCGACTTGCATTAGATGAACCAGAATCAACAGCTTCACTAATTAGATCTTGGTTAGCAGAAGGAGAAGAGTAATACGACGCCGAAAAAAGAGACAAAAGAATCTGAAAAACTTACAGGAAGGAAGAAAGCGGCTATCTTGCTTGCATGTTTGGGACCTGAATATGCAAGCAAGATAATGGCTTACTTGAGAGAATCTGAGGTTGATCAGCTAACTTTAGATATAGCTGCTCTTGGAACAATAGATCCCGATTTAAAAGCAAAGGTGTTTGATGAGTTTTTTCAAATGGCAGAAGCAAAGAGGTTTGTGTCAGAGGGTGGGATCGAGTTAGCGAAAGAGTTGCTTGAGAAGTCATTTGGGCCTCAAAAGGCGATAGAGATTCTTGGAAGGTTACAAAGTTCTTTGCAAGAGGTACCCTTCCAGTTTTTGAAGAAAGCTGACCCGGCTCAAATAGGAAGCTTTATTCAAGAAGAACATCCTCAAACTATAGCGTTAATCTTAGCCCACTTGGATCCTAAAGTTTCTGCATTAGCTTTAACATCTCTTCCTCCCGATGTTCAAGCAGATGTTGTTTACCGTATTGCTACGATGGATAGAACCGCTCCTGAAATAGTGAGAGAGGTGGAGAGAGTTTTGGAGAGAAAGATGTCGGCAATTTTTACTCAGGGGTTCACATTTGCAGGGGGTGTTAAAGAGGTAGCAGAAATACTTAATCTTGTTGAGAGATCTACAGAGAAGACTATTATGGAAAAGTTACAGGAGAGAGACCCTGAACTTGCAAATGAAATAAATAAACTTATGTTTACATTTGATGATTTAATTTATGTGGACGATGCAGGGATCCAAAAATCTTTGAGAGAGATCGACTCGAAGGATCTTGCCCTTGCTTTGAAGGGCGCTACGGATGAAGTTAAAGAAAAGATATTTAAGAATATGTCTGAAAGAGCTCGCGAGATGCTAAAGGAAGAAATTGAGTTTATGGGACCAGTTAGATTAAAAAATGTGGAAGAGGCTCAACAGAGAATAGTTGCGGTAATTAGGAGGTTAGAAGAAGCGGGTGAAGTTATAATAATGGGTAGAGGAGAAGGAGGAGGTGAAGAAATTTTAGTATGATTTACGGGAAAGGTAAAGATTTCCATAAATGAGTGTTGAGAAATATTCTAAAATAATTAAAGAGTTGTTAGAGGTTGAGCCTTTATCAAAGGATAGGTTGAGAGAATATCCGTCGATATCTGAGGAAAAACAAGGCGGGACTTTGCCCATTACCATAGATGAACTTCGTGAAATGATTCTTGAAGAAATTCGTGAAGAGGCAGAAAAACTTAAGAGAGAATCCATTGAAAGGGGATTTAATGAAGGTAAGGAAGAGGGAATTAAAATCTACCTACAAGAGATGGATAATATACGAATCTTTTTTGAGAACTTGAAGAATGAGTTAGATAAGAAGCTCCGTGATTTTATCGAAAGTTTAACTACTGAGGCAGTAGCTCTTTCCTTGAAAGTGGCAAGTAAGGTAGTTGCTACTTATGTTGAAGTGGACCAGAATTTGGTAGCGAGACTTCTAAAAGAAACTTTTTATGAAATTGGTGATTCGAGAGATGTAAAAGTATTAGTCAATCCTCTTGATTTAGAGGTTGCTAAGAGAGTTTTAGATGAATTAGCAAAAGGTAATAATTTGTGGAAGATAAACATACAACCGAGTTCGGAAGTCTCGAAAGGAGGGTGCATAGTAGAGACATCTACAAGATTCATAGATAATCAAGTAGATACGCGGTTTAATCAGCTAGTGGAGGAGATAAAGGGAAGACTTATGGAGGAGGGTGAAAGTGCTTGAGAGTATCCTTTCTATAGTTGAGAAAAAGGCGATCTTAAAGGTGTGTGGTAAAGTAAAAAATGTAACTGGTATTGTTATAGAAGCGACGGGTCCCGAAATGAATGTTGGAGACCTTTGTTATATATCATCTCGGGATAGGAAGCAAAAGGTCCCTGCTGAGGTAGTTGGGTTTAGAGACGGGCTGTACCAGATAATGGCATTGTCAGAAGTTTATGGTTTGGGTCCTGATTATATCCTAATACCTACATATGCCCAGAGGTCAGTAGGAGTCGGAGACTCATTACTTGGTAGGGTAATTGATGCTCTTGGGGTTCCCATAGATGGTAAGCCTCCCTATAGTATTACTGAAAGGAGACCTTTGTATGCAGAACCGCCATCTCCTATTTTTAGGCCGAGGGTTTTGAAACCGTTTATTACAGGAATTAAGTCGATAGATGGATGTATTACTTGTGGTAAGGGGCAAAGAGTAGCTATATTGTCAGGAAGCGGGGTTGGGAAGAGTAAGCTGATTGGGATGATCGCAAGAAACACTAAGGCGGATGTGAATGTAATTGCATTAGTGGGAGAGCGGGGAAAAGAGGTTAGAGAGTTTCTTGAGTTAGATTTAGGAGAAGAGGGATTGAAGAGATCAGTTGTAGTTGTTGCTACTTCTCATGAGTCTCCTCTTAGAAGGATAAGTGCTGGTTATGTTGCAACTACCATAGCGGAGTATTTTAGAGATAAAGGTGCAGATGTCCTATTAATGATGGATTCTATAACAAGGTTTGCAATGGCTCGTAGAGAGATAGGATTGTCAATAGGTGAGCCACCTGCCACAAAAGGATATACTCCCTCAGTATTTAGTTTATTGCCGAAGTTGTTGGAGAGAGTTGGGACTTCAGAAAGAGGAACAATCACAGGATTTTATACAGTTTTGGTTGAAGCAGATGATTTGAACGATCCTATAGGGGATGCTGTAAGAAGCATAACAGATGGGCATATATCATTATCTCGTGCCTTAGCAGTCCGAGGGCATTATCCTCCAGTGGATGTTTTGGAAAGTGTAAGTAGATCTATGCTTGAAGTTACTGAGGAGGAACATAGGGAACTCGCAAGGAAGATTAGAAGTGTCCTTGCGGTATATAGAGATGCTGAGGACCTCATAAATATAGGTGCCTATGTGCCAGGAAGTAACCGTGAGATTGATGAGGCGATAGTGCTTTTGCCGAAGATTAGAAAATTTCTGATTCAGGACTTGTATGAAAAAGTAGAGTGGAGCGAGATGATTCAACAAATGAAGGTCGCTGTGAGAGGTAATGGATGAGTAAGAGAGACTTGGAAAGAATGTCTTTGCTTGCAAGAATTAAAAGATTAGAGGAAAGACTTTGTGCACAGGAGTTCTCAAAAGTTAGAAAAAATATAGTCAGTGTTGAGGATAGAATAGGTCAGGTAAATGAGGAAAAAGGGGCAGTTTTTAGATGTATTGAAGACTCGTTTCTTACATCTAATATGGAAGAAGTAAACAGGTATTATGATTACGCAAATTATCTTGAGAAGGAGAAAGATACACTCATAAGTAGGTTGGAGGAATTAAAGAAAGAGGAAGAACTTAAAAGAGCAGAATTAGAGAAGAAAATGCAAAAGAGAAAAATATTTGAAAATTTAAAGGATAGAAAAGAAGAACATATAATTAATTGGATAAATAAAGAGTTTCAAAAGACTTTGGACGACATTATCATTTCAAGATGGAATAAAGTTTAGTAGGTTTGCGAGGTAGCTGAAATGCGGATGCTTATAATGTTAATAGTCTCTGTAATTTCTTTCATTAGTACTCTTGTATTAATTCTTTTTATTACAGGTAACTTTTCCAGAGAATCTTTGATTAGACTGTGGAATAGAGGAGAATCGCAACCTTTTCAAGTTTATACTCCTGCCACAGCTAATTCAGAAGACGAGTTAACAGGCTTGATAGAACAGATAAAGAAAAAAGAAGAGGAACTTAGAAAAAAGGAAGAGGAACTAAATAGGAAGGAGCAAGAGCTGAAAAATGTATCACAGCAATTGCAAGAACTTCAGTCACAAATAGAACTTTCACAGAACGAATTGACTAAAAAATTGGGCGAAGATGTTCAAGAAAGAGATGCGAGAATCCGAACCATTGCTATTACTCTTGCTGAGATGAAGCCAGATAAGGCGGCAGAAAGGTTAAAGACTATGTCGCCGGATGAAATAGCGGAAATATTATCTTATGTCAAACCCAAGGAAAGGGGAAAAATAGTAGAGGCAATGGATGCTCAATTAGCTTCTCAAGTCCTTCAGTCCCTTCAAAAAGTGAAGCCTGGTAAGTCCACACTATAATTTACCAGAGTATTTTTGTATTTAGCCCATCCTTTTCTTGATTACATCCACCTATTTAGGAGTAGTTTCTTAAATTAAAAGAAGGAGAGGTAATATGGAGGGCGTTTTTTTCAATCTTTTTCCCAAAAATTTGATGCCCACTCTTACTGAGATGGGGCGAGTCGAACTCTCTACGGTTAATACAAGTGGGTCGGGAGAATTTGATTATCAAAATGGAAAGGAAAATGAAATTTTTTCTCAGTTGATTGCAAGTTTGCTCGTTCATTTCAAAGAATGCCAAATTGAGAGCTTAAAAAAAGATGGTGGGGGATTAGTCGAGGTAAGTTCAGTGGATTCTAATGAGAAGATTGATAATGTTTGTCCGAATGAAGGAGGGGAGATAATTATATCTCCGTCTAAGGAAATTTCATTAAAACAAATTCCTGTATTAGAAAGTGATGTATCGCAGTTTTTAGTGGATTTGTCTGTAGGTTCTAAAGATATAAAAAGTATATTAGTTGGTGATAGCAAAGCTCATTTAGAAGAACTAAGGAGTGAGGAGAACATTAAGGTTACTCAACCTTCAGTTTTTGCTTCTGGTGATATCAAACTGCTTTTGGATGAGGAATCTTCAGAAGGAATTTCTGAAAAAATTAAAGAAGATTTTTTGAGAATCTTAGCGAGGAAATTCTCGCAGGAGAGAGAGAGGGTTGGAGGTAAAATTGAAATAGCAACTCTTCCCTCTAACCAATCTTTAGTCCACAATTCAGAGGATGATAAGACTGTTAGATTGGCGGAGAGGTCTATTGAAAGTGCTTTCTCAACTAAACTATCTTGCGATGTATATAGGTTTGCAGGAAAAACTGCCAAAGACACACAAAATAACAATGAGATATCCAAAGCATTTAACTTATTAGATGGGATAGATGATGGCGTAGATAATATCTCTTCAGGAAGTCAGTCTCAATATGCGGAAGGCTCTAAAGAAAATATCGAAAAACTAACCGCTGAGATTTTGAAGTTGCAAGGTAATAGCAGTAGAGATTCTGTAAAGATTAGCGGAGGCAGTTTCAAAGGAGAAAAGAAAGAATTAGGGAAGAGTAATGAAGAAAATTTAGTTTTGGATATTTCTACGGGTAGAAGAAATGAAGAGATGCTGGGTGTAAAGAGTGTTGTTAGGTGTAGTTCAGGTTCTCTGGATGATGCTTCGATCAAAGGAAACTATACAAAGGAAATACTTGACAAGGTGATCGAAACGGTTAGGTTTCTAAGGTATGGAGAAATAAAATCAATCGTAGTGAAGTTGAGACCTGAATGTTTAGGCGAGTTGGATGTGAAAGTGAATCACCACGGGGGCGAAGTTAATATCAAGTTAACTACCTCAACTCAGGATACTCAAAGTATGTTATTAGGAAACATTAATCAATTGAAGGAATTCTTAAAGCAAGATGGAGTGCCTGTTCGTGAAATTCAAGTTGTGTTCACGGGAATGTGGTTAGAGACACCTAATTTTAATTCAAGTATGAACTTTCAGAGCAGGAATAATGATGAAGGTGTCTATCCAATATCTTCGGTCGAAGGGGAGGAGCCAGAAATAGTTTCAGATGGATTAAATGGAAAAATTTACCATAGTGGGAATATAAATTACTGGGCATAGGAGAAAGGAATATGAATGCATTAGTTCAGTTTAAATCTAAAATTTATGGTACGGGATTGCCTACGCAGGCTGAAAGGGCACAGGCTAATAAGCGGATCCAGTCTATGTATCAAGCTAAGAGAATGGGGATTTTTAAAGATTACATAAGGCGGGTATATGGAGAAAAAATGGTTAAGAATTTGCATTTCAAAGGTGATAAATTAAGCAAGTCGAGTGTGAGTAAATCTGAACAGACTACTTCACGGCAAACTTCTAATGTAGATGGTTCAAATACGGGAGCATCCAATGAAATTAGTGCAGATACCTTTTTGCAACTCCTTGTTATGCAAATGCAATATCAAGACCCTTTGGAGCCGATTCAGAATACGGATATGCTTGCTCAATTAGCTCAGTTTTCCAATTTAGAGCAGGCAGTTGGAATTAATTCAAAGATGGATTATCTACTTGTAGGCATGGGAAACTTAACATCGAGTTTACAGGCGTTATATGTTTCTTGTGCTCATCAGTTAATTGGCAAATATGTGGAGGGTTCTTCAATTGATGGAGAATCTATAAAAGGGAGGGTTGAGTCGGTTGTGATGGAAAATGGGAATGTTATGGTGCTCGTGGGGGGAATTAAAGTACCTCTTGCTAACATACAGATGGTAAGTGATGTTACTAATAATTTTGATAATGGAGAAAGAAAGTAAAAAACTTAACATAAGGAGGTAATACTATGGGTATGGCAATGTTGACTGCTGTTACTGGTTTGCAAGCTCATCAGAGGAAATTGGATGTAATTGCCAATAACATAGCTAACATCAACACGGTAGGATTTCGTTCGTCTCGTGTTTTGTTTCAGAACTTGTTTTCTCAACTTTTGAGTGGTGGTTCTGCGCCAGTAGGAAATTTTGGTGGTTCCAATCCTCAACAAGTGGGATTAGGTGTAAAGATTGGAAGTATCGATATCAGTTTTCAACAAGGTTCTCTTCTGTATACAGGTGTTTCCTCAGATCTTGCTATTCAAGGGAATGGCTTTTTTATTTTGAGTGATGGTCAGAAAACTGCATACACAAGAGATGGCTCGTTTGATCTCAATGCCAGCGGTTATTTAATAGACCCTGCTACTGGGATGCGTGTTCAAGGGTATCTTGCTGATGACCAGAGTAACATAGATACTAATCAGCCACCAAGAGATATTGTGATTCCAATAGGAAGTGCAGGTATTGTTAGACCGACAACACTGGTTAACTTAATTGGTAATTTGGACGCTGATGCACCGGTCTCCCCAAATCCAACTGTTGTTACGAGAACAATTGAGGTTTACGATTCGTTGGGAACACCACGATCAGTAACTATAAGCTTTACTAAACAGGCCACCCCAGCAAATCAATGGTTATGGGAAACTACCTATGAGGGAAATGTAGTTGGGAGTGGAGCACTTACTTTCGATGTAAATGGTGCGTTACCACCGGGAACTGAAGGAACTGTAACGATTCCTGGAAGTTTAATGAATACTAACGGATCTCAACCTGCTGACCTCGTTTTTGATATAGACTTTTCAGAAGTTACCCAATTGGCTACAGGTAATAGTGTTGGAAGTGATGTAACGATAAGGTCTCAAGATGGTTTCCCGAGAGGTGTTCTACAGAGCTTCAACATAGGAGCGAATGGAGAGATAATAGGGGTTTTTAGTAACGGGCTTACTCGTGTATTTGCTCAAGTAGCTCTTGCGACATTCTCTAATGTGGGGGGATTACTGCAAGACGGAAATAACATGTTTCTTGAAACACCTGCTTCAGGTAGTGCGCAAGTAGGTCCACCAAGAACTGGTGGAAGAGGAATTGTTTCAGGAGGAGTTTTGGAGAGTTCAAATGTGGATCTTGGAAATGAGTTCAGTTCATTGATTATTACACAGCGTGGATTTCAAGCAAATGCAAGGACGATAACCGCTGCGGACACTTTACTCCAAGAGACCGTGAATCTTGGAAGATAATTTTGATAGGTAAATAAGAATGGCTGAGGTTGATAATTTTCAACCTCAGCTATTTTTTAATAGCATAAGCTTTTGATAAAGTGATAAAATGATTGACACATTAAAACTTATGTTAATGGTGAGAGGGAACCTATGGATCTCGCAACGGTCATAGGACTAATAGCAGGAATATCTTTAACATTCATTTCAATACTGATGGGGGGACAAATAAGTATCTTTATTAATATCCCATCGTTTGTGTTAGTTGTAGGTGGTACTATATCTGCAACATTAATCAATTATCCTCTTGGGGAAGTATTGAAAGTTTTTAACACTGTAAAGAATTCATTTGTCCAAAAGCTACCCACTCCTGAGAACCTTATAGAGAAAATTATTGAGTTTGCTACCATTGCACGAAGGGAGGGTATTCTTGCGCTTGAGGGACCTGCCTCAGAGTTGGATGACGAATTTTTACAAAGGGGGATTCAACTTGCAATAGATGGAACTGCTCCGGAACTCTTGAAAGATATTCTTACTACAGAATTGGCGTTTATGGAAGATAGGCATTCCTTGGGGCAGTCAATTCTTACAGCGATGGCTGCGTATGCCCCTGCTTTTGGTATGATAGGAACTTTGATTGGGTTAGTTCAGATGTTAGCTACTATGGAAGACCCTTCTCAAATAGGAGTTGGAATGGCAATAGCTATTTTGACCACTCTATATGGTGCTTTGATTGCTAATTTGATTATGCTACCTTTAGCGGGAAAATTAAAGGTGCGAACAGCAGAGGAGCTACTATTGAGGGAGATAATAATAGAAGGGATTTTATCAATTCAGTCTGGTGACAATCCCAGAATAGTTGAGCAGAAACTAAAGGCTTTCATTGCTCCTGAGATTCGAAAGAGAATAGTAACGGGTAGAAAGTGAAGTTGTCCTATTTATATGGAAGGATAATTGTACATGCCAAGAGAGAGGAAAAACTCAGGAGGAGGGGAAGGTGGGGCACCTGGTTGGGTAGTTACTTATGGGGATATGATGAGCCTCCTATTAACTTTTTTTATACTACTCGCAGCCTTTTCTACCATAAGTGAAGAAGATTTCAAAAAAGCTATGGGTTCTTTGGAAGGTGCTTTCAGTGTATTTCCTAAATACCAGGGTTTAATGGATATGCAGATGGTTGGTAAGAAAGAGAAGCAGAGGATGATGCAACAAACTGCTCAAAAATTGGCTGAGGAGCTTCAAATTAAAGGTTTAGATAAGCAAGTCCAAGTGGAATATGATGCAAAAGGTGGGATTAAAATTACCCTGCCAGATGTAATTCTGTTTGATAAAGGTGAAGCGGAACTCAAACCTGAAGCGGTACCCGTTTTGGATGTGATTGCAAAAACTTTGGGTGTTCTCAGGGGAGTGTTTATTGAAGTTAAAGGACATACCGACAACGCACCCATTCAGAATACAGGGCGATTTAGAGATAATTATGATTTGAGTTATGCCCGGGCAGTTCAGGTTATGAGAAGACTTCAGTCGTTAGGAACACTATCAAGTGAGAATTTTGAAATAACTGCGTGTGGTCCAAATCAGCCTGTGGCTTCAAATCTTACCGAAGAAGGGAGGGCACAAAATAGAAGGGTAGAAATATTTATCCGAGGTTTTTTGGAGGAGGAACAGTTATATAATTTACAAAATAGAAGGATATAGGTTTGATTAATTGTTTATACTATAGAGTCAGATAGTCTCAAAAATTTTGGAAGGAATGTTGAATGGCTGGGGATAAAGTGCCGGCAGGACAAGAACAAAAGTTAGAAGGTAGTTCAATTATAAGAGTGTTAGTGACTGGAGGAATTAGTATTATCGTGCCCGCATTGTGTGCAGTGTTAGTTTTTCTATTTTTCTTAAAACCTATGTTGGTAACGCAGATTCAGGGAAATGAAGTAGTAAGCACTCCAACTGACTCGGGTGATGTTATTCCTCCAAATGCTGTAATAGTAAAATTTGATGAGGCACAAGCTACCGTGATAACTCCGCGAAATGACGCTCCTTCGCCCTTATTTATTTACCAGGTAGCAATGTCCTGTTCCGATGCGGAAGTAGCAAGCTTAATAGAGGGGAAAAAAGAATACTTTACCGCTATGATAAACAAGATACATAGAAACAAAACGAGGGTAGAGTTAAATGACCCTGCAGTACAAGAGGCATTATTAAGGCAAACAAAAGAAGAGGCTAACCAGCTGATTAGAAAACTTTCTCCTGGGTTAAAAGGGAAAGTTTTAGAAGTAATGTATCTTAAATACACAATAGTGGATATCTGAGATATGGCTAAAGATTCTTCTGATAATGTTTCAAAATTCTACCCTGAGAATGAGCTTACCACAAGTAATGAACCGCATACCCATCTAACTTTGAATGATATAGCTCAAATTCCTGCCAAAGTATCTGCTGAATTAGGGAGGTGTAGGATGAAGATTAGAGAAGTGTTATCTTTGGATAAAGGTTCGATAGTTGCGTTAAATAAACAAGCTGGAGAATTGGGAGATGTATATGTTAATGGAGTTCTCATTGGAAGAGGAGAGATGATAGTCCTTGCAGATACTCTCCATATTCGAATTGTAGAAATTGAGGGATTTGAAAAGGATGAAGAATAGCTTACTAATACTTATCTCTTTTTCTATAACAGGCTTTTGTTTGAGTTTGTGTAGTTATTGTGAGGAAAAACAAAAATTAAGTAATGTAGAAGATAGTTTACAATCTTTGATTAAGACCAATGAAGCAACGGGCTCAGAAGGGAATAGTAATGGTAAATCCTTATCAGATTCTCCTAAAGGGAATCAGGATTGGTTTATCCAACATCAGAAAGCCTGGGATAGTGAAGGGAGTAAGGAAGTAGGTGAAGGAGAAAGTAATAATAGAGGTGGGACAACAGAGGGCACTGTTGGAGAGAGGTATTCAGAAGTTTCTCGAGGGGGTTCGTATAGTTGGGGATACTATTTTGTAAGAGCGGGTGTAGCTTTTCTGCTCGTTCTTGGATTACTTTTGGCTGTTTTGGGCGGTATGAAGTTACTTATTCAACGATCACCTTCCAAATATGGAAAAGTTTTGGGAAAAGTTATAGGGGTTGTATATCTCTCCCCAAGAGCAAGGGTATATTATTTGCAGACAGGTGGAAAGGTTGTTGCTTTGGGAGTGTCTGGAGATAGGATAAATTTATTGTTTAGTATGAATGAGGATGAGTTTTTCTCTAATGTTCCGGATGTTGAGGAATCTGATACTGGTAAAGATAAAAGTTTTCGCAAGGTTCTTGAGGATGTAGAGCAGAGAATAAAAGAAAAAAGTGATACTGAAAAGGAATCAGGAGTTGGTTCAGATTTTGATAATGAGATTGCTTCTCTAAAAGCTAATATTCAAAAGCTCCAGGAGGTTTTAAGAGAGGATAGTGAGGGAGAGGAGAGAAAATAGAGAAAAGGGTTTTATAGAGAGAAGAATTTCTTTTACTATTCGAAGAGCCTTTCCTATAGTAATTATCTTGTCAATTTTCATTTGTTTCAATGCCTCACCACAACCAACTTCTCAAAATGCTTTGCGAAACCCACTTGGTGTGGACATAGTAGGTTCTGCAGAGAGGGCAATCGCTCCTGAGAATTTGTCTACCACTTTGACTCTTGTATTTTTAATAACCGCGATATCTTTGGCCCCAGCGTTTTTAGTACTAACTACTTCTTTTACGAGGATTATAGTAGTATTGTCTTTTCTACGCCAAGCCTTGGCGACTCAGCAGACACCTCCTAACCAGGTGTTAATAGGATTGGCACTGTTTTTGACTTTGTTTATAATGATGCCTACTTACGAGAGAGTTAATAGGGAAGCAATACAGCCATACATTAGGGGAGAACTTAATCAGCAAGAGGCATTTGGGAGAGCGATAATTCCTATTCGTGAGTTTATGTTTAAACAAGTGAAGACCCAGGAATTGAAAATGATGATGGAAATTTCGGGAAGAGGACGCCCCAATACACCAGAGGATGTCCCGACACATGTTTTAATTCCGGCATTTATACTAAGTGAGTTAAAAACGGCCTTCATGATAGGTTTTTTATTATATATACCTTTTTTAATAATTGACATGGTGGTGGCGAGTTCGCTAATGGCTATGGGTATGATGATGTTGCCGCCTATATTTGTTTCACTCCCATTTAAGCTGATTTTATTTGTGTTGGTCGATGGTTGGAATCTTGTGATAGGTAATTTGGTAAGGAGTTATCAGTAGAAGAATGAACTCGAATATAGTTAAGGTAATAATATTTATTTTCATCGTGGTTTTCATTGCTCCATTAGTTCTGAGGTTCTTGCCTGCCCCTTTAACTTTAGAAAAGATAATCGATGAGTTGGGTAAAGCTGGGTATAGAATGGAGAATCTAACATTCGCAGATTCTCCTGCGAATGAGTCAATAAGGCAGGTTTCCTTTTACATTCGGGATGCTTGGGTAAATATTTATGAGTATGACGATGAGGGTAAGATAGCAAAGTATGCTGAGATGTATAAAAAGGATCCGGGCACTATTTTGGTGGAGACTTGGGGATTGGCTCAGGCTCTGGGTTCAGCTCCCTCGAAGAATAAGCCGGAACGCGTAGCGAGAAAGAAAAATTTTTTATTAGTAGTGCAAGGAGAAGATACCACCTTGCTTAATAGGATAGTAGAGGTTTTTAATAGGTTATAAATGTTATTCGTTTTCTTCAGATTTTGACTTCTCGTAAGCAGATATTATCTCTCTTGCAATGTGCTCTGGAACTTCATCGTAATGGCTGAACTTTAGGTCGAAAGATCCTCTCCCACCTGTCATACTGCGGAGGTCAGTGGCATATCTTAGAATCTCTGCTTCGGGGACGAGTGCTCGAATTTTTTGTAGTCCACCTCCAGCGGGTTCCATTCCAAGGATTCTTCCACGTCTACTATTAAGGTCACCTGTTATGTCACCCATGAACTCTTCTGGGACTATGACGGTGATTTCCATTATTGGTTCGAGTAGACAAGGGTTAGCTTCTCTAACTCCCTTTTGTATTGCTAATGATGCGGCAATTTTGAATGCGAGTTCTGAAGAATCTACTGGATGGTAAGAACCGAAATACAGTTCTACTACTATATCGGTCACTGGATGGCCGGATATTACTCCTTTAGCCAAGGCTTCTTGAGCTCCCTTGTCGACTGCAGGTATGTATTGTTTTGGTACCACACCCCCTACTATACTATCAATGAATTTATATCCTCCACCCCGCTCGTTTGGAGATATTCTAAGCCACACATCTCCGTATTGTCCATGTCCACCAGTTTGTTTTTTATACTTTCCTTGAACTTCTGCTTTACCCCTCACTGTTTCCTTGTATGCTACCTTGGGTATTCTGGTTTCAGCTTCTACATTGTACTTTCTCTTCATCCTGTTTAGGAGTATATCTATTTGGAGGTCACCCATACCGCGGATGACATGTTCTGCGGTTTCGGGATCTCTGTAATGGGAAAAGGTAGGGTCTTCTTCAGCCATTCTGTTTAGAGCCTCACCGATGCGGTCTTCGTCATTTCTTGATTTTGGGGAGATAGCAAGTTTGACCATAGATTTGGGCAATTCAATAGGAGGTAGTTTAACCTCATACCCAATTGATGTTAATGTGTCTCCAAAGTGGGTATTCTTAAGCTTTGTCATTGCGGCGAGGTCACCAGGCCCTACTTCCGTTACTTGTTTTTGCTCTTTCCCAAGCATCATAACGATTTTACCTGACCGTTCTTTAGTCTGTGTCGTGGAGTTATAAAATTCAGAGTCTGACCTGAGAGTTCCAGAGAAAACTCTAAAATAGGTAAGATAACCTACATAGGGGTCGACCATGGATCTGAACACCTGTGCTACTAATGGCCCGTCTGGGTTGGGATCGATAATCATCTGTTCATTCTGGGAGTTTGTTACAACTACTTTTCTCTCCAGTGGGTTTGGAAACGATGTAGCGATTATATCTAAGAGCTCTTCGTGCCCTATACCTTTGGCTACACTACCCGCAATTATTGGTATTATCTTTCCTGAACTTATGCCTTTTTGAAGTCCTGCATTGAATTCTTCTTCTGAGAGTTCAAATGTTTCAAGATATTTCTCCATTAGTACCTCGTCAGTTTCTGCAACGACTTCGACTATCGCTTCTTTTGCTTTTTCTGCTTCTGCACCTAATACTGATGTGTCGCCCGTGACTATATTCACAACTCCTTTTAGACTTGATGCTTCTCCAATGGGCATTACAATTGGAACACAATGTTTACCATAAGCAGATTGAATATTTTCTACTACCTTTTGGAAGTCGGTATGTTCTCTGTCAAGCTTATTTACAAAAATAGCGCGAGGAATTTTATATTTTTCAGCATATTTCCATGCTGTATCAGTGCCTACTTGTACCCCTGTGGTTGCATCTACAATAATTATTAAAGCATCCAAGACTGCAGAGGATGAAGCAAGTTCACCGATAAAGTCTGTATAGCCGGGGTGGTCGACTAAATGTATTCTTGTCCCCTTCCAATCAAAGTGAACTAATTTCATAGTTATTGAACATTTTCTTTCTTTTTCGTCTTCGAGGTAATCACAAACAGTATTACCGTCCTCAGTTGAGCCTACTCTGTTTGTTACCCCGGCGGAGTAGAGAATTCTTTCAATAAGCATAGTTTTGCCTACACCGCTATGACCAGCTAAGCCGGCATTACGCACTTTCCTTGGGTCGAATTGAGCCATCGAGATACTCCATACTTGGGTTAGCGTTAAAATTAATGAAAAAATAAACAATTCTATCTCATTTTGTTGGGGATACGGAGTAGGTATTATACTTATAGTAGTATTCTTTCATCAAATTTATTTTTTAGTAGTGGAATATAAAAATGATTCGTGGGGATGATGTGAAAAACGAAAAACAGTTCTTTAGTAAATTTTCCGGATCTATATTATTATTTTTGTTGTTGATGATTTTAGCATTCTCTCCATCTTATTCAGCTGACAAGATAAGGAGATTTGTACACGCGGGTCTCTTGTATCCGGGAGAGCCACAGGTTATCAGAGAGACAATAGAGAGACTTTATAAAGACCAGAAGAATGATACCAAAAAAGGTAAACTTGTAGCTTGTGTGGTTCCTCATTCTGGTTGGGGTTTGTGTGGGGAATTGGTAGCAAGGTCTTTTGCTGAGATAAATGAGAATCAATTTGATAATGTAGTTATCCTTGCTCCCTCCCATTATGTTGTTTTCAGTGGTTGTTCAATACCATCTGTGCAAGGGTTTGCTACCCCTTTAGGTGTTGTAAGAGTAGATTTTGAAAAGTTAGAACAGCTTTCGGTTTCTCCTTATTTCGATATGTATTCTATCCAAAGGGATACGAGAAGTAGAAGCCCCCGTATACATGAGGAAGAGTATTCTATAGAAGTGATTTTGCCATTTCTTCAATATAAGTTGAAAAAGTTTGCTATAGTTCCAGTGTTAGTGGGAGATTTTAAGGATTCTTCCGGGAAAGAGAGTCAGATTGTTTACTCGGGAGTAGTGAACTCGCTTAGAAAGGCGATCAAAGAAAAGACATTATTGGTGCTCAGTACCGACCTAACTCCGTGGGGCGCTACTTTCAATTATACTCCAGGTAGCGTTGATGACATGTTGTCTACCCAGAGAAAATTAGACGAAGAATTAGTAAATTTAATAGTAAGAAAAGATCTTGGAGGATTGCAGGAGTTTTTTGAGAGGACTAAAGCTCCCGTTTGTGGGAAAAATGCAATATACCTCTTTGTAGCCCTTCTGCCTAAAAATGCGGAAGGTATTGTATTGGGTTATGAGCAATCAGGTAGCAAAATGAATTTAAAGGGAACTTCTTTAGGGTTTGCATCTGTGAATTTTTATGTTGCGGATGTAATGGGAGAGTGAATGTAGATTTTATTCGGGATTAAGGTTTTTAATAATTATTCCTTTCAAATGTGGGAGTAAATTTTCGGTAGCCTGTTTGGCGTTTTTTATGACCTCATCGTGGGTTATCGGAGAACTATTGAAACAGTAGTTAGTTACGCAAGATAGCATAGCTACTTTGTAGTTGAGTTGAAGGGCCCAATATAATTCTGGAGCACCGCTCATGCCGATGATATCACCTCCTATCTGTTTGAAAAGTTTTAACTCGGACTTAGTCTCGTAAGAGGGACCCGTTACCCAGATGTATGTAGATTTGGGTAAATCTGCTTTGATATTCCAGTTTGGGGTTAGAGGTTTTTCAAGTGGGTATTTCACAAAAGGTGTAGGAATTATTTCCTTAACAATAGTATAAGAAGGGACTTTTAGTTTTTCATCTATAGAACCTACCGCATTGATTGATAGGATATTAGTCACACCGAACCTTTTAAACATCTCTAAAAAGGTGTTGAAGTCATTCCAGTCATAGCCCTCGTAAGCGTGTATCCTTCCTGCGCATATTATGGTGCTTATTACACCAATATATCCTCTGGTGATTTTATAATCGTGGCCCTTTATATTACCTTGAAATTTAGGGAATATTTCTTTAAATGGCTCTTCCGAAACTTTTTTGTTTAATATGTTACTGAGATTTATTCCTGAACCTGTGATTATGCATAAGGTTATATTTGCCATGGGGATGGGAGAAAAAGTTTTTGGTATAAGGTTAAAGCGTATTCGTCTGTCATCCCTGCTATGAAGTCCACTACTTTTTGTTCGATAGTATCGTTTGGGTCTCCAAAATCCTTATTTGCAATCTCATCTGGAGGGAACTTTACGAAGTGTTGGTAAAGCTCGGAGACAACTCTTTCTGCTTTTATTATTTCTTTTGCAATCTGTTCTGATGGATAAATCTTCTCAAACAAAAAATCCCTCAGCTCATTCATTGCGTTTCTGATTTCGGGTAATATTTGAATCATATTTCCTTGGGAACCTTCAATTACCCCTCTTACCATAGTATTTATTTGTTCGGAGGGGCTTTTCCCAAGGATTTTTACAGGGTTCCGGGGAAGGTCCTTAATGCGGATTAGGTTAGCTCTGATTGCGTCATCCGCATCGTGAGTGATGTATGCTATTACATCGCTAATACTAACAACTAACCCTTCCAAGCAGAAGTTTTCTTTTGGAGTTTCTCCTCTTAAGATGTAGTGTTTACCCTGGGAATGGTGAGAAATTCCCTCTCTAACTTCATAAGTTAAGTTGAGACCTTTTCTGCCTTGGCGTGTTTCAAGTATATCTACGACTTTTAAACTTTGTTGGGCATGGTTGAATCCATTTGGTGATAGTTTATTTAGAACCCTTTCACCTGCGTGTCCAAAGGGGGTATGTCCCAAGTCGTGTCCTAAAGCAATTGCTTCTGTGAGATCCTCATTAAGTCTTAATGCTCGAGCTATTGACCTTGCAATTTGAACAACTTCGAGTGTATGAGTTAGACGAGTCCTATAGTGGTCGCCTACTGGTGCCAAAAATACCTGGGTTTTCCTTTTCAGTCTTCTGAATGCCTTAGAGTGAATAATTCTATCTCGGTCTCTTTGGAAACAGGTTCGATAAGGGTCTTGCTCTTCAGGATAGAGTCTACCTTTTGAGTTAATAGAGAGGCATGCGTATGGAGATAGCCACTCTTTTTCTCTATCTTCGTATATTTCTCGGAATGTCCGCATTTAAGTTTTGATATGTTCCAATTTTATGTAGTCAGCAGGATCAGCTGTTTCCGCAATAAACATCCCTTTTGCTGATGATAATCCGAGGTATTTACGGTAGTACTCTTTTTCAACTTCCTCCATAAACTTTTCTACATTCTCCTTAGGGATTAAGTTGATAGTGCATCCACCGAAACCGGCGCCCGTTAGTCGCGATCCTATTGCCCCCGCTTTTCGAGCTATTTTAGTGAGCATTTCTAATTCAGGGGTGCTTATCTCGTAATCTTTTGCACAGCTTTTATGTGACTCATTCATAAGCTGTCCAAAGGTATATGGATTATTTGCAATTAGAGCATCTCGGCAAAGTTCTACTCTACTATGTTCAGTAATTACATGTCTTACTTTTGCTTTAAGTGGAAAACCATTTGGGGGCTCTTCAATCTCCTTTAACCACTTTTCGCGTAAATGTGTTGGAGAAATATTAAGAAGATTAGCTATTTCCCTTGAGGTAAGAGTTTCTTTAGTGAAGATTGTATTATTTAGTTCTAAGATTTCCTTTAATGTTAAACACAGATCTCCTGACCATAGGTCGCTGAGTCTTTGTATTTTTATACTTTTGTCAATTTTTTCTTGAAGATATCTTTCAAATATAGCGGTTGCTATCGAACACATAATAGGCCCAGAGTTATATTTCGAGAGGCAGGAACCTGTTTTGGGAGCTCTAATTGTGGAATCACATACTACAAAGATAAAGTCTTCGAATAAGGGGATAAGTTGTGTCTTTATAGGGAAGAAATCTATTTTACATGCATAATTTTCTCCTCCGTTTAGAATTACGGTTTGGTCCATCCCTCCACCTCTGGTCCCTACAAAGTGCTCCGCTTCGGCCATTAGTTCACTAAGTTCTGGTCGTGATATTTTTTTGTTTAATTCTATTCCAAGTATTTTTAGGTAAGCGAGTGCAGATGTAATGACGAGTGCGGATGAGGAGCTAAGCCCAGAGGCTATAGGAAGGTCACTACTTATGTGGATATGAAATCCAGGATAATCTTTTACATTGAACTTTTTATTAATGGCAACCACTGCCGATTTTACATAGTTTTCCCAGGCACCGGTTGCGGAAGGAGCAATATGTTCTGAGTTAATAAAAGACACTGGTGAAAACTGAGGATTATCATTTGATAGAGAAATAATATGGTCATTTCTGGAAAAGAAAAGTGCATGAATTTCTTTTTTTATAGTAATGGGAAGTACCGAAAAGCCGTTATAATCTGTATGTTCGCCTATGAGATTTACTCTTCCGGGGGCTCTACATACTCCCACTACGGAGGGTGTTCTCATACTCTTTAATAGAGTTGATATTTTTTCTGGAGCTATCAGAGTTGTTGACATACTAACTATTCTTTTTAAGTCTGAGTTTCTGTTGGTAGAATTTGAGATAGTATTATAAATGTTGAACTTGTAGATAAAAAATTCAGTATTGGAAAATCGCTGAAGAAAACCTTTGTTCGTACTTGGGTGCTTTTATGAAGACCATATATGTGATTTCCCCTCATAGATTGCAGGATTACATCGTAAATTGGAAGGTATTTTTTGCAGGCGAGCTATTCAGTGCTTTTGCTTTGAGGGGTTACAAGGTTATTTGGATTCAGCCAGGAGCAAAATGGTCATTTAATATATTTCCTCATTTTCAAAGAGTTTGGAAATTTACTGTGGTTGAGTTAGGAAATTTTTATCTCTTCCGTCATCTGGTGATTTTTTTCATCTCACGATTATTAAAGGTTACTAAGGAGAAGAAACCGATAATAGTATTTGAACTCGTTGACGGAGACCCGTTAGAAATTCAAATGGACTCGAATGATCTAATACTTTTCCCCGTGATTTTTAACCTTAGTGAAAAGTGGGGTATACCCCAACAAACTCCCACACCTGTTTTCTTTGTAGATGGTATGGTTGATAATTCTCTAAAATTCAGAGGCAAAGATGTAAACATGGTATTTTTACCCTGGGGTTTTTATAAAGGGGTGAAGGAACCTTGTAGAGAGTGGAAGATTAATAAGGTGAGAGATGGAGATGATAAATTGGTCATTCTTTTGGATAGAAAATATTATTTTGGCAAAACATCTATTGATAAAAGGTTAAAGAAAAGAAATGGGGGGACACAAAGAATCGTTTTATGGAGAGATTTGTGGGGGCTTTCATTAGAGGAAAGGGTTTTATTTATAGATTATCTTTTATATTTAAGTAAGCAAGGAAGTGGGCTAAAAGTAATTTGTGGGAAGGATTTTGGGCATCTGGTTTACCAGTTATCATTACTCGGAATAGAAAGCTGGGGACTTACCGGTGAATTTAAAGAGTTTAAATTTTACTCAAGTGGAGTTCGAGAGAGTTCAGATATTGAAAGGATTGTCGAAAATGATTTAATTTCGGAGTCTATAGGGAAGAAATCTTGTTCTGAGATTAGAGAGAATGAAATTTTAAATCCTGACTGCAATAGGCCAATGTTATCGTGGGAAGATATTATGAGAGATATGATTGAACCTTTACTTGGTTTTTTATGATGAACATCAATATTTTTTTATCGCAAAATAATTTGAATATCAAAATATTTTATGATATAATTAATTGAAATATTAATGATTTATAAAGTGTTTTTCAAAATAACTTAAAACGGTTGGTAGAACATATGAAGGACTACTCACGAGAGGCAAAAGAGATATTTCAAACGATACAACTGATCCACAAATGGCTTCATCGCTATTTTCAGGTGTCTTGTGAAGATAGAGAAAGGTCTAAAATTGGTCACGACCTAACGATGCCTCAGTTTCATATGCTCATAACCATAAAAGAACATGGTCCTATGAATTTGAAGGAACTTTCAGAGAAGCTTGGAGTTAGCTCGTCTTCTGCGAGTCTTATGTTAGATAAACTTGTGGAAATGGGATATGTGCTGAGGGAACAGTCAGAAGAAGACAGGAGGGAAATAAACATAAGGTTGTCGTCTTATGCGGAAAAGACTCTGGAGATTCATGAAGAGCAGATATTGAGAGCCTTTTCGGATCTTTTAGCAGGATTGGATGAAGGAACTGTTAAGCAATGGTTGGGAACATATAGGAGAGTAAGAAAGTTCTTGGAAGAAAATCTTGTAATTGGTAAGAAATAAAAGCCATGAGGTGTAAAGGTTTTTTTGAGATAGTTGAGGAAAAAGAGTTATGAGTATGAGTAAGGAAGCAGAATATTTCCCCTTTCTAAAAGTAATTGTAAAAATTTTATTGCCCATGTTGGTTTTATCTTTGGGTGTAGTCCTATTTATGGTGTTTTCTTCATTCAGGAAGCCTCCAGCGCAAGCAGAGAGAGAAGAACGGGCTATCCCAGTAGAAGTAGTAGAAGCTCAACCCCAAGATGTGCAAATAGAGTTGACGGGATTCGGCGAGGTAAAGAGTATTTCAAGTGTCCCAATTGCTCCTGAAGTCTCGGGTAGAGTTACAAGGATTCATCCAAAGTTAGAAGTTGGGGAAGTAATACCTACAGGAGAGGTTATGTTTCAGATAGAGCCGAGGGATTATGAGATAAGATTGAACAGTGCAAGGTCAGCCCTTGAGCAGGCTAATGCTACTCTGAGAAGGTTAAAGGAGCAAGCTGAATCCGATAAGCAGAGATTAAAGACTCTTGAGAGGACGAGAGATTTAGCTTTATCTGAGTTTCAAAGGGTGAAAGAACTTTATGAAAAGGATAAAGTAGGTACTAAATCTAATGTTGAGAGTGTAGAGAGAATTTACAACCAAGCTTTAGACGCTTATAACCAGTTGGAACAAGTAGTGGACCTCTATCCCCTTCGGATTAAAGAGGCAGAAGAGGCAGTAAAGAGTGCAGAATCTCAAGTTGCCCAGGCTGAGTTGAATTTGTCCAGGACAGTTGTTAGGGCTCCTTTTAATGCAAGAGTGAAAAATGTAAACTTAGAGGTAGGGCAGTATGTGACCCCAGGAGTTGTGGTACTAAGTATTTCTGATGACTCTGTTTTGGAAATCTCGGTTCCATTAGATGCTAAGAGTGCGGTCTCATGGCTTCCTTTTGTTAGCAATTTCGTTAGTGAATCTGATGTCGTTTGGTTTCCTCCTTTGGAACCAAGGGAATGCGAAATACTTTGGACAGAGGATAAAGAAAATCATAAATGGATGGGTATTCTACATAGGATAGAAAAGTATGACCAGAAGAGTAGAACAGTTTATGTAGTTGTAAGAGTGGAAAAGGGACAATTGTATTCAAAGACTGAGCCTAAAATACCACTGGTTGAGGGGATGTTTTGCCAGGTGAGAATTCCTGGCAAGTTATTAAATCAGGTTTATAAGTTGCCAGAGAGTTCGGTTACTTTCGATGGTGTGGCATATATTGTAGAAAACAGCAGATTGAAATACTATCCAGTCAGTAGAATTATGATGCAAGGAGACTATGTCATAGTGAGTGGACTGGAGCCGGGGATGAAAGTTATAGTGACTCGTTTGTTAAACCCGCTTGAGAATACCCTTGTCGAGATAAAAAAATCGGGGGAAGCCAATTTATGAATAGGTTTCTTGGTTATTTTGTTGAGAATAGAGTTTTTGCGAATATCCTGACTATTTTAATACTATTTTCGGGGGTGATTTCTCTCTTTTTGATGAGACGGGAGATGTTTCCTGAAACTTCGTTAGACATGATTACAGTTACTGTGCCTTACCCAGGAGCTGATCCAGAGGAGGTTGAAGAGGGAATATGTAGGAAAATTGAAGAAGCCATTGACAAGGTGGAGGGAATCAAAAGATTTACCACGGTGGCTTCTGAAAATATGGGTATGGCTACCATTGAAGTGCATGAGTCCTACGATTTGAGTAGAGTTTATGACAAAGTTAGAAATGCTATAGACTCTATCTCTACATTTCCTCGTGATGCAGAGAAAC
Organism: Candidatus Hydrogenedentota bacterium; assembly: GCA_026415215.1. Classification (GTDB taxonomy): domain Bacteria; phylum Hydrogenedentota; class Hydrogenedentia; order Hydrogenedentales; family Hydrogenedentaceae; genus Hydrogenedens. The sequence continues at coordinate 112,160 of JAOAHN010000084.1, forward strand.
CGATTATAAATGAGGTGACAATCCGCAGGGAGGTAATTCAAATTGTATTGTCGGGTAATCTAACGGAGAAACTTTTGAAAGAATATGCGGAACAAATAAAGGACGAACTTCAAGCGCTTCCTGAAATTTCTCAAGTCACTATATATGGGGCGAGGCAGTATGAGATAGGTGTAGAAATTTCGGAAGAGAAGCTGAGAAAATACGGACTTACATTCTCCCAAGTGGCTAATGCAGTTAGAGCTAATAACCTTAACATCCCCTCTGGTTTAATAAGGACGAGAGGTGCGGAGATCAGAGTGCGGACAATGGGGAGGAAGTATTATGGAGACCAGCTTGCAAAAATCGTAGTTATGTCTATGCCTACAGGGGAAGTTATAACCCTTGACCAAGTTGCAGAGATAAAAGACGATTTTGTAGAAGACCCGATGATAGCAACCTACAATGGTGAGAAATGTGTAATTATTGCCTGTTTCAAAACACAGGAAGAAGATGATATAGCAATAGCAGATGCAGTCCACAGATATGTAGAAGAAAAGACAAAAAACTTGCCCTCGGGAGTAAAGTTGTCGGTATGGAATGATCGTTCAAGATTAATAAAGGCAAGATTAAATCTGCTCCGAGATAATGGAATACAGGGACTTATTATTGTAGTCGCACTACTAATAATGCTAATGAATGGTCGCCTCGCATTTTTCGTAACTTTAGGTATCCCTATTTCTTTCGCAGGAGCTTTGAGCATAATGTATTTGAGAGGGGATACCTTAAATATGATGTCTATGTTTGGTATGATAATGGTACTCGGGATGCTTGTAGATGATGCTATTGTAGTGGGGGAATCTATATATTATCACAGGCAAAAAGGTAACCCACCATTAAAATCAGCAGTGTTAGGAGTAGAAGAGGTAGGGTTACCTGTTATAGGAGCGGTAACAACCACGATTGTAGCGTTTGTTCCACTTTTTTTTGTTAGCGGTATAATGGGAAAGTTTATGAAGATATTACCTGTGGTTGTAATTTCAGCGTTAAGTGTGTCGCTGTTTGAAGCACTGTTTCTACTTCCCGCACATCTAAACGACCTGCCAGACTTAACCCATACCATTGCTAACTCGGATACTCGTAGCCATCCTCTCAGGAGATTAAGGTGGCTCTTCAGTGATTTGTTGGACACTTTTGTATCGAAGATATATCTACCATTTTTGGCAAAGACGATAAATCACAGGTACTTAACATTAGCTATTTTTGTCTCTGTGGCACTGGCTATTTTTGGAATGCTTAGTGGTCAAATTATAAAATTTGAGGTGTTTAGTAAAATCGATGGTGATTTTCTTTCCGCTGAGATAGAATTTCCTGCTGGTACACCTATTCAAGTGACTGAGTCCGCTGTTAGGCGAACAGAGGAAGCTCTAAAGCATCTCGCTGATAGGTTGCAAACTTTAACGGGTGAGCCTCTAATTAAGGGAATTTTCAGTGTTGTGGGACAGAGCAGTGGGGGAGGATTTAATCCCCAAAGTGGGAGTAATAGGGGGGAGATTAGGGTGGAATTGTTACCGAGTGAAAGGAGAGGGATACATTCCCAAAAGATAACCTCTGCTTGGGCTGAGGAGGTGGGAAGTATTCCAGGAGCATTGCGTCAAAAATTTGAATCCATGGGTGGGGGACCGGCGGGTACCGGCATAGAAGTATGGTTTAGAAGTGAAAATTTAGAAGAATTGCTTTTGGCAAAGGAAGAAGTTAAGGATAAGTTGCGACAATACGATGGAGTTTATCAGATAGAGGATGATTATAGACCTGCTAAAATAGAAGCGAGGTTTAAGTTAAAGCCTGAGGGATATACTCTTGGCTTAACTCTGGATAGCTTGGGTAGACAGCTTGCAGGGGGATTTTTTGGGGAAGAAGCGGTCAGGATTCAGAGAGGGCGAGATGACATCAGGATAAGAGTTCGATACCCTCGAATAGATAGGAGTTATCTCTCTGTATTAAACGATATTAGAATAAGGACTCCTCAGGGATATGAGGTTCCTTTGTTTACTGTTGCAGATGTAGAATTTGTTCCTGGGTTTGCAAATATAACCCGTGTAGATGGTATGAGAAGAGTAGTAGCTGTCTCTTA
>JAOAHN010000090.1 GCA_026415215.1 Candidatus Hydrogenedentota bacterium
TTTAGTCCTACGATTGGGTACTAACAAAGTAAGCCAGTGTCTCCAAACAGGTGGAAATGTTTTTTCCGGATGCCATGATTGGGAAGTAAGCTCAAGAAAATAGGCTGTGTAACCAGTTCCTTTTGATTTGGAATAGAGACGATAATTGTAGTTTTTGTCCACTTCTTTAGCATAGGAATTTAAAATTTTTGAGACTTCAATTTTTTTTGGTTGAGTGTTCGCTTGGGTAGTAGTGGTTGGAGAACGATTTTGCATAGAAGGAGTAGCCAATTCTTCATTTATTTTTGTGTTGGGCTGTGTGGATAGTTTGTAGGCAAGATATACACTAACAGAGGTCGAAACGAGAGTTGATATGAGTAAAATAATAACTATAAGATTTATTCTTCCGGAGAGGACCTCCTGCTTTTTTAATTCAGATTGAGAGGGGACAGGTGAGGCTGTGGGTGGGATAGAATGAAGGAATTGCTGTTGAGGATAAGGGTAAGGCGAGCTTGAGGAAGGTATTGTATAAGGGGTTTGATAAGGCGCTTGAGTATGTGATGGGGAAACATAATACTGTTCTACATTAGGAAGAGTATGAGATGGAGGTATATTAGGAGAGGATGGAGGCATTCCTTGAGAGGGGGTATGTTGTGCAGAAGGAGGGGTTTGAGAGGAAGAAGGTAATGGTGTTTTCTCTCCTTGCGGAGATTCTGTTTGAATGGGAGTATCTCTAAGTACTACTGTTGGTTGTTCCGGTAGTTCACTTCCTGTAGTCTTTTTTGTTATTTCTTCACTAATTTTTTTTAGATTCTCAGCAATTTCCTTTGCTGAAGAGGGTCTGTTTTCAGGAGACTTAGCGAGGCATTGAGTTATAAGTTTTTCGAGGGAAACAGGGAGATTAGGGTTAATTATCCGAACGGGAGTTGGTGGTGTCTCTAAATGGTGTCGCATTAGGGCTAAGTAATTGGTGCCTTCAAAAGGTAAACTGCCGGTAAATAAGTAGTACATAACAACTCCGAGTGAATATATGTCGGACTGTGCTGTAGCCTCCTTCCCTTGACATTGCTCCGGTGACATATAGGCAGGGGTACCGAGAACATTATGGTCACCCGTTAGGGGAGTAAGAGATGTATCGAGGAGACGAGCAAGGTTGAAATCAGTAAGTTTTACATTTAAGTGGTCATCAATGATAATATTTGCAGGTTTTATGTCTCTATGGATGATACCAAGTTCGTGGGCTACACTCAAAGCCTCCGCAATTTGCGTAGCTACATACACACGTTCTAATAGAGACAGATTTGGAAAGTGTTTTATAAATTTGTCAAGACTCTCTCCGTTTACAAATTCCATTACAAGGGCAAGTTTTCCCGCCTCTTCTACTATGTCATAAATCTGAACAATGTTGGGATGATTTATCTTAGCAGCGCTTTGAGCTTCTCTGAGAAATCGTGCTACTCTTGTAGGTTCCGTTGAATGTTGGGGGTGCAATACTTTTATAGCTACATCTCTTTTTAATCGGGGATCGAAAGCTTTGTAAACAACTCCGAATCCCCCCTCGGCAATTTTCTCGACAATCTGGTAAACACCTATGAAATTTGGTATTTCCTTTGAAAAACTTGGCTCCATAAGTTACTATTTCCAAAAAGATAACTACTCTTAATTATATACCTGAAGTTATTATGTAGTTTCAGACACAATAAAGAAAATCATCTTCTTAAATGCTTTTGAGGGGACTACTCAGTATTGAAATTATCTTTATATTGTGATACTTAGTTAGGCAGATATAGTGCAATGGATGATTTTCCAAGTTATGTGTTCTTTTTATTTCTTATGGCTGTGCCTAAGATGATAACTATTCCTATAAATATGAAATCGAGAATGAATTTGAAGTCAGAGTTCTCTTTGTTCCTATCGAAACAACCGCATTTGGTTTCGGGCGGTTGAGATCCTCCTTCACCTTCACCTTCTACGACACCTTCAGTTGGAGAACCTTCTGGTTGTCCCTCTTGGATACCTTCTTTCACACCATCGGGTTGTCCTTCAGATGGGGTTCCTTCAGAAACGCCTTCTTGAACGCCTTCTTGCTGTCCTTCGGGAGAACCTTCTAATATGCCCTCTGAAGCTCCCTCTCCTTCAATTACTCCTTCAAGGATTCCCTCTCCTTCTATTGTTCCTTCAAGTGGTTCTCCCTCTCCCTCAAAAGTACCAGTCCATCTCAGAAGTGGATATGTCTCCCCGGACTTTATATACCAAATATTAGTAAAGTCCCATTCATAATATGTATCTTTGTCTTTCATCTGGTTAGTGGTTCGCCCTAATCCTCCGGAGGAGGTAGTAACGCCTGAGGTTTCTCTGTCCCAATAGCAACTGATGAATTTCCCCTTTTCTTGGAAACCGTTGAAGCCACCTATTTTGTCTCCATTGCCAATTACTTTCCCTGTCGAGTATGAGTAGCTAATGGTGCCAGAATTGTAACCACTAAATCCCCCAAGCATGAAAAGTCCTTCAACTCCCATGTATGAATAGCAATTTGATATGTAATAGAAGTTGCTACCTACAATACCGCCTCCTTCTTCTTTGGTTTTTAGTGAGCCCTCGGAGAAACATTGATAGATGCTACCCTTGTAATTCCATCCCACTATTCCACCCGTCTTGTACTTTCCAACTATTATCCCATTTACTTTACACTTTTCAATTGTTCCTCCTTCATTTAATGCTATCAGCCCTCCAACAATATAGTGTCCTGTAATTTCACAATTTTCAAGAATTAGATTCTGAATTTTACCACCGTAGAATAAATGGGAAAAGAGGCCTATGTAATCGTCTTGGGGTTTATTTATCTTCAGGCCCACGATTGAAAACCCATTTCCATCAAAAGTGCCGTTAAAAGAAGGGATTGGGTCTAATGTTAATCCTGATTTGGAATTTTCTTCACTTGGCATAATGTCATTTCCAAGAGCATAGGTTCCATACCATGGAAAATCTTCTTCTTTTCCTATTTTGGACAGCTCCTCTATCGATACGATTTCTATAGTTTGAGGTTCAGGATAGGTATATTCACCTAAGACTCGTAAATATGGATAATTGAGACCATTTCTTATTGCCCATACTGAATCAAAGTTCCAGTTTTGGTAAGTCAGTTTATTAAACATCTCCGAAGTGTTTTTCCCGAGCCCGCCTGAAGACAATGGCATGCCAGATATTTGGGTATCCCAATAAGAATAAGAGACAGAACCACTATTATTAGTGCCTACTAAACCTCCAAAGTAGAGATTCCCCAAGATCTTCCCAGTGAAATAAGTTTTTTTAATGTCTCCTCCTTCGTTCCTTCCCACTAACCCACCAATCCAAATGTCACCTTTAACGAATCCCATTGCAAAGGTATCACTAATAGATCCTGTGTTCATGCCTACAAATGTGCCTACTGCATTGGTACCTAAAACTACTCCAACCGCACCAGACTTATTTATACTCCCTCCGTTTAATCCAGCAATAATACCCGTATTTTGTTTTCCTGTAACATTTGCATTCTCTAACGCGAGATTTTTTATTTCTGCTCCAGGGGCAATAACTCCAAACAATCCTACATTATTCTCCTCAGGTCTATTGATATAGAGTCCAGTTATTTTATGTCCATCTCCATCAAACGACCCTTTGAAAGGCATCGAAGTAGAACCTATAGGCTTAAAACCTTTCCCATTATTCCAAGATTGAGTTTCAGATAGGTCTAAATCTGCAGCTAATTTATATTGCCTACTGAGTGTGTATATATTTTGTGATATTGACAATAGGTCTTGCACCGTGTTAATTAAATAAATTGCCTTAGCAGTTTTTAAATAATTGTCAATTGTATTTTCTATGGCCATTTCTTCGACTTGGGCTATAATGGGAAAAGAAATCATTATTTGTAAACAGAAAATTAGTAATCTTTCCCTGCATCGGTTTTGCATAATATTTCTCCTTCAAGTCATATAAAAACAATTTGAATATTTTTCTAAATCTAAAACTTTACTTGCATTCGTATTTATCTCTATTATCTCTATATAAATACAGAAAAATCAAGATGTTTTAACACACAAATTTTAGTGTTGTATTTCTAAGCAAAATAGATTAATTTTTACCTAATTTGAGTTGAAGTTTAATTCATTTTTTGATAGAATTTAACAAATGTTGATAAAGTGTGTTAACAAAATGAAAGCGTTGGTGTAGTCTTATAAGAAGAGGGGGAGTAATCTGTTTGAATAGAGTAGGTAAAACTGTTATAATTATTACCCATTTCTCAAGTGTTTAAGATAACGAGTGGTTTTAGCAACTTAATAGTGTGATGATGGTAAAATATACTTTCTCATTACCTACGGATTTGTTAGAAAGAGAGGGATTGTTTTGTCTCCTGCCTCATTTCCATTGGATTCCTAAAAGATAAGAAATTAACAGTAAATTTAGGAGATATTTACATGGCAGTCGCACCGAAGTCCGAACGGATTTTGCTCGCTCGAACTCCCGAGGAAATTCAATATTTGCCCAACTTGGTAGAGGTTCAGACTAAATCTTATGCTGATTTTCTTCAGTGGGATGTGCCTCCTTTGGAAAGGCAAAATAAGGGACTTCAAGCGGTATTGAATGAATACTTTCCTGTGGAGTCGCCTAATGGCCTTGCAAAGTTAGAATTTGTTTCATACAACATCCTTCCCCCCAAATATACTGTTGATGAGTGTCGTAGGCTCGGAGTAACTTATGCGGGCACTCTTAAAGCGACCCTTAGACTGACCTTATATGAAGAAACACTAAAAGGTGAAAAGGCGGAAAAGCAAACTATAGAGCAAGAGGTATTTCTTACTGAACTGCCTTTGATGACTCCCACGGGTACATTCATTGTGAATGGGGCAGAGAGAGTTATTGTAAGCCAATTGCATAAGTCTCCAGGGGTCTCTTTTGAGAGAAAAGCACAGCCAGGAGGAAAATCTTTACTTTCTGCAAGAATAGTGCCATACAGAGGTGCGTGGATTGAGTTTGAATATGATGGAAATGATGTGCTTTGGGTAACAGTGGACCGTAGGATTAAAATGTTGGCTACTACATTGCTCAAAGCTTTGGGATATGTTGATCATGAAGAGATTTTGAGGTTATTCTATAGAGTAAATAGGGTAGTTTTGAAACGGAAAAAGGCGCATATATATCATAAAAGGAAAGAGAGGAGAGGGAGCAGAGAAATAGAGGTTGAGGAAGTAGAAGAAATTGAAATTCGAGACCTTGTAGGTTACTGGTTGGCAACTGATGTTATAGACCCTGAAACTGGGGAAGTGATTGCGGATGCGTCATCTCAGATAACTGCGGCGGTATTGAATACTATTCTGAGAACGCCAATTAGGACATTGTATGTGCTGAATAAGCAAGATGTTCTAAGTGATATGGGTATTGCTCAGACACTGAATATGGACCAGGCGCAGACACAAGAGGAGGCACTTCGAGAGATATATATTAAGATGCGTCCTGGTGATCCAGCTAACGAGGCTCAATGCAGAAAGCATTTTGAAGGGTTGTTCTTTGATGCAGCGAGATATGATTTAGCATCAGTTGGGAGATATAAAATTAATAGGAGGTTAGGACTCGATATTCCTCAAAAGAAACGGACTTTGACTAAGGAAGACATAGTTGAGACATTGAAATATTTGGTCAAATTAAAGAGGGGCGAAGGGGTTTTAGATGATATTGACCACCTTGGTAACAGAAGAGTTCGGACAGTAGCTGAACAAGTTATGAACCAATTTAGAATAGGCCTTGCCCGAATGGAGAAAACTATCCGGGAAAAAATGAATTTCCGTGCGGATGACAAAGAGTTTACTCCACAGTCGTTAGTAAATCCTCGTCCCTTAAGTATAGTGCTGAAAGATTTCTTTGGAAGGAGTCAACTTTCTCACTTTATGGACCAAATAAATCCTTTGGCTGAATTGACTCATAAGCGTCGTTTAAGTGCACTTGGTCCCGGTGGTTTGAATAGGGATCGAGCAGGTTTTGAGGTGCGAGATGTTCATCCAACTCATTATGGGAGAATATGTCCTATAGAAACGCCAGAAGGTCCAAACATTGGACTCATGTCCTCTATGGCTACCTATGCGAGGATAAATGAGTATGGATTTCTCGAGACTCCATATAGGAAGGTGGAAAATGGAAGGGTCACAGATGAGATTGTATATTTGACTGCTTACGATGAGGACAATTATAAGATAGCTCAGGCAAATGAGCCTTTGGACCAAAAGGGGAGATTTAAGAATTCTCTTGTATTGTGTAGGCACAAAGGGGACTTTCCATTAGTTCCACCTGAAGAAGTAGACTTTATGGATTTGTCTCCAAAACAGATAGTGAGTGTAGCGGCTGCATTGGTTCCTTTCCTTGAGCACGATGATGCTAACCGAGCATTGATGGGTTCCAACATGCAGAGGCAAGCGGTGCCTCTTTTGAAAACTGAGCAGGCACTTGTCGGCACTGGTCTTGAGAAAATATGTGCTAAATATTCGGGTACCGCAGTGAGGGCAGAGAGAGATGGCATCGTTGAGTATGCAGATAGCGAAAAGATTGTGGTTAAGGTTGAAATTGCAAAGAGTGATAATCCATTTAAACTCGATGAAGATGTTTATTACTTAAGGAAGTTCCAGAGGTCAAATCAAGACACCTCCATAAATCAGAAGCCGATAGTTTCCAAGGGGGACAAGGTGAAAGCAGGAGATGTTATTGCCGATGGTCCGGCGATGTGCGGTGGCGAACTTGCTTTGGGTAAAAATGTATTGGTAGCTTTTATGCCATGGGAGGGATATAACTTTGAAGATGCGATTATATTGAGTGAAGAATTGATAAAGGAAGATGTTTTTACTTCGATACATATAGAGGAGTTTGAGTGTCAAGCAAGGGATACCAAACTTGGGCCTGAGGAAATTACAAGAGATATTCCTGATGTAGGAGAAGATGCTCTTAGAAATCTGGATGAGAATGGAGTAATTAGGATTGGAGCTAAGGTTAAGGCAGGCGATATTCTTGTAGGCAAAGTAACTCCTAAGGGAGAATCAGAGCTTGCACCTGAAGAGAAGTTGCTAATAGCTATTTTTGGTGAAAAAGGTGAGGAGGTGAGAAATGCTTCCCTTTATGCTCCACCCGGAGTAAATGGTGTGGTTGTTGATGTGAAAGTGTGCACTCGAAGAGACAAAGTTATAGATAAAAACGCTAAGTCAAAGATAACAAAAGAAGCGAATAGAATTAAGGAGGAATATGAAGAAAAAGTAAAAAAGATTAGGGAAATATTTGTAAGTTTGGTAGAAGATGAAATTGTAGGTGAGCAGATTCTTGAGGATGTGTATGATTATGAAAGTAATCAATTAGCTCTTGAAAAGGGCAAGGCTCTAAGGAGAAGAAATTTGATTGAGTTAAGTTACTCAGTTTTAGCAAGATTGAAGATAAAAGACCACAAGGTAGAATCCAAATTCAAGAAATTGCTAAATATGGCTGCGTTAGAGACTGCGAAGTTGGAGGCATTCAGAGACAAGGAGTTGGATAGACTTAGAGAAGGAGATGAGATGCCCCCTGGTGTAAACAAGATTGTGAAGGTGTATGTAGCGACGAAACGAAGGATGTCTGTAGGTGATAAAATGGCGGGGAGAAATGGGAATAAAGGGGTAGGGGCAAAAAAAGTCCCTGTGGAGGATATGCCATTTTTACCAGACGGAACACCTATCCAAATAATTCTGAACCCTTTAGGTGTGCCTTCGCGAATGAATGTAGGGCAAATTTTGGAAACTCATTTAGGTTGGGCGTTGAAAGTGTTAGGGATGAAAGTGGCATGCCCCGTATTCAATGGTCCAAGGGAAGATACAATATTAGATTTGATGAAGAAAGCAGGGCTTCCTCTCTCCGGTAAGGTAAAGCTACGGGATGGAAAAACGGGTGAGGAATTTCACCACGAAACTTGCGTAGGCTATATTTATATGCTGAAATTAATCCACATGGTTGATGATAAAATTCATGCCCGTGCTACAGGGCCATATTCTCTTGTTACACAGCAACCCTTGGGAGGTAAGGCTAATAACGGTGGCCAGAGATTTGGTGAAATGGAGGTGTGGGCTCTTGAAGCCTACGGTGCAGCATATACTTTACAGGAAATGCTGACAATAAAGTCAGACGATATCGAAGGTAGGGCGAGGATTTATGAAGCTATAGTAAAAGGAGACTACGATGTAGAACCATCAACACCGGAGTCATTTAATGTTCTCGTTCGAGAGTTACAAAGTCTATGCTTGGATGTTATAAAACTTGCGCAGGTAAAATCGCCTGCGAGTATGGAAGAATTTGAAACAGAGGAGGAGTAGAGCCTTGGCTAAATTCGTAGAAACCACATCGGATAAATTTGATGCTTTACAAATTAGAATAGCGTCTCCGGAACAGATACTCAGATGGGGTAAGGGCGAGGTTAAAAAGCCGGAGACTCTAAATTATCGCACATTTAAGCCTGAGCGGGATGGTCTATTTTGTGAAAGGATATTCGGTCCTACCCGAGATTGGGAGTGTGGGTGTGGGAAATATAAGAAGGTTAAGCATAGAGGTATTGTATGTGATAAATGTGGAGTGGAAATTACTGAATCGAAGGTTCGGCGTGAGCGAATGGGCTATATCAAGTTAGCAGCACCTGTAGCTCATATATGGTTTTTCAAAAACAGTCCTTCTTGTATGGGTAATCTTCTTGATTTACCTGTCCGTAGTCTTGAGAGGGTAATTTACTATGAGAGCTACATAGTAATTGATCCTGGTGAGACGAAGTTAAAAAAGAAGGAATTGCTTACTGAGGATGAGTATCAGGATGCCTTAGCTCAGTTCGGTTCAGGAAGTTTTAAGGTGAAGATGGGTGCAGAAGCGATTAAAGAATTATTAGAGGAGTTAGATTTAGACCAATTAGTTGCAGATTTGCAAAATCAGTTTAGAGATGAAAATGCCCCTGCCCAGGTTAAGGCAAAAGCGATTAAGAGACTCCAAGTAGTAGAATCGTTTCGTCGATCTGGGAACCAGCCGGCTTGGTTAATCCTTGAAGTTATACCAGTTCTTCCGCCTGATTTACGGCCACTTGTGCCTTTAGATGGTGGTAGGTATGCTACAAGCGACTTGAATGACCTTTACAGACGGGTCTTAAATCGCAATAATAGATTGAAGAAGATAATGGAGATACGCACTCCTGAAATCATAGTTCGTAATGAAAAGAGAATGCTTCAGGAGGCTGTAGATGCATTGTTTGATAATGGTAGACATGGTAGACCGGTCATGCACACTGGCACAACTCGCCCCCTTAAATCTCTTAGTGACTACATCAAGGGTAAGCAGGGCAGATTTCGCCAGAATTTGTTAGGTAAACGAGTAGATTATTCTGGTAGGTCAGTGATAGTTGTAGGACCTGAGCTTAAATTACATCAGTGTGGCTTACCGAAGCGTATGGCTTTGGACCTATTTGAACCATTCATTATTAATCGATTAAAGGAAAAAGGATTAGCCACTACAATAAAGAATGCGAAAAAGATAATACAGCAACAGCGTCCTGAAATATGGGATGCGGTTGAAGAGGTAATAAAAGACCACCCAGTGTTGCTTAATCGTGCTCCTACTCTTCATAGGCTTGGTATTCAGGCTTTCCAACCAGTTTTGATAGAGGGTAATGCGATACGAATACATCCTTTGGTCTGCCATGCTTATAATGCAGACTTTGATGGGGACCAGATGGCAGTGCATGTGCCTTTAACGCCTATAGCTCAGTTGGAGGCGCATCTGCTAATGATGGCATCTTCCAACATTTTCTCTCCTTCACACGGCGGGCCTATTGTCTCTCCTACTCAAGATATAGTCTTGGGCATAGCTTGGTTGTGTAGAGCGAGAGTCGGTGCGAAGGGAGAGTGGAAACCTGAATGGAACAATAAAGATGGTAGCATAAATCCGAAGTATGTAGGAAAGATTTATCCTGATAAAGAGTCTGTCTTATTGGCATTTCATTTTGGACATGTTGATATACATGCGCGGATAAAACTTTGCACAAAGAACGGTGTAGTAGATACCACGGTAGGAAGAGTAGTCTTTTGGGATTCACTTCCTGAGGGGATTGAATTGGAAGATGTTAACTCTGAGCAAGATAAAGAGTCCATAGGGAAAATAATTACCAACTGTTATAAGAAGTTTGGTCATAAGAAAACGGTTGAACTATTGGATGCATTAAAAAGTATAGGCTTTAAATACGCGACAAACTCTGGACTTTCCATTGCGGTAGAAGATATGACCATCCCAAGAGATAAAGAAAAGATACTCAACGAGGCTCGTAAAGAGGTAGAGCGTATTGAAGAACAATATTTGAGCGGATTGCTAACTCAAAAAGAACGCTCTAATAAGATAGTAGAAATTTGGAAGCGTGTGTCGGATGAAGTTGCGGATAATATGTTTAAGGAACTTGAGAAGAAAGAAGATGGATTTACTGGGTTGTACCTGATGTATCTATCTAAGGCGAGGGGAAGCAAGGATCAGATAAGGCAATTGGCTGGAATGCGTGGAGTAATGGCAAAGCCTTCAGGAGAAGTTATCGAAACGCCTATAACCTCTAATTTCCGAGAAGGTCTTAGTGTTTTAGAATACTTTATCTCTGCTCACGGAGCGAGAAAAGGGTTAGCAGATACCGCCTTAAAGACTGCAGATGCTGGGTATCTTACAAGACGGTTGGTAGATGTTGCGCAAGATGTAACTGTGGAGGAAATTGATTGTGGCACTGTGCGCGGGGTTTATATGGAACCTCTGATGTCAGGGCCTGATGTAGTAACTCCTTTGGAAGAACGAATCGTAGGGCGATATGCTCTTGAGGACATAGTGATTCCAGGAGAGAAAGAGCCTGTTGTAAGAAGTGGTGAAGAAATAACAGAAGAAAGAGCAAAGAGAATAGTGGAGGCAGGATTACCAGGTGTACTTGTCCGTTCAGTTTTAACTTGTGAAGCGAAACGAGGTGTGTGTGCAGTTTGTTATGGTAGAAACTTGGCTACTGGTAGATTAGTAGAATTAGGTGAGGCAGTTGGAATTATTGCAGCTCAAGCGATTGGAGAACCTGGAACTCAGCTGACCATGCGCACATTCCATATTGGAGGAGCGGCGAGCTTGCAATTAGAAAATCCAGAGATTCGTTCTCCAGAAGATGGGAAAGTAAAGTTTATTAACATCCGCACTGCTAAAAATCGTCAGGATAAAACTGTGATTGTGAATAGAGGAGGAGAAATTAGAGTCTTAGATGAAGAAGGAAAAGAAGTGATTAGATTTGCTCCACCACCTGGTGCTGAGTTGTTCACTGAAGATGGAAAGAAAGTCAGAAAGGGAGATTTGTTATATATTTGGGATCCGTATAATCTCTCCATAGTTGCTGAGCGAGATGGTATAGTGAGATTTGATGGAGTTGTAGTTGGAGTTACGCTTAGGGAAGAAGTTAATCAGGAGACGGGTAAGTTAGAGCGCATAATTACCGAGCCTAAACAGCATCTTTATCCGCGTGTAGAGATTTGGGGTAAGAAAGAAGATTCTGGCCAAGAGGAGATATTGGCATTCGCACCTCTTCCACCTGAGACTCACCTGATGGTTGAAGAAGGTGATATAGTAAAAGCTGGGGATATTTTGGCAAAGACACCACGAAAGTTAGGGAGAACAAGCGATATAACGGGAGGATTGCCAAGGGTAACTGAGTTGTTCGAAGCTCGTAGACCTAAGGACCCTGCCATAATAAGTGATATTGATGGCACTGTCGAAATTGGCGGATCCATCAGAGGTATGCGTAAGGTCAAAGTGATTCCTAATAAAGGTAAAGAATATGAATATGTTATTCCACCAGGAAAGCATCTTTATGTTCAGCATGGAGACAGAGTTTATGCGGGACAACCTTTGACAGATGGCCCATTAGTTTTGGAAGACCTTATAAGGGTTAAAGGTTTAGAAGTTACTTCCAGGTATATACTCGACGAGATTCAAAAGGTATATCGAGCTCAGGGTGTGAAAACAAATGATAAACATGTAGAAGTTATTATTAGGCAGATGACAAAGAAGATTAAGGTTACCAATTCGGGAGATTCTCCTTTCTTAATGGATGAAATTATAGATAAGCCTATATTTGATGAGGTTAATGCCAAGTTGGCTAAAGAAGCCAAAAACACAGCAGAGGGTAAGAATGTATTATTGGGAATTAGCAAAGCTGCCTTGAGCACAGATAGCTTTGTAGCAGCAGCTTCTTTCCAGCACACCACACGAGTATTGACTGAGGCTGCTATTCGTGGAAAAATAGATTACCTAAGAGGGTTAAAGGAGAATGTAATCATAGGCAGGTTAGTTCCTGCAGGCACTGGGAGTAGGTTCTATCAGAAATCCGAGCCAGTAATAGTAGACATTGAGCAACAAGAGGAGATAAAGAGACATTTAGATATAGGACTCCCCGAGGGAGAAATTAAAGAGAAGGAGGTCAAGGAAGAGAAAAAGGAAAGAGCTCCAAGGGGAAGAAAGAGAAAAAACTAATTTAACTTTACTAATATCTTAATAATTTTTAATAATAAGAGAGGGAGAAAGAAAACTCCCTCTCTTTTTATAAGAGGGTTCCAAACTTATAATTGAAGGGAATGGGAAACTATGAAACATATAAAATTGTTAACTGCAGACTTTAAAGCTCTGGATTGGGGGCTCGATTCAGGAGCAAATGCTATTGTAGCTTTTATTCAAGCTATAGTTGCCCTAATTACAGCCATAGCCAACCTAAAGAATCCACAAACAGGGACTCAAGGCCAGTAATGCTATTATAATAGCAGTTTGATCTTCAGATACTGATAAGGAGAGCAAGGATGATGCAAGTATTGTTAATAGGATTGTTTTTGAGTTGCTTGGGAGTAAAAATTGACGGAATAATTGCAACAGTGGACGATGAAGTGATTTTGGTTAGTGACATTCGCGAAGAGATAGCTCCACTATTAGCTGATCTAAAGTCTAAAGGTCTTTCTCAGCCAGAAATCCAGAGAGAGATTGAAAATGCTACTCGGGAAGCTTTAGATAGGTACATTGAGAGACTCCTTTTGTATAGGAAAGCTATAAGTTTAGGTTTGCAAGTGGATGAAAAAGAAATAGATTTGAAAGTAGAGAAGATTAAGAAGAGATATGGTTCTACAGAAGAATTTAATAAACTCTTAAGTGAATCTGGGGAAACTTTTTCAGAATTCCGAGAGAGAGTAAAACAACAACTGATTGCACTTTCTTTTGCTTCTCAAAAAAGAAAAGAGTTCGAAAAAGAAATCACAATTTCTGAAGCAGACATGTTGAAATACTATAATGAGCATCCGGAAGAGTTTTCGCATCCTGATCGTAGTTTGGTTCGCAGGATTTTTCTTTCGGCATCTAAACAGCCTGAGGAAAGGGAATTAGTGAGGAAGAGAATAAATGAAATTTTTGAAAGCCTTCAGAAAGGTGCAGATTTCAAGGAGTTAGCTGGAACTGTATCTGAGGGACCAGAAGCAGAACAGAATGGCCTCATAGGTTGGGTATCAAAGGGAGATTTAGTACAAGAATTGGAGGAATTTATAGATAAGGCTTCTCCGGGTGAGATAAGCAGACCGATTGAGACTGAGTGGGGATTCCACATATTGAAAATCGAGGATAAACAAAATGCTGGTGTAATTCCATATGAACAAGCCAAACTTATAATAGAGCCTAAACTTAAAGAGAAGTATGTGAATGAGAGGTATCAGAAATGGATCAATGAATTAAAAAAAGACGCACGAATTAGAGTGTTTTTATGATACCTTCCTAATTTTGTTCTCTGTTGGTTAATTTATGTTAAGACGCAGTCTTAAGATGGCTTTCTGGATTTGGTATGATTACATGGGAGGATGGTTTTTAATTAATTTTATATTGTTAATTCCCCTCTTCTCTTTTTTTACTATATTTTTAGTGATGATGGATAAATTGCCTGAACTAACTTATCCTATTTTTTTTAGTGTGCCTTTCCTTTATTTATTCATATCTCACACATTCGTTGCTAACTGTGTTTCTCTTATCATAGATAGAAAAGAGAGTCTACTTAAAAGCTTGCTACCATCATTTAAGAAGACATTTTCAAAGAAAGCATCCGTTGGATTAGAATTTTTCGTACTACTGAGTCTTATAGGATATTCGGGTTTTCTCTCTACAAGATTTAGTGTATTGATAAGCCCTTACCTTACTATGTTTATTGGAGTGATAATTTTGTGGTGTTTAATGTTAGTGCTCATCTGCTTTATGTGGATTATTCCTTCTCTCGCCTGGAAAGAGTTGCCTGTCTTTAAGTATTTGAGATGGGGATTTGTGTTAACATTGAGTAACCCTGGCTTTACCTTCATTGTATGTGTGTGCTATACTATCTTCCTCGCATTAAATTTTATTCCGATTTACTCCCTAAGTTGGGGCCTTGTGTATCCAGCTATATTTTTAGCGAGTGCTTACGAGATTATGTATAGAAAATATGAGGCTTTAAGAAGTGGAGGTAATTTATCTGATTGGCAAATATATAGAGACCGTGAAGATGAGTTTCTGAATAGGGGTTTCATACATATATTAAGACCTTGGGAGATGAAGTGATATATAAAGATAAACCTATGAAAAAAGGAATGTGAATATGACGAGGATAACAGCAGTTCAAGCAAGAGAGATCCTTGACTCTCGTGGAAATCCAACAATAGAAGTAGATGTTTACCTTGCTTCGGGAGTTGTTGGCAGAGCAGCAGTTCCTTCGGGTAAGTCTGCAGGAGAGGACGAAGCTATTGAACTAAGAGATAATGATAAAAAGAGATACCATGGGAAAGGTGTACTAAAGGCGGTAAAAAATGTGAATGAAATTATTGCTGAAGAGATTCTCGGGATGGATGCACTTGAGCAAAGAGAAATAGATAAGTTCTTAATAGAACTTGATGGTACGCCAAATAAAAGTAAGCTTGGAGCCAACGCTATATTGGGCGTCTCTCTTGCAGTTGCGAAGGCGGTAGCCGAAACACTCGAAATTCCACTGTATAGATACATAGGTGGGGTTAATGCTCATGTGTTACCTGTTCCGTTAATGAACATTGTAAATGGAGGTAAACATGCTAACAATAACCTGGACATTCAGGAATTTATGATTGTCCCTGTAGGTGCAGAGTCTTTTAAGGAAGCACTCAGGATGGGGTCAGAAGTATTTCATACACTTATGGATATTTTAGATAAAGAGAAAAAAATGAGTACCGCAGTTGGCGATGAAGGTGGCGTTGCACCTAATTTAGGCTCTAATGAAGAAGCCATTGATTTAATCGAGTATGCAATAAAGAAAACAGACCGTAGTTATGAGGAAAAGATATATATCGCATTGGATTCTGCAGCAAGTTCATTTTACAATAAAGAGAAAAAAAGATACATCATTCATGAGAATGGTCATCTTGTAGAAAAGACTGCAGATGATATGATAAAAATCTATGAGAAGTGGTGTTCTGAGCACCGCATAATATCTATTGAAGATGGACTACATGAAAAAGATTGGGACGGATGGGTAAAACTCACTGCAGAATTAGGGGAAAAAGTTCAGTTAGTTGGCGATGACATATTTGTGACTAATCCGAAATTCTTAGGAGAAGGGATAAAGAAAAAAGTTGCGAACTCCATTCTCGTGAAGCTCAATCAAATTGGTACCTTAACGGAAACATTAGATACTTGTGAAATGGCTCGTAGAGCAGGTTATACCACTGTAATTTCTCACAGAAGTGGGGAGACAGAAGATTACACTATTGCAGATTTAGCAGTTGCTATAAATGCAGGTCAAATTAAGACGGGTTCTCTCTGTAGGTCTGAGAGGATAGCTAAGTACAATCAGTTACTTAGAATTGAAGAAGAATTGGGATCTCGGGCGGAGTATTGTGGGTTAAAAGCTTTCCCCAGAGCTAAAGAAAAAGAATAAGTATTCTTATTTAGACAAGTGTTGTAGATTTGGGGTATAATAATATAGATTACTTAGATAGTGTTAAAGTAAAGAATAAGGGTTATTAAATTTCAAATGAGTTGGTGTGACATACTCAAGAGAGTGGGTATATATATATCCATATGGATTCTGTTGGGGTGTTGGGCTTATTACTACTATTACTATTACAAGGATATTCCAAGTAAGAATAGAGAAGTAAAGAGGTTAGAGATGGAATTTAATTCTTTGAAAAGTAAAGTAAACGATTTAGCAAAAGAAAAAAAATTACTGGAAGAAGAAGTTACTAAGTTGAAAGTAGATAGATTTAAACAAGAGGAATTGGTCAGAACTACGAAAGGAAGGGTAAAACCAGGAGAGAAGGTGATTAGGTTTGTAGAAATACAGAAGCCAGGAGGTACAGATAGCAACTAAGTATGAGTAAAATAAGGAGTAAGAAGGAAACACTTACCACACATGAAATAGTGGTTCAGAGTCAGGAAGAGCTGATTAAGTTGTTGGGTGTAAATGGAGAGATAAGGCGGAGGGTAAGAGACCATACACATGTTCGAATCGTCGACAGGGGAGATAAAGTTATTCTAATAGGTGAAGATGAAGAGACTCGTAAAGTCACTAAGATATTGAATGAATTTCTGACTGCAGTAAGAATGGGTTATACTCCTACTCCCGCCGATTTTGATTCTGCTTTAGAAGAATTTCCTGAGATTAAGTTGGCTTACCCTGGGGAAAAATCTGTTTCACATGGGAGGGGTACAGACAGCATCTTACGATCGGAGATAAAGGTTCAGCCCCGCTCGCAAGGGCAAATTGAGTATCTTGAGACTGTTCGTAACTCAGAGATGACTATTGTTATAGGTCCTGCCGGCACTGGGAAGACATACCTTGCTATGGCTGTGGCAGTATCCTCCCTATTGAATAAGCAAGTAAGAAGATTAATCCTTACGAGACCAGCTGTGGAGGCTGGTGAGAATCTTGGATATTTGCCTGGCGCCATTGAAGAAAAAGTACATCCATATCTTAGGCCTTTATATGATGCTCTATATTCAATGGTGGATTTTGATAGGGTGCAGAAGTGGATTGAGCAAGAAAGAATAGAAGTAGCTCCCCTTGCTTTCATGCGGGGACGCTCTCTGGACCATGCTTTCGTCATTTTAGATGAAGCCCAGAATACTACAACTGAGCAAATGTTTATGTTCTTAACGAGATTAGGCGAAGGGTCTAAAGCGATTATTACGGGAGACATCACCCAAATTGACTTACCAAAGGGGAAGGAGTCAGGGTTGGTGGAAAGCAGAAGAATTCTCCAAGGTGTGCCGGGGATAGGTATTGTGCATTTGACTAAGCGAGATGTAGTTAGACATCCGTTAGTCCAGAGAATTATTGATGCATACGAGGCACACGGAAGAGTTGTGAATCATGATGCCCAGTTTGATAGTGTATATTCTCCTCGGCGACGCATTGACTGGAGTGAAGACTAATCATGAGTGAAGGTTCAGGGGACCAACGGGATTTAAGGTTCCCCAAATCTCGTAATAATACACTTTTGAGTATTGGAGGCAAAGGGGCTCCATCCGTAAGAGTGATTTTTTGGGGTATTGTTTCTGCTTTAGGTATTGCCTTTTTTATAACTGGTTATACTCCAACTGAACATCTTACTCCCGAAGAAGTAGATAAACAGATAGTCGCAGATAGGGAGATTCGTGCCTCGTTTGGATTTCAAACCGAAGATGTAAGAGCTACACTTGAAGCTCGAAGACAGGCAAAGGATAAGGTTCCTCCACACTACAGGATTAACAAGGACATTGTAAATGCTAAAATGGCAGTTTTAGAAAAAAGAATTAATGCTATTTTAAGGGTGATAAGTGAGTTTGAAAATGTTGTAGAATCAGGTGGGGAAACGATAACTACTGAAGGTATTAGAGACCGGCTAAAAGTTTACCTTTCGGAAGATGGAAGTTGGGTTGATAGTTTGCCAGGAGAGGTTATTTCTGTGTTGTTCTCCGGCTTACTTACTGGTGCAATTATAGAAGGTGAATATAAAATAGAGAAAAGTGACAAACGAGGTGATGCAGATACGATAACAGAGGTAGCTTCAAAGAGTCTTGAATACATACTCCTTAGGGGAATTAAATCTTCTGATGATAGAAATCTTACTGCAGGGAAGGTTGTAATAATAAGGGAAAACCCCATTGATATATTGAAACCGAGGGAAGAACTACAGTTGGTTGATATTCCCGACTTGGACACAGCTCTCACAATTGAGTTAACGAGAGTAGTGCAACAGGTATGTGAAAAAGTAACAGCAAACCGTAGTACTAAGATAAATTGTGGCGAGATCGACGATGTGGTGATTCCTCTAATTAATGATTTAATTGTAGCAACCCTTCAATATGACCCAATTACTACGGATTTAGTTAGAGAGCGAGCTTCGGAGGAGGTCCCTCCTATTATGAAGGAGATTGCTGCAGGAGAAATTATCCAAGAAAGAGGAAAGAGATGGACCCTTGAATCTCGCTCAGATGCAAAAACTTATCTTAGTTTATTAAAGCAGTCTCAAGGCTCAGCAGTTCGATGGATTTTTTCTTACATTTCAAATTTGATAATAGTAGGAGTTGCTCTGTTAGGATTTTATAGAGCAATTCAGCTTTGGGAGCACAAGGGTGAGCCAAATTTTGAAACTGTTTGGAATTTAGGAATTCTGTTACTTTTTGTTACCTCTGCGTTGGCAAGGGGGATGCAATACTTTGACCCAAGTGGTTTTTCAGTTCCTGTGGCGATAGTTGGAATTTTATTTGCAATCCTTGTGCAGGTAAGATTATCCGCTTTCCTCTCTTTTATAGCTTGTGTGTTAGTTTCGATAGTATTTAAGTATGACTGGAGACTACTTGTATTCTATGTGGCAATGACATTTGGCTCTGTATTTATGGTTCATAGAGTTAGAAAACGCGGAGATATAACATCTGCATGTTTAAGTGGGGCATTCTTTGGATTACTCTTATTGCTTGCTATAACATTTGCTACTGAGAGTTTATCTGCAGAAAATACTATAAGAAGATTATTTCTTTTAGGTATAAATGTGGGGTTGTGTATCTTAGCTGTTCCAGGTTTACTTCCTTTCTTAGAGCGTTGGTTCGATATAGTTACAGATTTTCAGCTCCTCGAGTATTCTGACTTGAACAACAAATTGTTAAAGAGACTTGCGGTAGAGGCTCCAGCGACTTACTCGCATAGCTTAATGCTCGGTCAGCTTGCTGAAGTTGCTGCGGATGCGATAGGAGCTAACGGTCTTTTAGCTCGTGTATGCGCGTATTACCACGATATTGGCAAGATTACAAGAGCAGAGTATTTCTGTGAGAATCAGAATGGTATTAATATTCACGACGCACTTACTCCCCGAAATAGTGCAAGGGTAATTATATCGCATGTTCAAGACGGCGTTAAGCTGGCACAAGAATTTAAGCTCCCAAAGCCAATCATAGATGCTATTGCTCAGCACCATGGCACATTTAAGGTTACTTATTTTTATTACAGAGCATTGGAGCAACGGAAATATGATGATGTTTTGGAAGAAGATTATCGGTACCCTGGACCTAAACCGCAGAGGCCTGAATATGCGATATTGATGATTTGTGATGCTTGTGAGTCTGCTGTTCGTAGTTTGAAAAATCCAAATCCTGAACGGATTAGACAAATGGTTGATAGAATAGTCACTGAGAGGGCAAATGATGGACAGTTCGATGAGTGTGATCTAACATTAAAGCAGTTAAACATAATCGTGGATGTTGTAGCTAAGAATTTACATTCACTTTTACATACAAGGGTTCCTTATCCATCGGAAGAAGAAAATAAAAAAGAAAGTAATGGAGAAAGCCAATTAAATTCTAAAAATGGGGGAAGTAGAAAGTCTATAGTTATTTCTTCTGAAAGGGAAAATGCCGGTGGAGGAGGTAAATGATAAAACTCTTAGTAAAGAATGTTTCTAATATAAGGGGTATGTATTCAAAAAAAGACTTAGAGAGAATTTTGTCAAAAATAGAGAGTGGAGAAAAACTCGATAACGAAGAGGGTGTAATTTCATTAATATTATGCGGTGATGTAATTATCTCTGAATTAAATAAGAGATATAGGGGGAAGAATACTCCTACAGATGTGTTGTCTTTTCCAGTGCCTCGGGAGTTTCCTCAGACTGATGAGAAGAAACTACTTGGTGAAGTTTATATTTCCCTCGAGACAGTGTTAAATAGAAACGCAGGGGATTCGAAAAAAGCCAAAGCGGAAGTAAGATTATTGTTCTGCCATGGTGTGCTACATTTACTTGGTTATACTCATGATAACTATGTGGGTAGGAAAGTAATGATGGAAAAACAGTCGAATTACCTTGGAATACCTATTTCCGAAGCGTGGATTAAATATAGTAAGAACTCTCAGAGGAAGTAGTGATAAATTTAGGTGAGATTTTGCTAAAATATTATTGAAATGGAAAACAAGAGAAAGAAAAATCTTGAAGTAGAGGATTATCGAAAGAAAGAGGGAGATTCCAGAGTTACATTAAAGCAAGGTAGTAGGGTTCTCTATATATTTTGCGCAATTAGTTTATTGAGTGCTTTACTCTTTTTAGATACGAGTTCAGCAAGTCATTTCAATAGTTCCATTGCAGGGGATGAATACTTTACTTATCAAGTCTTATTAATATCTTTATGTCTACTTTTGTCTTCGGCTTTTTTCTCCGCTACAGAAACGGCATTCTTTGCATTAAAGGCAACACAGCTCAAAACTTTAGAACAAAGTAATTACTACAGGGACAAGTTAATTTCTGGCTTGATGAAAGACTCCGCAAACCTATTGACCACTATTCTTATGGGGAATGCAATTGTCAATATAGGTTTGAGTATCGTTTTCGGAGTGAGGCTTGAAAGATTTTTAATGGAAAGGTTTTTTCACGGTGATTTTTGGGGACATTGGATTTCGTACATTTTAGCATGTATCGTCTCTACTTTCATACTTATATTGGGTGGCGAGATAACACCTAAATTGATGGCGGCAAGATATGCAGAGATGTATGCACAAGCAGTTGCGTTGTTGGTTTTTTTGATCCACTTGTTCTTCTCACCTGTTCGTAAACTTTTATTACAAGTCACAGGCAAGATTTTTAAGTTAACTGGTTTTAGTTCTATTCCCCCGTCTCCTTGGATAACTGATGATGAGTTTGTCCAAATGGTCAAAGAGGATGAACTTTCTCCGATTATTTCTGAACATGAACGCGAGATGATAAAGGGGATATTGGAGTTTAGAGATGAACCTGTTAAAAAAATACTGGTTCCCCGAACTGAGATTGTGGCAATCCCTGCAAATGCATCTGTGAAAGATGCTTGGGATACATTTTGTGAGCATGAATATTCGAGAATGCCTGTCTATCAGGATAGCCTCGATTATATAGTCGGCGTTCTCTATGCTAAAGACTTGCTTGATTATGTAGAGATGAACCAATGGAAGGTTTCTGTAAAGCCCCTTTCTCGAAAGGCGTATTTTATTCCAGAGACTACTTCTATATCTGAGTTTATAAAACTGGCTCAGAGAGTAAACACTCACCTTGCAGTAGTTGTGGATGAATACGGAGGAACAGCGGGACTTGTTACGCTACACGATGCTTTCAGAGAAATAGTAGGTGAAATTACAGACGATGAAAAAGAGGATGGTCCGCCTGAATATATCAAGATAAGCGAAAATGAATATATAATTGACGGAATGATGGCAATCTCCGACTTAGAAGAGTTAATAGATTATCGATTAGAGGACCCTGAACATGC
Source organism: Candidatus Hydrogenedentota bacterium (assembly GCA_026415215.1). GTDB lineage: Bacteria > Hydrogenedentota > Hydrogenedentia > Hydrogenedentales > Hydrogenedentaceae > Hydrogenedens. The sequence continues at coordinate 21,790 of JAOAHN010000090.1, forward strand.
GACTATAGGCGGTTTCCTTTTCAAAATTCATGAAAAGATTACTTCTCCTGGTGATGTGATTAATGTGGGACCTTTAAAGTTCATTGTTGAAAAGATGGATGGCAATAGAATAGATAAGGTGAGATTAATAATAACAAGGAAAGAATCCAATACAGAAGACTTCTTAGAGGAGGATTTTTAAGTAGATTCATGACTTGGGGAATGTTGACCATATTCATTTTCTTTGTAATACTTGCAGGACTTTTTTCAGGGTTCGAAACAGGTTTCGTCTCTGTGAATCCCATACGAATAAGGGCTTTGTCTGCAGAAGGCAACTCCAGAAGAGCACAAATGTTACTTAGGTATTTGAATAATCCGGATTATCTGTTCGTAGTTTTACTACTCGGAACTAATTTTTGCTTAGTGGGATCCTCGATAGCAATGACGAAGATAATTCCACATCCTTTATATTCTTTGCTGGTAACAAGTCTTATTTTCTTGTACTTTGGAGAGATTTTGCCCAAAACTGTGTTTCGTCTGCATCCGAATGTGCTGTGTGAATTGCTGGTGCCGTTTATAGTGTTTTTTGACTATTTATTAAAGCCTTTTTCCGTTCCTCTTGCTTGGGTATATTCGAAGATTTTGGGTAAGAATGATAGGTTCATATCTATAAGTTCGTTTATGCGCTCTCCTGAAGATGTTAAGAAACTCGTAGAACAAGGGGTTGAACAGGGGGAATTCCATAAAGAGGAACAGGAGCTTATTCAATCTGTGTTTGATCTTCAACAAAAGGTTGCAAAAGAAATAATGGTCCCTAGGATAGAAATATGTGCAGTGCCGAAGACTGCTACGCGTAGTGAGCTCATCAAAGTTTTTAGAGAAAATAGATTTACTCGGATACCTGTGTATGAAAACACTATTGACAAGGTTGTAGGTATAATTAAGGCGTTTGACCTACTTAAGGATAAAGATAGGGATAATGAAAACATTAACAGATTTCTAAGACCCGTAAGCTTCGTTACTGACTCTACTCCGCTTGATGAAGTCTTGAAACTAATGAGACAAAGACATCAAACCATGGTTATAGTATTAGATGAGTATGGAGGAACTGCAGGATTGGTTACACTTGAAGACATCTTGGAGGAGGTTTTTGGGGAAATTAGGGATGAGCATGACCAGGAGGAACCTCCGATTCGGCAAATGGGACCCGGGGACTATATTATTAATGCAAGAACCTCTTTGGAAGAACTTCGGGAAAAGACACAACTTGAAATATTTGATGATGAGGTTGAGACAGTAGGAGGATGGCTACTAAAAAAGGCTCAGAGAGTTCCTCAAAAAGGAGAGGTATTGATAACTGACTCTTATCGTATTACGATAGTGGATGGAAAACCTAATTGTGTTCTTACTATAAGGCTTGAGGTATTGAAAAAATAGCTACTTTTTGACTAATTTTTCTATATATTTCTTCCAGTCGTCTATTAAATCAGTGTGAGTTATATCGAAGTCCCAGATGTATAGGTCGAAGACAAATCTTGCATATCCTCCTTCTCTGTCGTCAATGTAAATTGTAGCGGTAAAGTTATTATCAGGTGAGGGATGAGAAAGGATGAAAGGATGAAGAAGTCGAGAAGCTATAGGGATAGGTATAACTATTACCTTCTTCTGGGGGAGGGGCATATAGAACTCAGATTTCTGTAATATTGGTGGGTCCCATTTGAGATGTTTTATTAGTAAGTTTTCTCCTCGAATATATAATAGGTCTTGCCCATCGACAAGTATATCAATCCTTGCAAGTTTTTCCATGTTGTTTTTATGTTCTGAGAAGTATGCTTGATAAAGCTCTTGTTGTTTAGCGATAAGTTCTTCTATCTCTCTCCTCTTAGGAATGTTTTGTAAGAGTTTCTTTTCGAAAGCTATATCTTTTAATGCTCTCTCGGAGTGTTCTAAAAGGATTTCAATTGCATCTACTTTATAGTTAAACCCGGGTATTAATTTGAATGCTTCCAGCGTGTTCTTAAGTTTGGTTACTGATTGATATAAAGATTGTTTAGTAGTTTCGGTGGGCTCGTTTAGGTAGTCGAAGAAACTAAAGGTGGTGGACACATAGTTCAAGTTTGTTGATATGAGGTGTTTGGTCATATTCATTTGACCTTTTGCTTTTTCTAATATGGATTTCATTTTCGTTTGAGATTGTTCCAACGAATTGATTAATTCCAGCATAGAGTTGGATTTGTTGAGTCCGTATTGTAATTGATAAATAGTGGCTTCTCGCCATGGTGAAGATTTAAAGTAAACCTCTTGTAGAAACATCAAATGGTCTCTACCAAGGTCTATTAGTGGGTAGCCCTCGGTGACAAATTCTCCTACACGCATATGTAGAAAAGAATTGAATCTTCCATAAGAAATTGGTTCTATGTGCAAACCGTATTTGTAAAAGAGAGGTGAGTTCATTAATACCTTTGCCATGTCTTCTGCATTAGTAGGACCGAAGATTTGGGAACAGTAGTCTTTTGCAATTTGGAATATATCTCCATTGGGCTCAAAAAGAAGCCGATAAAGTGCATACACATACATACTTAGGGTAGACCAATCATCTGCCCTTACACCACCTACAAATGAGATACCGCACAAATTACTGTTATCATGCGCTAACACATATTGTATTCCTTTTTGAAAATATTCAGCTGAGAAAGTAGGAAAGATATTACTATCGCCTGCCTCGTAGTAGTTCATAGGCTCGAATAGCATCACTGTTTTGTGGGGAGTTAGGTTGAATGTAGAATTGAATTGTTGATACCACCACCTATCACCTCGTGTGATTTTAATAATCACATATAAGTTATCAGTTGGAACATCTGCGGTGAAGACTTTTTTGTAAATATCAGGTTGGCAATGAATTTCATACTCTCTCAGTCCCCAGTTTTTGTGGAAATAAACCTTTTTATGTTTCTGCACAATAACTTCGTGCATTTTTTTCAAAAAGGTTTTATACCTTTCTTCATAGCACATTTTACATCCTGAATTGCTGTGGAGTAAGTCGTAAGGGCGATAGTTTCCCCAAAATCCTGATATATCATCAAGGCATATCTCCACCCCGTCCAATTCAGGTAAGGCTGTAAAAAGTAAATCATATTTTTTCTGAAGTTTTTTCCAAAATTCTTCTTCACATGGGGAGGGAGGATCTCCTTCGGCACTCTCAAAGAGTGAAGGGTGATATGTGAACTCATTACTAAAAGCGAAGTATTTCATCCCAAGAGAGTGTGCATATTGGATAAGTTCTTTAGTCTTTTCTCTGTTTATCTTGTTTTCTTCATTTTCCGGCTCTGATTCCCAAGGGACAAGAGAGAGGACATTTAAACCTGAAACCCAATTAAATCCATACCGGAAAGATGTATTGATCTCTTCTATCGAGGCACCTCCTCTGGAAATTTTTCCCCAGCCTGGTGCTTGCCGAATCAGGAATTGCGGGGAAAGTTTACAATTGATTTCGGGAATGGTAGATCTTATTTTAATTTTGTCGAGTAGATAAAAGACTCCATAAGCCTCACCTATTGGTGAACCTCCAACCACAAGAAGTATTTTATTATTCTTATCGGTGTAAATAGTATTTATTAGAAACTCTTCTTCAGAGAGAGCTTCAATAGCCAGGTGGAAATCCTTCAGAACTCTACTCACCAATGTGTTTGTTTCAGAATTTCCCACAAGTATAAGGTTTCCATTTGGTAATACTTGGTCATCATAAATAACTTTAATTTCTATTCCTAACTCGGTAGATTCTTTTACAAGAGACTCGATAGCAATTTGGTACCCTCTATAAGAATTATGGTTATTTGGAGGTATTAAAAGCCATTCTTCTGTAGAATTGTTAAGTATGGTTAATAAGAGTGTTGTTGAAGTAAGGAAAATAAAAGACATACCGTTCTCTCCTCGAAACCTCAGTTATATTTTGCTACTTCTGGAGAAGAATTATCAGGTCTTTACTTTTTTCCTTTTCAAAGGGATTTTTCTGATAATCGCCATAGACTGCCTTTATTTTAAATCCAACATCTTTGCTTAACCTTGTGATGTCCTCAATAGACCACTTTTTAAGGAAGTTAGACTCACTCATAGATTCTAAAGTTTTTGCATTTTCTACAAAGTAGGCTATCGATAGATAGACCAAATCTTTGTCTGGAACTAAGGTTTTTGTGATAGTTGTCTTAAATCCTAATTTCTCTTTTTTCACTACTTTTGTTGAAACATTTTGGTTCTCAGGATTTTCATAGTTAACAATTTGTATTAAAAACAACCCTTCAGGTTTCACCAACTCATATAGGCTTAAAAAAAGTTTCTTGACTTTTTCCTCTCCGATGAGCAAACATAGGGTGTTTCCAACACATAAGATTAAATCCCACTGGTTTATTAAGGGAAGATTTAGGATATCCGCAACCAGATACTTAACATTTTCCGAAGATGTTTTATCCTTAGCTATTTCGAGCATAGTAGGACTTAGATCTACCCCCACAATCTTAGTCCCGAGTCTTCCCAAAAACCGTGAATGAACTCCTGTTCCACAAGCAAGGTCTAAAACTTGAGGTTGAAAAGGGAGAGATTTTATTATATCAATGAGGAAATTTCCCTCATATTTTAATCTTGTTTCCTCGTCAAAGAGAAGAGAGTAGTATTTTGCTATCTTTTCAAAGCCCATAGTATCTCCTGATATAAGGAGGTATGTACTCTCAGAGATTATCATATTAAATGAGATTTTACAAAAATATATTGAAAAAGGTATTGAATTATGAGCAGAGTTGAGGTGCTTAATCATTGCAGAGAAATAGATAGGTGCAATCAGAGGGGAGGGAGAATGCTATCTATCTTCGACTTAATCGAAAGAAACACAATGAATGTAGAATTGAGTGTTTTCTCTCTTTATTGGATTAGTCAAGGCTCATCGTTTCTTGTTGGGGCTAATCCAGGAGGCGCCGGAAAAACCACAGTAATGGGTGCGTTGCTAAATTTGGTTCCTGCAGATGTGGAACTTTTACCGGCTACTGAAAGTATAGTAGCTGAAGCTTTAAACAGAAAATATCATAAAAGATGCTGTTTTGTATGTCACGAAGTAGGTTCCGGGCATTGGTATGCTTATTTATGGGGGGAAAGTTTGAGAAACTACTTCAGACTTTTCGAGTTGGGTCACATTCTCGCAACTAATCTTCACGCAGATGATATAGATGAGGCGTATTATCAAATTTGTACTGAAAACAGAGTGCCTAAAACACATTTCAGAAAGATAAATCTGATGTATTTTATAAAAATATTACCCGGACACAGACGCATTATTAATAAGGTCTATCTTTCTGATGGTGTCAATGAGCACAGGTTGGTTTATGATTATGAAGATGGTATAAATGATTTAATCTTGACCATTGATAACGATAAATATTTCGCCGAGTGTAAGAAATTTATCTCTGAAAACATTGAAAAAATTAGAACAATAGAAGAAACTCGCCAGGCAGTCTTAGAGTTTCTGGGAGGACGATAAATTTTTATAATTATGGGTAGTTAATCTAAAACTTTTTCTATAATTCCCCCTCCTAAAACGACATCACCTGAGTAAAAACCAGCGATCTGTCCTGGAGTAATTGCTGATTGAGGTTCTTCAAAGGCTACTTTCACGGTAGTTCCGGAGACATCTAATTTTTCTATTTTGCACTTCGCTATTTCGTGTTTGATTCTAATTTTGCATCCAACATTTTCAAGGGGAAATGGAACTTCCTCATTTTTGTAAGAAATCCAATTACAGTTATGAACTACCATGGTAGATTTTAGAAGAAATGGTTTCTTTCCCACTATTACTCGGTTGTTTGCAGGGTCAAGTTTTATAACATAATATGGTTCTCCAGCACCGCCAATGCCTAAGCCTCTTCGCTGTCCTATAGTATAATGGATAATTCCTCTGTGTTTTCCCAGGACTCTACCAGTTTCGTCAACTATCTCTCCTTCTTTAACCTCTTCAGGGGAAAATAATACTTCATACTTATTCCCTTCGACAAAATCTTGGCTTTCTTTTTGAGCCAAAAGTTCGGAGAAACCGAGATGTTCTGCCATTACTTTTGTCTCTCGCTTAGTTATGTATCCTAAAGGAAAAACAACCTTGCTAAGGTGAGATTGTGTTAACATCACGAGAAAGTAACTTTGGTCTTTATCTTTGTCTATTCCTCTGAGTAGTTCATACCTCTTGGTAGCAGGGTTAAGTATAGTTCTGGCGTAGTGTCCGGTAGCAAAGTTATCAAAAGATATGCCCAATTTTTTAGAGTATTCAAGAAGAAAACCAAACTTTATTGTTAGGTTACACCTTGCGCATGGATTAGGTGTTCTTCCTCTCAGGTATTCTTCTCTAAAGTAGTCAAGGACATAACTTTTATATTCCTTAGATAGATTTACAACATGAAAAGGTATTCTGATTTTTTCAGCAAAACTGCGGGCACTTTCAATTTCCTCTTCCTCACCTGGTCCAAAGCACGCTTTGAACTCAGTTTTTGGGAGATTAAATGAGTTATCCCAGAGGGACATTGTTACTCCAATTACTTCACATCCGCGCTCCTTTAGAAGCCAGGCAGTCATTGAGGAATCAACACCCCCACTCATCCCTACTAAAACTTTTGTTCCCTTAGGGGGGAGAGTATCCATAATTTTTGCTACTTTTTCAAGCACACCTTCCATATTACCACGGTGGTAACTCTTCAGGATTTAAATGGCGTAATTAAAACTATCTCTAAAATAAAAATAGGGGCTCTCTCGCCCCTCTTCTTTACACTTTTTTATTTCTTATCCTCTATTATGGTGGGCGGTGCAGGACTCGAACCTGCGACCCCCTGCGTGTAAAGCAGATGCTCTGACCATCTGAGCTAACCGCCCAAGTTACAGTAAATTATATGTTATCAAATTCGTGAAGATTTAATCAATTTTAGTAGTTAAATTTGTTGTTGGCCCCCTTTTTCTTCATAGTGCAACTTCTATAGGTAATATGAGGAAGTAACGATTTTCAGTAAGTTATGGAGGTAATTCTTTTTTATCTCTCATGGTAGTTAGGATTTCTACTTATTTATACACTCTTATATGACCGGGAGGTAGTTACTAATTGACATCCAGCAGATTTTGGAAAATCTCTTTGAAAAACTTTCTTCGTTGTAAATCTTGCTTTTATTTAGGCAGAGTTTATGTGAACCTTCTCATTTCTAATACACGGCGAGATACAAAGCTCATTAATGAAATCCATTGATTTGTGTGCATGTGGTAGTCCAAACTTTAGTGTAGGGGAATCTCTCGGGATATTTAACAAACTCAACATGTCCGTCCATGTATAAAACATTTCCACCTCCAGGTGAGTGATTGAGGAGGATTTTTTCACTTAAAGATTCGCCCTTTTCGAAGATATTATCCCACATGATAGGAATTTCGGAAGTTGAGGTACGCTTAATGAGAAATCTCTCCACTCCTTCTCTTAACCTGTAAATAGTCCTTTTATCAGTGTCACCCGGATAAAAGGGATAAAAGGATATATCCCTATTGTATATAGTAGCCACATTTGCAAGTGGAGAATTGCGTGCTTCGTTTATTAGGTCTCTAAATGCGGTAACGAAAGCCCCTTCAATTTCGGTCCGCGGATCCGGGGCTTGCTCATTACCATTGGGGATAAGATAAAGCGAAGGAACTATTAACCATCCCCAGTACGAATATGAAATATCATTGACTTTGCATAGATCTGGGACACCCGTGGTGGGGTTAAACCAGCCACCTTCCTGAATTGCTATAAACCAATCTACATCGGAGGGGCAAAGTAGAACTTTGAGGTCGGTGAGATAATCCGGGTATAACAATTTAACATCGAACATAGTTTCCCGTGTGTTAACTTCACTACAAGGTATAGCCCCTTCACTCCAAGGTGTTCTAATCGGTTTTATCGGTGGGAAATAATTACCTTTACTCTCGTTGGAATACATCAACAGAGTTATACCTATTTGTTTTAGATTATTTGCACAGGAACTTCTCCTTCCCGCTTCCCTTGCTCTTGACAGGGCGGGGAGTAATATTCCTGCGAGTACCGCAATTATAGCGATAACAACAAGAAGTTCTATGAGGGTAAAAGCATTTCGATATAAAGTAACCATCTCGGATTCTTAATTTCTACCTTGGTGTAAATATTATAAGCTATAACGCTAAGTTTTAAGATAAAATTCTATTTTTTGTAGAATTACTATTCTGGTTAGTTTCAAGAAAGGAGGTTGTCTATGCACAGAGTGTTGGTTATTTTAGCACAAGGTTGTGAAGAAGTAGAGGCTGTGACTCCAATAGATTTGCTTAATAGAGCAGGTGTAGAAGTGGTTACCGCGAGTTTAGACGATGATAAAGTTATTAGAGCGAGCCACGGTGCTTTGCTGATGTCTGAGAGGACGCTGGATGAAGTATTAAGTGAGAAGTTCGATATGGTAGTTTTGCCGGGAGGTTTACCAGGTGCGGATTATTTAGGAAATGACTCTCGTGTTGTAAGTTTGATTAAAGAAATGGCTCAAGAAGGAAAATATGTATGTGCAATTTGTGCTGCCCCGAGGATCCTCGCCAAAAATGGCTTATTAGATGGTAAAAAAGCTACAGCATATCCAGGAATATTGAAGAAAGAAGAAAACCCAGGCATCTGTATTGTCGATGAGAGGGTAGTTGTAGATGGAAATATAATTACAGGGAGAGGACCTGGGGTAGCAATAGACTTTGCCTTGGCATTGATAGAAGCTTTAGAAGGTAGAGATGTGAGGAACAAGGTAGAAGCCTCGCTTGTTAGGTATTAATACCATTGGTTCTAATCTTAAATAGTTTGTGGATTATAAGATTAGAGATTATTTTTGGAGGGATAGCACATGACCGAAATTATATCGGTAAAGTATATTGTGAGAGAGCCCAGAATGAGAATGAGATTGTTAAGTGAATATTTGTTGCCGGATATGATTCACTTATTAAGCTCGGGAGACTTAGAGGGCGCAAATTTAGAAGGGATAAATCTGACTGGAGTATGGTTAAAAGGTATAAATTTGAAGCGAGCAAATCTAAGGGGCGCATGTTTACAATTTGCTATATTGAGCGAAGCTAATTTGGAAGATGCGAATCTTGAGGAGGCTAACCTTAGTAGGTCAAATTTTATAGGGGCAAATCTCAGCAGGGCAAACATGAGAAAGGCAAATCTTTACTACTCACGCTTTACAAATGCGAACTTACAATCGGTAAATTTGCAATATGCTAATCTCCAACGAGCTATCCTTAGGTGTGCGGATTTATCAGGAGCAGATATTAGATATGCAAATGGAGAGCCAATCGTCGATAGAACTAAAATGGATGGACTCGTAAGGTAGGAATTTTAAATATGATCGTTTATCAGTTCTGTTCGTCGATAAATGAGGCAAATCTTTATCTACTTGTAGAGGAGGATAGTAAGGATGCTCTGATAATAGATATGCCTGAATGGTGTGAAGGATTGGATTCCGCTATTAGGGAAAGTAATGCGAAAGTAAAGGCTATTTTTATTACTCACTCGCACTATGACCATACTTCTGGGCTGAATTATCTCCCTAAAAGTTATGACTCTCTTCAAAAGTATCCCTCAAAACATTTTTTTGAGAATGAGAATTCGGATAATTTTCTATTGTTGGGTAGATACGAGGGGAAAATAATTTCTGTTCCGGGGCATACTGATGACAGTGTTGTGTTGTTTTTCCCATCAGCGGGCATATTATTTACGGGAGATGCTCTATTTGCGGGCTCTGTGGGAGGAACTGTTGGAGAAAGAGAGTATAAAAAGCAACAGAAGGCCATTAAGGAGAAACTACTTGTTCTTCCTGAAGATACAATTATATTTCCTGGTCATGGACCTGTGAGCTCTGTGGGTATAGAGAAAAAATACAATCCATTTTTAATTTAGTATTAGGAATCTTGAACTTATACCATTAGAGGGGAGTTTAAGAAGATGTAAGAAACTATATCAATTCGAGTTCATCCCACCTGACTTGTTCTAAAGCGGACTTTAATTCGCCGAACTCCCGTTTCACTGTTAGAATATCTTCTTCTATACCTTCCAATATACCACTTCTCAAATTGTGTTCCATTCTCTGCACTATATAAGCAAGTTTCCGTGCCCCGATAGAGGAAACAGCACCAGAGAGAGAGTGGACAAGTCTTAACAATTCATCATAGTTTTCTTGCTCATGTGCTTTTTCAATTTCTCTTATTCTTCCTGGAATGTGCTGGATAAATACCTTTGCGACTTTTTCAACAGTTTTTATCTTGCCACCGGTTATTTCCAAAGCTCTCTTTAAATCGAAAATTGGTATGTGGGAAATATCTACTTCATCCGCGGAGGAAGATTTTTCTACTTCTTCTACTGATACCGGTTTTTCCTCGAGTGTCTTCCTACCTACCCATTTCTCTAAAATCTCTTCAACTTTGTTAGCCTCAATTGGTTTTGGAATGTAGTCGTCCATTCCTGCTGAAATACATCTTTCTCTATCACCTCTCAATGCATGAGCGGTAAGGGCGATTATTGGGGTATGTGTCCCTGGCTGTTCTAAAAGCCTGATTTCGCGGGCGGCAGAAAAGCCATCAAGTTGGGGCATTTCACAATCCATAAGAATAATGTCAAATTTCCGTCTTTTAACCCACTCTATAGCCTCATGACCATTCGTGGCGATAGTTATTTCGCATCCATAACTCTTGAGAATTTCTATTGCGACTTGTTGATTTACAAAATTATCTTCAGCAAGAAGAACCTCTGCTTTAAAGAATTTCTTGGTCTTTTCTTTTTCATATTCTCGTTCCTCCATAACAGTATATTTGGTAACTAATGTGGGAGTCTCACCTCTTATATATGCTCCCCATATTGTAGCTAAAGCGTCCATCAACTCACTTTGTCTTATTGGTCTTACCAAATAACCAGCAAATCCTAATTCCTGTAACCTATGAGCATCTCCTCTTATCCCAAAAGGCGTAAGTAATACTAAAATAGTATCCTTTAAATTCTCTTCTTGCTTAATTGTTCTTCCCAAAGACTCGCCTTGGATTCCTGGCATTTGGTCATCTATAAGACAAATCTGATATGGAATGCCATTATCAACTGCTTCTCTTAGATATTTTAATGCTTCTGCACTTGACCCTACTGCGTCAGCCTCCATTCCCCATGAGCGAAGTTGCTCCATAAGTACATTTCGATTAATAGAACTCTGGTCTACTATTAATACCCTTACTCCCCTTAAGTGTTCTTTTGGCTCGATAAATTGAGGGGCATGTTGATCGAGTGGGAGAACAAATGAGATGGTGAATTGAGTGCCTTCTCCTTCCTTACTTTGAACAGAGATGGTTCCTCCCATTCTGTCTACAAGAAGCTTGCTTATAGCTAAGCCAAGTCCCGTTCCGCCATATTGCTTTGCGACAAGCGCATCTGCTTGTTGGTATCTCTCAAATATTTCTTCTAACTTGTGTTGAGGAGCGCCAATACCTGTATCTTCTACTGTAATTTGAATAGCCGCTTTATCCTCAGTAATACCCACACATTCAACCGTGAGTAGCACATAGCCCTCGTTTGTAAATTTTATTCCATTGCCTATTAAATTAGTGAGTATTTGACGAATTCTACCGCTATCACCTATGAACCTCCTTGGACATTCAGGTAAATAGCGTAAGTATAAGCCTAATCCTTTTTCATAAGCTACGGGAGATAATAGTTCTATTAAATCTTCGCATAAAACATGAAGGTCGAATGGTGCTGGTTCTATCTCTATATGCCCTGCTTCTATTTTTGAATAATCAAGTATGTCTCCAATAAGTCTTAGGAGAGATTTCCCTGAACGGTATATTGTTTCTACTTGGCGTTTCTGAGTATCTGTAAGATCAGACTTCAATAGTAAATCGGACATTCCAAGTATACCTGTCATGGGAGTTCTAATCTCATGGCTGACATTTGCGAGAAAGTCACTCTTAATTTGCGCCCGAAACTCAGCGGTTTCTTTCTGTTTACGCAGTTCTTCCTCTGCTATCTTTCTCTTTTCTATCTCCTCTTGCAAAAGTTCCGAGGTTCTTCTATGAGCTTCTATTTCATTCCTTAACTCCTTTGTTCTTAAGCTTAATTTTTCCTCTAATTCATCATACGCTTTTCTCAGATTCTGCTCTTTCTCTTCTATTACTTCCAGCATTTCATTAAATTCATCTGTAAGCAGACCAAGCTCATTTGTAGCTAACTTCTGGGCACGAATTGAATAGTCTTTTTCTTTAGATATTTTTTGTGCAAGTTTTGATAGATGTTCAATCGGTCTTGAGATGGCTCTGTGTAAGTAAGTGGAAATAAAGAAAGCAAATATCGAGCTGAGCAGGAGTACGCTAATAACAACTGCTCCAAAGGCAAGTAATCTATTTTGAAATATTGTTTGCTCACAAGCAACAAACAATATGGGGATATTTTTAGTATTTTCTATATCTGATGAAAATAAAGACTGCGAGTTGTTAGTCGCAATGGGAGTATAAATACATAACATACCCCGTTCTTTATAGATGCCTATTTTTGAGGGCGTTATGGGTAGAAATAATGGGTAGGGTTCTTTTACATATCGAGCTATTAATTTGCCTTCCTCGTCATACACTCCTGCAAGTATGATTTTTTCATTTGCGCTTAATAACTGAAGTTCTTGTTCTATTAGAGGTTTGGCAAAGTATCCTTCTTTCTTTAGTGTAGATAAACTACGGCTTAGTAGTTCTGCTGTTATCTTTAATTCAGAGGTAACCATCTGGTTAATTAATGCCACATCGAAAGTGTAGAAACTTATGCAAGCTATAAAAAGTGATACTATAGTGGGCAGGAGGGCGAGAACAAAAAGTTGATGAACAATTGGTAATCCTTTATAATAACTCGCAAGTCTTGACTTTAGTTTCCTGATGCCCGATAACATTTGTTGTTATTGTGGAAGACTATATCAAATTATTATTGGTTATACCAATCATTTTATCAAAATTGGGAATCAAAGACAAGCAAGAAATTTAGACATTGGTTTTAATTGATTTTTTAAGCAGTAAAACTCAAGAATCGGCAATTTCGGAGATAAATTAATGATTTGTAATCCCTAAATTGTAGGTGTAAGGTCTAACCAATTTGTAATATTTTCTTTGAATTGTATAGTAAAACAAAATAAACAACGGTTGTAGGAGAAAGGAATAGAATATGTATATTTCAAGGTGGAGATTGCCAATATTTGTCTTTTTAGTGTGCTTTGGCGTGTATGTTGGATATGCACAGACAGCTCAATTAGGTGCAGATTTAAAGGGGAAAGGGAATTTAAGACTATCTATTGAGAAGATAGTTTACAGACCTGCTCGTTGGGAATTTGAAAAAGTGAGAGAATATGAAAGTGAAATAGTTAATAAGGGGGGGGTAATAACTATATTCTATAGAAATACTTCCGATTCACCTCTAAGGATAAAATATTGGAGATGGAATGGGAAAGATAGATCGCACTGGGTGCTCAATCATTTTGTAGCATGGGATAGATATATCAATCAAATTATAGAACCAAATCAGTTAGGAGTTTTAGAAATAAATGCGATAACAGAAGACTTTGCGGAAGGGAAGAAATTCCTCCTACAAATGATTGATGAACAGTCTCGTTTATCGGGTAGAATAGAAGGTACTCTTTTTGAGAGTGTTTATCGTATCACTTTCATTCGGGTATATCCTGAGATGAAGAAACTTTTGGTGTTCTTCAAAAACTTTTCCGGACATCAGATCAAGTTAGGAAAACTAAGTTTGGAGGGATATGAAATATCATCTGCGAAATGGAATAAGAGCATCCTCGATCCCAAGGAAATGGCTATTTGTGAAGTTGAACTCTCATCTTCACTCACACAGGGGGAATGGTTTATAGTATCGGTAGGGATAGAAGATAATAAAGGAAATCTGTTAGATAGAATTTATTCACATAGGCGGGCTTTTGTAGATGAATTCCCTATTGGAGTGTGGACTGGTACTCCTGAAACCTATGAGTCCCTTTATAATCTTCATATAGACACTTTGGTAGAGGGGGATTCGAAAGAAAGCCCATTCTTTAAAGAAATTGCCCCTAAGTATGGCTTCCGAGCGATGGTGCACACTGGTGTTCCTACTTATGTGGAAAGGGTTAAAGAGTTTTCTGGACACCCCCATGTTGTTTGTTGGATGATACAAGATGAACCTGATTGGTCTATCCCCTCTAACCTCGTCTTTTCAGCCTATGAGCAACTTGTGAGATACGATAAAACCAAGCCAACATTCATTACTCTTTGTAGAAACATTAAGTTCTTTGAATATGCTCCGATATGTGATATACCATGTCAAGACCATTACTCTGTTACTGCACCATCAAGTAGTATTTGGCCTAAACCTTACGGCACGAGATTGGAGGAGACTGCATATTACACCCGAGATTTAAAGCTTGCGTCAGAACCCAAGCCCATTTGGGTTTGGAGCCAAGCTATAGCAAGCTGGGGAGAAAGACCCAAACGACCTGTGCCTACCCCAGAAGAGCTTTCAGCACAACTTGTGTTAAATCTTGGTAGAGGAGCGAAAGGAATATTGTGGTTTAACCATGAAAAGAAAGTAGCGGAAAGATACCCTGAATTAGAAAGAGAAATGCAGGGATGGGGTAGGGTTATGAGTCTTTTGAAGGACCTGTTCTTAAGCTCTGAGCCAGTTGATTTTGTAGGAGATGTGGATGATAAAAAAGTGGATGTAGCTCCTCTTGAAGGTATTAACTTTATGATTCTTTGTATTACTAACTTGGATTATGAGATTCACCCTGAAGCTTATCCTTTCAAAGAAAAGCAAAACATAAGAATGTCATTGAAAACGCTTCTCCCTATAAAAACAGCTTTTGAAATTGCCCCAAGTGGATTGAAAGAATTAAATATTTTGACCAAGAAAGAATCTGTAGAAATTAATTTCCCAAAACTCCATTCTGCGTCTGTTGTTTTGCTACATTCTGAAGATATTCGCAACTCTTTGATACAAAATTGGAAAGAAATTTTGGAGAAAGAAAAAGTGCATTTATATCCTATTTCAAATTAGATTCAGAGGTGTTGTTTGACTTGAGGTTAGTCAAAGCATTGAGAAAAGCACTTCTGAACTGAGCACCTAATTTTTCTCCCGAATATCCATCTAATAGACGAACATCAAGTGCATTAGCAGTCCGGGCATAATAGCATACCCATATAGGTGTGTATACTATTGAATGTATTCGGCTCTGTATACTAAGAGATGCCATCCTTAATTTTCTTTGGCGCATCATTAATAGAAAAAACTTATTTTTACTGGTCTCCACTATAGTTTCTTCGTTAACATCCTCAGGTATTCGAATAAGAATATCATAATTTACGGAGTTACTTTCTTCAGTGTCTTTCATTCTTTCAAATAGAGAGGTGGTCGTGGACCACGGATCAACTGAGATAAAAAGGTGAGCACTATTACTCTCTCCGGATGAAACAAAATGAGATACCGCAAATATAGGCCAGCCAACTATTTCATATTTAGGGATTTTGTTTGAGGTATAGTAGTTTCCCACCCCCCTGAACGAATGTAGTCTTTCAAATATGTATTTTTTTACCTTGTAGAAAGCTGGAGGTGTAAGATTCTTCCTTGCTTCTTCTAAACTAACTCTGAGTGGAAGGTATAAAACTTTAAATTTACTGCTCACCTTTTATTCTTCTTCTTATCAGCCATCCATAAAATATGGAAGCAGCACCTATAGCTACCATTACGAGTCCTGAAATCAAATTAACGACTGCAGGTTTGATGCTTCCCCACTCGTAAGCGTAGTAGGTGCCAAATACCACGGGCAATCCGAGTGCTACTATAAAGATACCGAGTGCAAAGTAGAGCTCTGAATCTCTTCGTGCAAGTTGTATTCCTGTATTCCTCTCGTTGTCTATTCGATGCATCTCTGCTCGTTCTGGTGTAATTTTTTTCGTATCCTCAGACATTGCAAAACTCCTCCACAATATTTAGATTAGAAGTATAGATAAACTATTACATGTGGGAGCATTGAGAATATTGTCCACCATCTCAAATCAGTCCAAATACTTTCTTTATTCCTTCCGAGATTTACATACTCCTTCTTCATACCAAACCAAACCCAAAGCATAGTACCTACAAATAAGCCGAGAGCACAGATTTTTGCCCAAGGTTGATAAGTCCTCTCTAAGAACTTGCTCATAGGTCTAAAAATGGGTCCTACTATGGGGTCAAAGGTTTTTCCTAACCAATTCAAGAAAGCAAGCCACCCACTTACAATCTTGTCTCCCAAATGGAAGAATACCGAGACTTCCGGCTTCGGAATCTCAATTTCTCGTATTTGCGTAGGTGTATTAGCTTCTTGAGAGGAAGCGATGCCATTTGTAAATATCAAGACAATTATCGTCGCTGGTATTAGATATGCTAATTTCATTATAGCACCCTTTCGGATAAGGCTTTTTGAACTGTTTCGTCATGGACTACAGAACCCCAAACTAAACCTCTTATCTTTTCTTCGGATTCAGGCTTTGTAAGTAAACTCACGATAACGGTAACTAAAATGGCGAACACAAATGACCACATTGACACAAATAAGAACGGGTCTTCAGCAGGGAATAGATTTGGGACACACCACAAAACGAAACAGAAAAACACTCCTAATACAAGGCCTGCTAATCCTCCCCATCCTGTTGCCCTTCTCCATAGTATCCCCAAAAGTAGCACTGCCAAGGATGGGCCTTGGAAAAGCGATAAGATTGTTTGAATAAAGTTATATATTCCGCCAACTCTGGAAATTTGTTCCGCAAATAGTGCGCTTGAAATTATCAGGAATAGAGTAAAGGCTCTACCTACATATAATCCCTGTTTCTCATCCAACGGTTTTTTACCACTTAAAATCCAGAGTTTGTTAAATATATCAGTGACGAATATTGTAGAGGCTGAGCTGAGTGTTCCAGAGATACTTGACATTAACGCGGCGAACAGTGCAGCAAACATCAATCCTCTTAATCCGGGTGGTAGCATCATCCTGATCATAGTGGGAATGACTTTATCCTGCTCGTGCAAAATAATGTTTTTTTCCCGAAGATATACTATTGCACATAGTCCTGGAAGTGCTACCATAAGAGGTATGAAGGATTTCAAAAAGCCAGCCATTAGCATGCCTGCTTTAGCGTCCCACTCTGAACGGGCGCCGAGCGTGCGGTGGACAATTGCCTGATTTCCGCTCATATATGCTATGGCTAACACTATACCCAATCCAAATACTATACCCGTCCATGGGAATGGGTTTTCAGTGCTATTGGGAAGAAGAATAGTAAAATGATTAGCAAACTCGGGACCATAGGACTCTATTTTGGCTCTCATCACTCCCCAACCACCAACTTCCCAAAGGCTCAAGAATAACAAAGCTAACCCCCCTACATACATCACGATGAGCTGGACAACATCAGTCATCACCACTGCAGACAATCCACCTGCGAAGGTATAGATACCTGTTACTCCTGCCATAACCCAAACTGTATAGATAGGTCTATAGCCGAGGATAGTGTAGACAAGGTCATCAGCGGTGGTCCAGAGCATTATCATTAATGAAAGCAACATAACTGAAGTCCAAATGAGAGCGTTTATCACCTGGACGCCAGCGTTGTATCTTCTACCTAAAAACTCTGGAATTGTGAACACCCCGGAACGCCAGAAATATGGAACGAAGATAAACGCAGCAAATACCATAGCAGGCATCGACCCTAACCAATCAAAATTCGCTGCTGAAACTCCATAGCGATAGGCATTGCCTGCAACGCCGACAAAATCCAAAGCACCTATGTCACTTACTACAATGGAAAATGCTATAGCCCAGAAAGGTAGGGCTTTCCCAGCTATAAAGAAGTCACCTGCGTTCTCAATGTATTTACTTGTGAATACACCCAGTATAAAACATCCTACCATGTAAACCCCTATTATTGTGAGATCAATCCAGTGTAAGGTTACATACTCCGCCACATTTCTACTCCTTTCTGCTTGGGATTTATCTTTTGACTTCTAATATAATTTTGTTCTATAGAAAGTTTTCAGCTACAGGAAAATGTATAGAATTGCTATCAGTATACAATATACTAATTTAACATTGTCAAATGATTAAGAAATGTCTTTAGGAGGCTATATGTGTTTATTGAGATTTTCTACTGAGATAGTAAATCTTGGATGGGATTGAAATGCCATGGTCTACATTAATCCATCTGATTTCTATGTCAAGCCAGGAAAACCCTATCCATTTGGTGCTAAGCCTCAAGATGATGGAGTAGAATTTACAATTTTCTCAAGACATGCTACTCGTGTTTGGTTGGCTTTCTTTGAAAAAGTTGAGGATAGAAAACCTGTTTGGGAGTATGAGTTCAATCCCCAAAGACACAGAGTGGGAGATGTCTGGTCAATATTTGTTGGAGGAGCGAGGATAGGCACCTTTTATATGTATAGGATGGATGGTCCTTATGACCCGAAGGCGGGGCATAGATTTAATCCGAGCATATATCTTCTTGACCCCTATGGTAAGGCTTTTGTGGGAGATGTGGATAACGGAACAATGAAAACAGTAGTAGCTCCAGAAGAGATGGATTGGGAACCAGATAGACCTGGACACATACCAATGAGTGAATTGATTATTTATGAGACGCATGTAAGAGGTTTCACTATCCACTCCTCTTCCGGAGTTGAACATCCAGGTACTTACCAAGGACTCATAGAGAAAATCCCTTATCTAAAAGACCTCGGCGTCAATGCAGTTGAACTTTTGCCAGTGCAGGAATTTGGAGAGCGTAGAATAGGTAGATGCAGTCTGATCACAGGTGAAGAACTCATCAATTACTGGGGATATAGTAATATAGGTTTCTTTGCTCCCACTCATTGTTATGCAATGTCCGCTCACAGATTTGAGCACCTACTCGAATTTAGGAGGATGGTAGATGCTCTGCACAAAGCAGGTATTGAAATCATCTTAGATGTAGTCTTTAATCATACCTCTGAAGGGAATGAATTAGGACCTACCCTGTGTTTCCGTGGGATAGATAACAGCATATACTACTTCCTTGACAAGGATGGTAGATATCTCAACTATTCAGGTTGCGGTAATACACTAAATTGTGACCATCCCATCGTCAGAGATTTTATTCTCGATTGCCTGCGTTACTGGGTTGCAGTGATGCACATTGATGGATTCAGATTCGACCTCGCATCTATTTTAGGAAGAGATGAAAACGGCAACCTACACCCTGATGCACCGTTGATAGAGAGAATCGCCGAAGATCCGGTGCTCCGACATGTGAAACTTATTGCAGAGGCATGGGATGCAAGTGGTGCATATCAAGTGGGATCCTTTGGCGGACTTAGATGGGCTGAGTGGAACGGAAAGTATCGAGATGATATCCGCAAATATTGGCGAGGTGACCCTAAGATGCATTCAATATTTGTTACGAGGATTTCGGGGAGTTCTGACCTATATCAATGGGGAGGAAGAAGTCCTCTGCATAGCATCAACCTAATCACCTGTCATGACGGATTTACTTTACACGACCTTGTAACCTACTCTCGAAAACATAACGAGGCAAATGGAGAGAATAATAAAGACGGTTTAGACGAAAACTATAGTTGCAATTATGGCGTAGAAGGCGAAACGGACGATCTAACTGTTAATAAAATAAGAACTCAAATGAAGAAAAACTTCCTCGCCACCTTGTTCATTTCTTTAGGTGTTCCTATGTTGCTCGGGGGTGATGAGTTCTCTCGGACACAAAAAGGAAACAATAACGCATATTGTCAGGATAATGAGATCTCCTGGTATAACTGGAACCTTTTACACAAAAATTTTGAGATATACAGATTTTGCAAAGGTATGATACAGTTTAGGAAGGAAAACCCAGCCTTGAGGAGAGCATCCTTTTTTGATGGCATTCCTAAATATGGAGAAAACAACTATCCCGATATACTTTGGGTTAATTCTGAGGGTAAACAAGTTGATTGGTTTGGGGATGATAGTGTATTCGGTTGCAGGATTGAAGGTGAGATAAACAACGGATACTCCCTGTTTTTCATATTCAACAACACCCAAGATGCACGACACTTCTTACTTACAGATGAGCCTTGGCGATTAAGAGTTAACACCGCAGAGCCTTTTCCGCGTGATTACTACGAAAGACACCACGCCGTGCTCATCAATTCAAAAGCTATTTTATCGCCACCCCGCTCATTGATAATCCTCGAGGCTAAAAAATAAGAAGACTGCTTTCTCCTAATTCATTTTCTGACTACATAGAAGTCCGTATCAAAAGCATTCAACAATTAAAGTCGTTCGGAAATTAAAACAAAGTATAAAAAGAAGATTATTGCACTTTTAATATTATCCTATCACTCCTCCCACCGGAATCTTATTATTTACCCCATCGGTGGTTCTGAAAAATTATTACGCTAAAAGGTCTCCTGTATTTCCAGCTCACTAAATTACCCGCTTCAATCTACTCTTCTTCTCCATTCTTCCACAGTTAACTTCTTGGATTCATTTTTAATCTTCAAACTCCCCTATGGCAGGTTGCTCATTTTCTCGACACTTCGTAATTTCAAAAACCTCGGTACTATACCCCTCTTATTTTTCTTTTTCATCTCTCCCTCACTATAATTAGCTACATAAACTACAAAATAAAGCAATTTGTTTGGGATCTCGTAAAATCTGGGTGGAAAATGATACCTGATTGCCAATCTATTATGCTACCATTACTAAAAATCCTTTCTGATAAAAAAGAGCATACCATTGAAGAAATTGAAAATAGCCTTGCTCATTTCTTTAATTTATCTGAAGAGGAAAAAATCTAACTTTAAAAGATGGCAGTAAAATATTTTATAAACGTATTCTTTTAGCAAAACGATACTTAAAAGTGGCTTCATTGGTAGATTCAGAGAGGAGAGGTAGAAAAGGGTTTTGGAGGATTACAGAAAGGGGTTTAGAAATTTTGTCAAAAAATCTTGATGGAATAAATACTAAATTTCTACTCGATAATTTTCCAGAAGTTAGAGAATGGTATCGAAAATTAAAGAACGGAGCAGGTACTGTAAATGAAGAAACAATATCCTTAACTGAAACTAATAAGTCTCCCGAGGAGTTAATTGAAGAAAGTATTGATAAAGTGAATTTATTAACAAAAAGAGAACTAACTGAAATTGTTTCAAATCTTTCTCCAGTGGCTTTTGAGAAATTAGTAGTAGATGTACTTGTACAAATGGGATATGGCGGGTCGTATGAGGAAGCAAGTCAACACATTGGGAAGACAGGAGACGAAGGTGTTGATGGAGTAATAAAGCAGGACATATTGGGGTTAGATAATATTTATATTCAGGCAAAACGCTGGAATAACTCAACGGTGGGGCGGAGAGAATTGCAATCCTTTGTGGGTGCTTTACATGGGAAAGGTAGCAGAAAGGGTGTATTTATTACAACATCGCAATTTACAAGGGATGCATTAGAATATGCCAAAGGATTATCAGACATTAAACTCATATTGATTGATGGGGAAAAATTGGTTGATTACATGTTGAAATTCAAGATAGGTGTTAGGACCTACCGAAAATACGAAATACTAAAAGTAGATAACGATTACTTTGAAGATTTCTGACATTTGATCGGGCCACCACATCTAAAATTTCTACTTGAAATGACAAACTAATAGAAACTTCTTTAGGTTTGACATTTCGATAACTGCAGTTATTCAAATTTAAATAAGCTTAAGAGGAAATTTATCCACTCCGATTACACCACTCTTTTACCTCTTTACAAAACTATTATTTAATTCTAATCTCCTATGTGAACTTAACTTAGTTTTTAAGTCTTAAATCATCTCCCATATTTTCTAAAGTGCACTCTTCCCATTCGGATGATACTTAACTCCAGGATATTTGTTTTTTCCATTGACTCATTCTTGATACATCTACTAAACTCTTAACTACATTTACCATACTTGATTGGTGGCATATAAAAAAGCTTACTATGTTCAGAACATATAGAGAGAGTTTACACAGAAAAAGCATGTAGTAATGAGGAAACACTTGTCAAAAAAGAACTGGTTGATCTATATACTCGGTTATAGTCTTTTTGTTCTTCTTTGGACTGTTGTTATTTTTCTTTCCCTGGAGTTATTTGAGCGGTTACGGTGGAAATATATCGAAAGAACTAATAAGTATGTGCGGATCCGCCGTGGGGAATTATTAATGAAGGAATGGGATGAAGGTGGTGAGGAGGGGATACAATATGGAGAAGGTAAAACTTTATTCCCACAGCAATATTTATATGTAGGTGATGAATGGTGTGAATCAGAACCTCACCCGTTAGAAATGTGGAATTATCGACTTTGTTTTTACCTCGGCGAAAGTGAAATATTTCGAACTACTTTCCGAAGTATTTACGATATGAGAGAATTTCGCGTTGATATTGATAAGAATAACCAAACTATAACTTGCTCTC
>JAOAHN010000104.1 GCA_026415215.1 Candidatus Hydrogenedentota bacterium
GGTCATGAGTCTGGGAGTCACCTAAATCAGGAAGCTCCTTCAACTGGGAAAGAGAACGATGGTAGCTCAACTGTTGATTCTGAGACAGGTTTTGTAAGAAACAAAACAATTGGAATTGATGAGGAGATGAATGGTAGCTCAAATGAATCTCGTAGAAGTGAATTAGCTCCTGACAAAAGAGATATGAGTAAGTTTAGAGGAGGGATGTCTGATTATGCTGGTAATTTTATGGGCTATTATGACGATGGATCTAAGCCAGTTGTTTCTGTTTCTGATAAGAAAAAGATGGCTGACATACTAAACTCAAGAGTAGGAACGAATTTAGGTAGTCAAAAGGAGGCTTTTTCCAGTTCAGGGATGGGGTTTGTTACTGGTGAGTATGCTACAGGCGAGATGGCAGATTGGGGAGTTAAAAATACACAGTCTTCGGCTCATTCAAGGTTAAGTGTAGGGAATAGATTTAAGAAGTTGTCCCGGGTAGTTTCTGATTTAGATTCTTACAATCGTCCACCAGTGACGCATTCTACTTTTTTTGATAACACCTTGGTCTCTAAAAATTATGAATTGACTCAATGGACATTTACCCCTGAGAGAAGGAAGATAGAATGGGGAGTGAAGAAAGAATATGCTTCGCGCGAAGATGTGAAATTAGAGGAGAAAGTAAATGGATTCATAGGTTTCTCTATTTTGGTTACGATGATTATGATGTTAGTATGTTTATCCCCAAAATTAGTTTTTCTTATCCGCAGGAGAATTTTTGGGTAAATCTAATTTTGTGTATTTTTCTTTGGGTATTGGTAGTCCAGCTTGATTCGTTTTCTGCAGATTTAATTGTAGGTTCTGTTAGTTTAAAGCAAGGAGAAAAGATTGTAGTTCTACCTGTAGATATTAAGGTAAAGCCCGGTGAGAAGGTATCAGGAGTCCAGTTTGATATTACAATGCCTTTTGAGTTCAGTGTGAAGGAAGCACGGCTTGGAGAATCTGCTCAAAAAGCGAATAAGATGTGTACCTATAATAAGATTAATTCATACACTTGTAGAGTTATTGTGGCAGGTTTAAATAGAGATGTTCTCGATGAAGGAACACTCGTATTTATTAAATTTGAACTGACTGATATTCCTACAGGAGGTAAACATAGAATTAAACTTTCTAATGTGGTTTTAGCGGATCCAGACGGGAATTCAGTCGTTTGTGTTGTTCAACCTGGCGGTATAGTAGTTGGAGGTGATTTGCCTGACAATAATACTGCTACGGTTCCTTCCCCCCCTATTAAATCTTCATTTGGTAGTGAAGATAATAGGGGGAAGAGTCTCTTGCTCTGGATAATTTTTATTGCAGTGGTTACAATAGTTATCTTCTTTATTCTTTATATTGTATTTAGGAAGAGCTCCCTCTTTAATAATAATCAAGGCTACAATATTAAGAGCCGTAAAAAAAAGAAAGAGTCAAAAAGCAACTTTAGATAAGAATGTTTTCATCCCAGCCTAATTTTATTAATTCTATTCTGTCTTCATCAGCATTGCCTAAGTTAAACTTGTCTTGAGCTATCTGAATATGGTGAGGTGGAATATATAGAGGTTCTTCTGAGCCGAAATGTTGTTTTCTCTTAGCCATAATGATTCTTAACCCAGTGGCATCACATGCAACTGGATCTGTGCCTATAATCAAACCTTGATAGTTCCATGTATACTCTTTGCTATAGTGGTGTGGTCCTTTTCCGTGGAATAGAGGAGTAATCATCACGAGGATGTTTAGCCTTGTCTTACCCTTGACTATAGGTAAATCCCACAGCCCAGCGAGCTTGGCACAAGCGTCTGGGTGCCATGCGGGGGGAGTGGGAGAGAACATTATATAATTCTTTATGAGACTGCCCACACCTGACCAATGATGTGTCCGCATAGGTCTTACATTGATCAGAGCAGTGCTATTCTGAAATACTGGATTTCTTAAGACACCTCTGTCATCAACTGAGACTTTGTCAGGTGGGACACCTACTGAAATTACTTTGAATTTGAGGATGTCTTCAAGTTCTATAGGAGTCCTTGGAGGACCAGAGACATTACTCTTAATGCCCACGATGTCATTGCTTTGGATTATTAGTTTCCATGCATCTACTGCTGAGTCGGTTTTAAACAGGGTTTTGATGCCATCATCTAACATTTTCTCAAGAACCGCGACATTGATGCTTCCATCTTGGTTGAGTAAATTTTTATCCCGAATCAAGACAACCCGAGACTTTTCGCCTGAATATGTTTTTTTTGCTACCTCCTCGCTGTTTATTTGTGAGTTTAGGAATAAGTAAGCGCCTGTAGCAAGGGCTCCTGTTTTGATAAACTGTCTTCTTGTCTGGTTCATTTTAGGTGCTCCTCTTGTTTGACAGTGCTATGATTTCTTGCTTATATTTTTTCACTATGTTCCTATCTTTAAAATCTAAAAAGAGAACAAGATAATTTTTCATGCTAAAAAATAATGAATTTCTCTTAGATAAACTTTTTGTAAAACCTTGATCTTCAGTTGTTACACTACACAGTTCCTTAAGTTTCGAAAGGGCATTTGTAGTATCCTTTTCTGAAGTATAACTAATAATGAAAATTAGAAAGTCTTCACTCTTCTCTGGTAATTTGTACCTTGCTACTATTCCTTCGCAACCATCCTTGAGTTGAAAGGGGTCTTCTTCAGACAAGTAGAATCTTACTTTTAACAGGTCGTAGTTTTTGAAGTAATGTATCTGACTACTTATTAAACCCTCTTTAGGTAGTAGGTTAATAATATGGGGTGGATCTCCTTTATTCGGGATTTTGCTATCGATGTATTTCCCAATTGCTATAATTGTTTGTTTGATATTTTCCGATTCTCCAATTCCTGTGATTACAACAAAGTACTTATCTTTCCAAAATGTAAGCGAGTTACTCATTATCTCCGATTCGGCACCAATATCTGCACTTGGTAGATCTCTTATATCGTTATGGTATGCTCCGTAAGCAGAGGAACTTGAGTTCATATCAAATATATCTACTATTATTTCTTCTTTATCAGATTTGTCAAGGTTATGGTATCTATATACAAAGACTTCATTCACTCCCAAGGATTTATATACTTCCGCATTTCCATCTATGTAATCGTATAGAGTTTCGGGTGTGAATCTTTCGGGGGTATTAGCTTCTAATTTCCATTCGTTTATTTCTTTTGGGAGATTGAATATATTCGCGGAGTTTATGTTCATAAATGCTAAAGTGAAAATAATGAATAACATTGCCATAGTAAGTTCTCAAAGATTCTCTGTAAGGTATGATACCAAAACTTTATTTTAAAAGGATAAACTCTTTTTTTGTTCTGTTTGTTTCACTTATGTATTTTTGGTATAATCTTTAATCCACATTTTTCTCTACATACCCCAAAATACTGTGATTATTTATTAACTAAGCGTAATAAGGAGATCAGTTAGAATGAAGTTAAGAACTTACGAGGCGCTGTTCATCGTCAGTCCTGAGGTGGAGGACGATGACATCCAGGCGATAGCCCGAGAGACTGAAAGTCTCATTGTGAAGAATGGCGGGGCTATCGTGCGCTCGGAAGTTTGGGGTAGGCGCAAATTAGCTTATAAGATTAAAAAATTTACGGAGGGAATCTATATATTAATTAGATTCCAAGCCTTCCCTAACTTCATAGCGCGGTTAGAACACTACTTCCGGCTAAGTGAACACATCATTAGGCATTTGATAGTTTATTATGACGAGAAGATGTTAAAATTGGAAGCGGAGCAAGAACGGAGGAAAAAAACTTTAGAAGCCTCTGTCCAATCTCCTCAAGATGATGAGGATAATGTAGTTCCTATTGCTTCTCCTTCAAACAGTGTTGAAGAAGAGGAAAGTGAATAGGTACTACTCGAGATAATCTCTAAAACGAGGAAAAACTAATGCCTAATCTTATCTTTCCCGATTTGAATTTTGTGTTGATAGCCGGAAGAGTAGTAGCGGATCCGGAACTCCGTGCTACACCAAATGGTAGGTATGTCTCAAGGTTTAGGTTTGCCTATAGTCGAAGGTATAAATTGGCGAATGGTGAACTTAAGGAAGATAGACTATTTATAGATGTAGTTGCTTGGGACAAGCAGGCGGACTATGTTAAGCAGTATCTTAAGAAAGGCAGAGCAATTATCATTGAAGGACAGTTGAGATATGAGGAATGGGAGTCTCGAGTAGACGGAGTTAAGCGTTCAAGGATATACATACTTCTTCGTAGAGCTACTCTGCTTGATAGACTGCCCAGTGAACAGGGAATAGAAGAGGGAGTTCCTTTAGAGTCTGATTACGAGGCTACTGCGGAGCATATCCCTAATGTGAGTGACAGCGCTGAAGATATTGAACCTACTGTTGGAAATAAATGGGACTCTATACCTGAGGATGATGTTCCATTTTAGTTATTAAAAGTTTATAAAAAATAAGTAAATAGGAAGTTATTTATTTAATGATAGAGTTAAACTATTAGAAGAAGGGGTTGTGAGCATGGCACACATTTCAGCAAAGACAAGAGCCAAAATTAGAATGAAGAGGCTGAAGAGGAAAAAGAGAAAGAGAGTGGCAAAAAAGAAGGTTAGTAGGCTCACGCTGGAGAATATAGTGTTTATAGATTACAAGGATATAAATCTACTTAGGCACTATATAACAGAGAGTGGGAAAATAATTCCGAGGAGAATTACTGGTGCTACTGCAAAGCAACAGAGAATGTTAACCCAAGCTATTAAGAGGGCTCGAATAGCTGCTTTGCTACCATTTGTAGCAGACTGAAATGTTATTGTCGATAATAAGTTGATTATATCTCACTGTAAGTTAATTGAGTGTTTATGTTCTTACCAGTTTTAATAAAGCCTGTTTTTTTTGGTTTATTGGTAGCATACTTGGTAGGAGAAAATGCTTTGATAATTCTTCCCTTGGTATCTGCAGTTTTTATAGGACTGAGTTTTGCCCGAAATTCCCGATTTAGAGTTTTATTGCTTATTTGCTCATTAATAGTGGGTTCCATGCTCGGAGTATTGGCAAATTCTTGGGTTTTATCTGTATATGTTGCTATATTGCTTGGACTTACTTTGTTAGCGAGTGTAATGTCTGGGATTACATTGGGTTTAATGTTGAGGCATTATTCTTGGGGAAAATGTTTATTTACTGCTACAAGTATAATATTTATTGCATTGGTTATGC
>JAOAHN010000006.1 GCA_026415215.1 Candidatus Hydrogenedentota bacterium
ACTAAGGGGATATGCTGTCGGCGCTGGGGACCCAGGGTACTTAGGACCAGCTCAAATTCCTGCTATTCAAGATGCACTCAAGCAAGCAGGAATTACCCTGCAAGACATAGGGTTAATAGAGTGCAATGAAGCTTTTGCTTCGCAAACTCTGTATGTCATCAAAGAACTCGAAAAACTCGGATTGCCAAGAGAAAAAGCCGATGAGATTGTTAATGTAAATGGCGGTGCCATTGCTCTTGGCCATCCATTAGGTTGCACTGGGACTAAACTTGCATGCACACTGATTTATGAAATGCGTCGTCGTGGTGTAAAATGGGGTTTGGAAACAATGTGCATTGGCGGTGGTATGGGTGCTGCTGGCGTGTTTGAACTCTGTGAGTAAAATACTCCTGTAAAACCAACTACCATTGATTGCTAATGGCTCCCTCGGAAAGGGGGAGCCATTTTCTATCTTACACTTCACAATTAAAAACTAACACAGCCTAAAATATAATCTCCCATATATGCGAGATTATATTCTTCTTCTGAATATCCTCCATACCCCTCATTACATTCAATACGCCCTCTTCATCACCAAGTAATTCACAAGCATAAACCAGTTTTACCCAAGAGCTAAGGTAATAAGGAAATGTTCTAATTGCCTCTTCTAAAAGAACAATAGCCTCGTCGTTGAGACCTTGCTTTAGTAATTCACTTCCTTCCATAGTAAGTAATCGAGCGAGTTCGTATTTTAACGCTAATGAGGGAAACCCCATTGAACTCGCTTTCTTTAACAGGTCAATCGATTTTGAATAAAATCCCTCGTCCTCATATATAAAAGACAAAAATAAGTAAGGAAAAGGAGAATTTGAACCTTTGTTTACAAGCTCCTCAAATATCTTCTTCACCTCATCTGTTTTTCCATCCCTTTTTGCTATTTCCACAATAAAATTAAAACTATCCCAAGACCAAGAATATCTTTCCAAAATCTCTCTCCACCTGTTAAGCTTCTCATTATAGCTAATATCTGTATTCAAGTAAGTCTGCACACACTCACCAAATACCTTTTTAGAAGGGTGTAAAAATGGAAGATCCAATAAGTCTTTTATTACCCCCTTTGCGTTTTCCAAATCATTTCTAACTATAAGGTATCTCAACTCGTAATATATATAGAGGTCATTCAAATTACTGTAGTTATTTTCAATTTTCTCAATTAAGTGTTCTATCTCCCGATAGTATTGGGGAAGGTTTAATGCAAGGTATATATCAAGGATCAGGCATATATAATTAATGTCCTCCACCTCCTTTTTACCAAATTTCCCTAACACCTTCAAAGACTGCCTGAAGGCACCAAATTCTTGGAGAGTTTCTAAATACCTGAATATAAAATTATCGGGATGATCCATAGATAAATCAAAAAATAAAAAGGCTCTTTCTAAATCTGATAAATCACAAAAAATTCGAGATTCCTCTCCCCTTGTATACTTTTCTGAAAGCGCACAAATCTCCGAGCAAATGTTTATAGTCATGAGTTTCTGAGGATAATAAATAACAGAAGAAATAGAAGGTGATAATTGCAAAAACTTGGTATAGTAAAAATCATCCTCATATATAAACAACATCTTTTTTACCTCATCAAATGAAGGCAATTTAATACTTTTATCAGTAGCAGAGGTTAGTTTGTCCCGCAAAAAATAATTTTGAATAAACTTTAGATAAGAACAAGCAGTTATGTAATCTCCATAGAAATTAAAGTGACAGGAATCGACAAACATCTCCAAACCAGGAGAATTAGCAAAAGAATTGGAACTGAGTTCATTCTCAACAGGAACAAAGAACACTTTACCTGTGGGTTCATACTCTTTTGCAACCTTCTCACAAATATAGTTTATAAACTCCTTCGCCCTAACAAACCCGAAACCATCCTTTTCCCTTGCCTCAATGAAATACTTCCTTGCCTCTGCATATTTCTCCTCAAATATATAACACCACCCCAAAAGAAAATTTAAAAAAGCTGGAGAAGCGTCTATCCTTTGCGCTTCTATAAAGTATCCCTTCGCTTTTTCAATCTGCATATTTGAAAAAAACTGGAACCCCTCCTCAAATGCTCTTCGCCAGTTCTCCAATTCTCTTTCAGTGATATCCTTTCTGAACCAAGACTCTTGAGGAGGCCAGTCCCTCAAATTTGAACCGAGGGTCCCTATAAATACTGGAATCCCCTCCTTCACAAAAGCTTTAACCATCGCGTGAAGATTTCTCTCGTAATTCTTACTAACTATCCCAACCCTCGGGTCATCATATCTAATTTCTGACCTATACCTCGGAAAAATCTTCCTTAACTTAAAAGCAAAATTTCTCATATTTTGGAAAAGATAGAAATTTTGAAGTCTTAACTGTAATTGAACAACATAGTCTGGCAAGGGAACAGAATCCTTAAAAGAGTGATAAAGCCCAAAAGTACCGTGTGCTTCATTATTCCCCATATACAAAATCACTATATCAGGTTGAAGAAATAAACTCTCTTGAGCAACATAGCGAAGGATATGAGAATTTACACCTGCAAAGCATATATTAAAAACCTCCCATCTATATTGAGGATACATTCTATTCAACATTACTTCTAAAAATTTTCCAAATGAATACTTAGCATCAGGCCAACCGAGCGCAGCTGATTCTCCAAATACAAATATTCGAATCGTATTAGGCAGTTTAGGAAGAGTTATAGCAGTTAAATAAGGTTCATGTTCTCCAGGGTCAACCGGGGAATCAAAAAACTGTTGATAGAAAATTAAATTCTTTGTATAAACTTTGCCAGTTGGTGTACTATTTTCTACCCATGGGGAAAGATTGTTCCCATATCCCTTGTAACGAAGCAAGAATTCTATCCCGGATAAAACTAAAATAGGCACTAATATATACAATGCAAAATAAACAAATACCCTTCTCAAAAAAATCATTTAGTTATTCAATTCCCTTTCTTGTGAGATATGTCTTCCCTCTTCAAACAAGAAACTATTTTTAAATATATTTCTTCTAAATTCGATATATTACCTCCAGGAACCCATATACCTACAATGTAATTTTCCCAGAGCTCAGCCAAAGTAATCTCAGAGGGAGGAGAAATCACGCGTATCCTATTTTCTTTGACTTCATACACTGCTCCTATATCACTCAGATAACCAAGATACTCTTCCCACCCATCCTTGGCTTTTTCAGTATCGTCATACATTACCACAAATGCAGTTCCTATACCACCCTCCTTAGATTTAACTTGTGCGGTAAACCCCCGGGGAAAAAATGTCTGAGAAAGAATATCTTTGGGAAGATATTTTTCACTTTTATCCACTCTTTCTGGTATTGAAAGACACTCAATTTCTCTTGCCTTCAGGGATTCCTTGGGTAAGCAGTTCGAAATTTCCTTTCCAAATTTCAGAAGTATCTCAGAAGATATAGCCGAATGATTCCCTAATAACTTGATAAAATATTTCGACTGATAGAACATCGCCTGATTGCTTCCAACGAAACCATCATTTCCACAGGGAAACTTTTCCTTCTTGGAATCTCTTAAAACTGAATATATTCCAAATGCATCAAGTACGCTCCCCATCTGATACAACTGGATTTCCACCTTGTTGTTTGAATCGCTCTGATGTCTATAATTAACCACAGTCAAAAGTTGAAAATTGTAAGGCAAATATCTCTCTGCTTCCCCATCGATATAATCAAACAAATTGTCTGGAGTAAATTTCAATATCTCTGGTTCCTTTACCCACTCTTCAATAGAGGAAGGAAACTTATCAGTAATGTTTATCTCCGTGAGCAAAAATATACTTAACACTATCTGAACTAACATAGATCTACTCCCTATAAAATATGAATTCCATTTGCGCTTTTTTATATATTGAATAATAATAGCCGGCTTACGAAGATGTAAAATAGACATCTCTCCCCACTTAAGCTAAAAACAAGAGGAGTGTGATTATGCTATATAAAGAATTTGGGAGAACAGGAAAAATAGTTTCCCGTCTTGGGATGGGAGGAATGCGATTCGAAGAACCACATAAAACTGAAAAAATGGCAGAGGTTGTAATTAGGGCATACGAGCTTGGAATAAACTTCTTCGATACCGCACCATCATATTGTGATGATCAAAGTGAGACTATTTATGGATACGCATTTAAAGAGATGAAGAAGCCGAGAGAAAGTTTCTATGTATGTTCAAAAACTATGGAAGATACTCCAAAGAAAATAAGAGAAGCATGTATGAGAAGTTTGGATAGATTAGGTTTAGATTACCTGGACTTTTACTATGTATGGTGTTTAGTTCATCCCGACGATTTACCCAAGAGAAAGAAAAATGGAGTGTTAGAAGGGTTCAAACAACTTAAAGAGGAGGGCCTTATCAAACATATATGTGTTTCTACTCATCTGGAACATCAGAAAATAGCAGAAATGTTGGACCAAGGAGAAGGGCTATTTGAAGGAATGCTCATCGGTTTAAGTGTAATAAACTTTCCACTTCGTTATCCGGGTGTAAAAGAGGCAGGAAAAAGGAACTTAGGTGTGGTTACAATGAATACCCTCGGGGGGGGAATAATAACTCAACATCCTGAAAGGTTCTCTTTTCTAATGAAGAAGAGTGACAAAAGTGTGTTGGATTCCGCTATTAGGTTTAATCTCTCGATTCCAGAGGTAACAGTTGCTCTCGTTGGTTTCAGAAATGTTCAAGATGTGGAAACTGCAGTTGAAAGTGTAAACAGATTCCAACAGATGGAGTGGTCAGAGATTGAAGCCTTGCAAGAACACATTGCTAAGGTGCAACACGATTTTTGCACCCAATGCGGATATTGCTCCGAATGCCCCGCGGATATTCCTATAGTAAGACTTATGGATGCATATAACTACAAACTGTTATTTGGTCCAGAGTCTGCAATAGACAGACTTAAGTGGCACTGGTGGACAGAAGACATAAAAAGCATTATAGAAAAGTGTATACAGTGCAGACACTGCGAAGAAGAATGCACACAAAGCCTCCCTATACTTCAAAGATTCAAAGAACTATGTGAAGATTATGAAAAAGTAAAAAAGAAGTAAGATCTCTGAAAAGTTATAAGCTCCCAAAGGCACTTCTAACGCAAGAGTAAAGATATTGATTCGAAAGGTTTAATGAGACCAGAGAACTTGCTTTCCTTTTTTTCTCCACTACTACTAATATAATTTACCAATACTTCTTTCTTGTCAGGATAATCAATTTTAACCTTTACCTCCTCGTATGAAGGGTTGAATAAGCGGAGCAGGTAGGCACTATACTCTGGAGAATACTTTAGATGATATACTACCCAATCCGGAGTTATCTTTATTTCCTTTTTCTTCATAGTAGAAATATCACCCTCGCCCAATGGCACTGCTAAAAATTCCCTACATAGTAGACCTGATTTCGTCTCTAAATCTTTCAAATTCAACTGAGCATAAGGATATATGAAATATCTAAATTCGTGAAGTCCATCTTGCGAAGCCTTGTAATTGGTCTCCCAGTAATTATTCATTACATATGAAAAAATATTAGCCTCTTGCAAAATAGACTTTTTCCATCCAACCACTACCGGGTCAACAGTTATCTTTCCTATTTCTATCATAGGTGCATCTGGGGTAAAAAGTGCAATACCTCCGTTTTCTCCACTTATACAAATCCACCGTTGAACAGTAAAGTAATTCTTACAAGAACCAGGAAGTTGGTGTTCAGGTAAATGAACTAATGCAAACGGTGTCTGGTATATAATCTTAGGGGCAGGAATATCAAAGGCAAATGAATAATGAACCGCTTCAGGCTCTCTAATATTTTCCTTATCTATTAGATTTTTTATATAAACTATATCCTGTCCTGAGATAAGAGAAACCTGGTTCACAATTTTCTTGGCTCCCGGCACTTTCTCACTGGTTATAACCACACTTGCGAGTAAAGGACCACTCTCTCCGATTGATATTGCATAATCTTGTG
Source organism: Candidatus Hydrogenedentota bacterium (assembly GCA_026415215.1). Classification (GTDB taxonomy): domain Bacteria; phylum Hydrogenedentota; class Hydrogenedentia; order Hydrogenedentales; family Hydrogenedentaceae; genus Hydrogenedens. The sequence continues at coordinate 5,978 of JAOAHN010000006.1, forward strand.
GCTTTACTATTTTGTCCGGACTTCTCCCCTTTGTATACAAATACTCATTAGTTTTATACTCAGCCTCATTATTTATAAACTCTCTACCTGTGCTCTTCAACACCAAAGAATCTATAGTTCCTTTGCTCGGATTAATTTTTACTTTCAAAAATTCATTTTCAATGATAAAATCCTCCGAAACGGTAACTGGCTTATCAGGTATAGAAGGGTTACCTTCTTCAAGATCGAAGATTGCGTAACCCCAGCCTGGAACATCTTTAGCCAAAAAAATCAGCTCACCTGATTTCAATCTTTGAGAAGGAATAGGAACCCTATCTTTTATGACTTTCTCACCTTTTAATTTCCACTCTGCCGGAAGAGTAACTACCGCACAGGCAGAAAATGGCTGAGGATTAAAAATAGCTACCTTAGATACTGTTTTAGGTTTGTCAGATATACAATCTATAAAACTTTGGAGAAGTTCCTCAGCGATATTGCTTGCCTTAACTGCAAAAGATTGCTTTATTTCCCACTGTGAATTAACAAATGGACTATCAGGCTCTGAGATACTATTGTGGGCTCCCCAGGTATGTTCATCATACAGAATAACATTTTCCCAAGCTTCAGCAAGCTTCTCAGACGGATATTTATTGGGAAGCCACAAACTCCACAGAGTTTCAGCCATCATAAGTTTTTGAACTGTATCCCTATTCAAAGCCGTCTCTCTTGCTGATGACGCTGAACCGTCTTCCCAATATGGGGTAATCTCTCCAGCAAATATAGGAAGCTCACTACCATACTTTTCTTCAAAAGCCCGAAGTGCTTTCCCTGCTGTAGTTATGACAATTTTAGGAGTTTTATGCTTTTCATTCCACTCCACAACAAAATCAGATAGTTTCTCATCAGGAGGCCCATTATCACTCAAAATACAGTATCGAGAAATGGCAATATCAAAAGGGTATCCTCTTTCTACCAAAGCGGAAAGATAATCAACCATCCTATCATTGAAGTGGTCTAATCCACCGAAGAACCAGCTGTATCCCGCGAATCCTATATATGTAAGAATTCGATAGTTTCCGCATTGTGACACCCAGTAAAATGGTTTATCTCCCCATACTTCCCGGATATCTCCCACCCTCCACTCCAAGTTTGGAGCACAGTATAGATACTTTATCCCCAATTGGGCTAACACCGGAACCAATCCCCAAGTATATCCAGGAACATCAGTAATCAAAGCGGTATCTATGTTAATTCCAAGTTCCTTGGACAATCTAACCGCTTCATCTAACAAGTGTATTAACTCCTCCCCACTGCAAAGCCCAGTAAGTTGATTAGCGAACAATGCCGGTAATTCAAAACGGGATTCTCTTACACTCTCTATTAGCGCTCTCTTACTTTCCTCATCTGCTTTATTCAAAAAAGATTTAATTGCCCAAAGAACTTCCGCAGACCAGCAAAACCTTGCTCCTTCCGGATAGTCTTTTGTTCCCCTTATAATCTCTAATGCTTTCTTTATATTCTTATGCTGAATTTCTTCAACCTCAGATTGGATATGAGTATAACCAATATCGTTATGAGAGTGTGGAACCAAATGAATAGTTATCTGCTTTGCGGGAGATAATACAAAGTCCCGTGTAGCAACAACTTTCTCATCTCTTTTAATCTCAATGGAAGCAAACTTGTCTTGAGAAACCTCTTTAACCTTGTAAAGAATCTTATTCCAACCCGGGTTGAGAGACACATCCAAAGGCTCGTTCTCCGTGATAGATAACTTTCCTTCGATAGGTTCACCATAACATCTCACAGGAACGAGTATGGTTCTAAATTCCTTATTGTCTTCCTCCACTACTATTGGCAGGGGTTTAGGTTCACCTATCCTTAAAATACTTTTCTCAATTTCCGCTAAAGTTACCCCTTCCGGAGCCCAAAACTCAATCCCATCATATATCAACCATCCACCACTTGAAATGACAACCTGAATTACATTTTCCCCTACTTTCAATATAGAAGCTGGAAAATTTACCTCTATTTTTCTCGGAGAAGGAGACACTCCATCATACACAGCCAATAATTCCTCTTCCCCGCCCCCAGGGGGTAATCGTAAAGGATACGCCATCCCGTTTATATACACTGTAGCAAAAGGCGCATATTTCTTACTCGTCTCTAAAATTGAGAGAATTAGCTTTCCCTCTCCTACAGGACTAACTCGCTCAATATAAAACAGAACTGTAAAAGTATGTGGAATAGATTTAGCCCATTCATTTTTAGGACCTGGATGAATATATATCCAATCCTCAGAGGGTTTGGAATAGTTCACAATATATATAGGGTCTTCGTCATATTCTTCATATTCAGTTGGAGCAAGTCGAAACTCAACACATTTACCATCTATCTCCCCTATATTCCACAAAAGACTTAAGGGGTATTTTTCCCCCTCCAAATTGTTTTTCTGGGCAAAACATACATTTATACTCACTATAATAGAAAATAAACCAATAAAATAGCCTACTTTTGGGGAAAAATTCACTGTCATACCTCAAAACTCCTATACTCCTCTTACATTATTACCCCAAATAATCTTATGTAACTGAAGTTGTAATCTTACATTTAATCTATCCTTCAATATCCAATGTGCCAACTCATGTGGAGGCAATCTATCCAATATCGGTGAAAATAAAATAGCCCTACAACAAATATGTAATTTTTTCTCCTCTATCATCTTTACTGCAAACTCATAATCATTTCTATCTGCTATAACAAACTTAATTTCATCATTAAAAGGATTAAGATATTGAAGATTTTCCCATAAGGTTTTCTCGTGCATACCACTGCTAGGACACTTTATATCCATTATTTTAATTACGCCTGGCGGTGTATTTTTCAAAGGAATCGTACCATTTGTCTCAAGCAATACTCGGTATCCATTCTCAATCAATTTCTTCATTAGAATATTGGCCCCTGCCTGTAACATAGGCTCGCCCCCAGTTATTTCAACAACCCTTACGCTGTATTTTGATATGATATTAATCAGTTCGCTTATAGAGTAATATTTTCCCTCAGGTTTCTGAGCATAAACAGTATCGCACCAAGAACAATTAAGGTTACAACCTGCAAGTCTAATAAAAACAGTGGGTACCCCAGCCCAGGTAGACTCACCTTGTATACTATAAAATATTTCACTTATATCAAGCTTTACATCATCTTCCATACATTTCTCCTACCAGGCACTTAGTTACCGAATACATCCTTTATCGCCTCGAGATAAGCATATTTATACTCGGTATCAGGCTCAAGATAACTTCCTTCCGTCCACTCATTCCAAGCATTCAAAGTAAGGATATATTCACTCTCGGGATGGTTTTCGAGAAAACTTTTACATCTTTCTAACGCCTTTCTAAACTCTTGAGGAGTATTATTGGCAATCACGGGCGTAAATGGATATCCTCGGGGTTCAAATGGGTCATCTTGCTTACACCGGGGAGAAGAGTCCCAACCCATAGATACATTTGGATAATACGGAACTCCGAAAATATTCACTCGCTCTTCCCATACTCTATACACTTTCTTCGCTACATCTGAATAATTAACCGTTGGAAAGGATTCCAAAGGTGTATCAAGGACCCAAGCATACGATGTAACGCTGTCTATGCCAAGATATTCAATCAACTCCGCAGGCGTCATTTTTCCCTGAACACACTTTGGCATCCGAGATTCGATATTTACCACATTAACATGAACACCTGGAAAGCCTCGTTTCCTCGCCTTAGCCTGAAAGGAATCTAAAGCCTTTTTAGCTATATCAACTCCGCCTATGCCATCCACAAATGTATGTATTTCATATATAGAGAAAAACGGCTTTCCTTTTATTGTCCAATATGCATGATTAGAAAAATATTTTTCAACTACATGGTCCGTTATTTTTTCAAAAGTTTCGAAAGTTACCTCACCTGGGTAAAGCACAGGAGGAGATGGGGCATCTTTAAGAGCACAAGGATGAATGTTTAACCAGGTATGTATCGCCCACATTATTGCAAACCTAACCTTACTATGGTTCGGAGCCTTCAAGTACCCCTCTTCTAAGCAACGCTGTAAAAATGGTCCGTCGTTATACCAATACCAATCAAAAAGAAATACATCGATTCCATATTTATGAGCGGTATCAATTTTCATAGCCATAACTTTAGGGTCCGCTTCATCAATGTAACCCCACAAAGGGACCTTTGGCTGTTTATGTCCATCAAAACGAGGTTTAGCATTCTTTACCAACTCCCATTCAGTCCAACCCTTTCCATGCACCTTTTCATTGCGAGGGTCTATGTGATAATTTGGGAAGTAAAAACATGTTACAGTAAAATTGCCACATGAGTTTTTAACCGGATTCATAGGCGGGATCTCCTGGGCTGTAGTAGGAATCGCCTCAGAAAAAAACACCAAAAACAGATAACAGAAAAATAGATTGAAACACCTGATTGGATTATATTTTTTTTTCATATAAATAAAAGAAAAAATATTAGGTCTCACTTCCCCAAAGTAACAATGTTGAATCTCTCTCATCTTGTTTACCTTTTATAATTTAATATTGGAGTTGAAATAAATATTTAATACTTATTTAAATAATATGATGTTAAAATTATATCAATTATCGACAAAACAAAACTGATGAGA
>JAOAHN010000050.1 GCA_026415215.1 Candidatus Hydrogenedentota bacterium
GTTGCAAGCATAGATCTTCACTTTTTGAGTTTTGACAAGCCCAATTTTTTTGTGGGATTGCAATCCGTGGAGTTACAAGCATAAACTTTTATATGTTTTGACAAGCCCAATTTTTTTGTGGGATTGCAATCAATAGAAGCCACTGATATGTACTATCATCGTTGTGACAAGCCCAATTTTTTTGTGGGATTGCAATATAGCTATAGATGATTTCCCCACTCCCGGGGTTTTGACAAGCCCAATTTTTTTGTGGGATTGCAATTGGAAGCAATGGTCACATAAACATGATACATGTTTTGACAAGCCCAATTTTTTTGTGGGATTGCAATCTTGGTATCAGGTTGCTAATCCAGTGAGGCGTTGTGACAAGCCCAATTTTTTTGTGGGATTGTGCCCCTTCCCATTCTCTTCGAGCGGAGTATTAAAAAACGCTATTCTACTGTTCTAAAATTTATCAATTTTAGCATTTATAAACATTAAGTAATAATAATTAAGTTTTTGTTTATTAAATTTTCTGTATTTCGGGAGTTTTATAGGGAGGAAGGTCACAATTCTTAATTAGTGATTCTCAAGATTACTTTCACCTATGATAGGGAATATAAGGTTAGAATTTTACTAATGAAGGCAAGAATTGTCTTCTTATGTAGGGGGAAGTGCAATTTATAAGTGTAATTGAGCTCGCCTATCCAAGGGAAATTCTACTTTTGATGTGAATATGTGAATATATGACTTATATCCATGAGGTTTTCTGTTTCTTTTATATTATCAGGAGAGCTGAAGAGTCGGTTTATGGAAATCAATGTATAGGAATGCATTACTAATACCTACCGATTCGTAAAATACGGAGATATACCATCTATAAGTATTTATTAACTTTTTACATCGGTATTTTATTAATCGATTCGTTTTATAATATGGTTACGAAAACTTGGGTCTCCGATTAGTTCTAAGAAGATATGATGAAAACAAAAGATAGTATAAATATTAACTCTATCCTGATGTATGCACCTAATTGGTTTGGTGATGCAGTTATGTCAACTCCGTTTATTAGATGTGTAAAGGAAAAATTCCCTAATTCTAATTTAACAGTGCTTGCTAAGGGTAGTGTATGTGAACTGCTTTCAGGGTTAAAATACATAGATTCTTATATTCCCTTGCAATCTTCTCTATTAAGTCAGATCAGTGCGGTATTAAAAGTGAAGAAGGAAAAATTTGATTTAGCATTCATATTGCCTCACTCTCTTCGTTCCGCCTTGATAACTTTCTTGGGTGGGGTTCGACATAGGGTAGGATACTCCTGTAATGGTAGAGGTCTTTTCCTAAACCACAAGGTATATTTCCCGAAGGATGCTAAAGGCAATAGGAAAGTAGTTTATATGACAGAAGAATACCTTGCCTTGGGGAAGGATTTGGGTGTTGAGGATGATAAATTGGGTCCGGAACTTTCGGTTGTTTATGATGTAGAAAAGGAATGGCTTGAAGAACTTAGTAGGGAAGAGCATTCCTTTCCTCGAGTTGGTATAGCTCCGGGTTCTGCGTTTGGACCCAGCAAGAGATGGAAGATAGAAAAGTTTGCAGAGGTGGGCAAATGGATATATGCTCAATATGAAACACCTCCAGTATTGTTAACAGCACCTGATGAAATTGAGTTAAAGAGACATTTTGCTACTATTTGCGGGAATTTTGTGGATCCATTTGCAAAGGATTCCTCTATAGAGAGACTTAAAGCGGTAATAAAGAATTTGGACATTCTCATTTGTAATGATAGTGGCACGAGACATATTGCAGTAGCTTTTGGTGTTCCTACTTTAACCATAGTTGGGCCTACCGCTTTAGACTACTCTCTCGGACCTTATGAAAGAGGGGCTATTCTCCGAGCAAGAGTAGATTGTGCTCCTTGCCAGTTGCCCAAGTGTCCCATTGACCATAGGTGTATGGAGGTGATTTCTACGGGAATGGTTATCGAGAAGTTGAAAGGACTAATAGAAAATAGAGAGAAAGTCAAAGTAAAAGGTGTAGAAATTTGTGATATTATTTATAATCAGTAGTGAAGCTGAAGTAGAGAAATTTTTTTGAGGTAGTCCAAGTGGAAGAACGAAGAAAACTTATTAGAAGACAAGCAGATAGAGAATTAATTCAGCGATATAACGCTTTATTACAGCGGGTTCAGCAGTTAGAGGCAATGCTGAAGGGAGAAGAGAACCACGAATTGCGCCATAAGAAGCGGAGGATAATCCGTCATGTTTGTCATATTAGAATAGGCATGCCAGTGGGTTACATGTCGGATAGGGATGACACATGGCATATTGACCATCTGAATATTAAGGGGAAGTTATTAGATCTTAGTTCAGATGGTTGTGCGATATTTACACATCAACAGTTCAATATTGACCAGCAGTTAAATGTAATTATAGAAGTTAGTGGTGGGAGGCTTATTCGCACGGTGGGCAGTGTCCGTTGGACGAAACATATTCCCGAGAAGGGAGGGTATGCATCAGGTGTTAAGTTTATAAAGGTTAATAAAGATGATATAAATACATTGAACTGTTTTCTTGATGAACTGGACCGAACAGTAGGATTATAAGTTATGGTTAACTTCAAGACAGTATATGTAATAACAATGTGGTCAGGAGGAAAACCCGCAAAGAAGTGGAAGTCTTTTGAACTTCCAAGATTGCTTCCCCAGGGCACGGGTGTGGAGTTTGTATGCAGTGAGACGAAACTCCGTGTGCAGGTGATAGGAACTATCTCAGTTGAAGAATATGAATCTGGAAAAGAAGATTTTGAAATGGGACTATACAAGGAATTAGCTGAGAATAAGTATTCAGAGCGTGAAACATTAAAATCTCCTGATAATGTTGAGAAACTATTCTGATATGGAATATTAGAATCCATATCATTTTCGTAATCACTTTCATTTGGTCAATCGTATAAAACTACAAACCAGTATAGATGTTGAAGAGGATGGTAAAATGGAGTCTTTTAGAACGAGAGTAGAAAATATTAACATATCTTTCTTTAAGCCACTGGTATCTCCCCGCGAAATTAAGCAACTCTTCCCCTTAACAGAGAAAATTTCAGAGCATATAGAGAACTCAAGGAGAATCGTAAGGGGTATCTTAGAAGGTGTTGACCCACGCTTTTTGGTGATTGTTGGTCCTTGCTCAATCCATAGTAAGGAGATAGCTCTTGAATATGCTACTCGTCTCAACAATCTCAGAGTCCGGCTCCAAGATGTAATGTTCATAGTTATGAGGACCTACTTTGAGAAACCGCGGACAACCCTTGGCTGGAAGGGGCTAATCTATGACCCTGATCTGGATAATACTCATGACCTTGAAAAAGGCTTGAAATTAGCCCGGGAGATTCTACTTAAAATAGGAGAAATGTCTTTACCCGCAGGGACGGAACTTCTTGACCCCATCGTGCCACAGTATATTGCGGATCTTGTTTGCTGGGCTTCTATTGGTGCGAGAACGACTGAATCCCAAACTCATAGAGAAATGGCAAGTGGTTTCTCTATGCCCATAGGGTTTAAAAACACTACGGATGGTAATCTTCAAATAGCAATAGATGCGATGGTCTCCGCACGAGGAGCACATCATTTTATTGGTGTGGATGAAGATGGCAAAACCTGTGTAGTTGCTACAAAAGGGAACTCCGCATCACACCTGATTCTCCGGGGTGGGAAGGGTAGGCCGAATTACGACCCGGTTAGTATAATCGAAGCGACTGAGAAGATGGAAAAGGCAGGACTCCCTCCACGAATAGTTGTGGATTGCTCCCACGCTAATTGTGGGAAGAGGCACCACCTCCAAGCACATGTGTTAAGAGATGTTGTCCAACAGAGAATAGAGGGAAACAAATACATACGAGGTGTGATGATAGAAAGTAACCTAAAACCTGGCAATCAGCCATTTCCACCGCCTAATGGTGTGCTCGAGTACGGTGTGAGCATTACCGACCCTTGTCTCGGTTGGGAAGAGACCGAATCAATCCTCCTCGAGACTGCTGATAAACTTAGAAAAGATAAAAATAATTAATTTTGAATTGTAGATGAAAACCGACTCCTTTTGCGTTAGGTTGGGGAAAGATCTGCTATTCCCTCTATGAATAATGTATTGTTTTCAATAGATGTCGATATTCCAAGATTAGGTGTTAAAGTTTCAGATTTAGGAGGGAAAGTGTGTGGTTTAATTCGATTATGCAAATGCGGATTTGATGTGCCGAGATTTGCAGTTATAAGTGCAGGAGCAGTTAAAGAGCAGGTCTGGAAAAGAGATAAAAACTTTTGTGATGAAGTTTCTAAGTGGGTTAAATTATTGGAAGAGGAGACAGGAAACGGAACGATAATTGCACGGAGTTCCTCAAAGTTAGAGGACCAAAAGCATCATTCTTATGCTGGGGTTTTCAAATCATTAGTGATTAAAAGGGAAGAAGAAATTTTCCAATCTTTGGGGGAGATTGTAGAACACTATGAGAGTGAGATGATTAAGAGAAGATTGAACAAGTTTGATTTGTCTATAATTTTGCAGAAGTATATAGAAGGGGAAATATCGGGGGTGTGTTTTTCGGTAGACCCTGTAAGAGCAAATCCTAAATTCGGATATGGAGAGTGTGTTTTTCAAGAGAACAGGTTGTTAGTAAACGGTTCTTGTGTTCCTACCAGGTTCACTTTTACTTTTTTTCCTCCCCGGATAGTTAATGTTTTTCATGGAGACCAGGCCCCTCTTAATGTTGCTGAAGAAATGTTGAGTATAATAGTGGAGTGTCTTTTGAGGATGGAGTGTGAATTCAAATACCCTGTTGATATTGAATGGACTTGGGATGGAAAAAAAGTATGGTTTTTACAGGCGCGATATATCACAACTTTACAGGCTGATAAGTCTTTGTTTCCCTCTGAATGTGCAACATCGTGGTTTTTTGACCAACGATTTATAGAACCTATAACTCCTTTTACTCGTGACGCTCTTTTACCTCCTATAGTCAAAAGGGCGCATTCAGATGCTCTCAAGATGAGAAAAAAGGAAAGCGAAGTAGATTTTCATCTATTTGGAGGTCAGGTATACATCCCACATAGAGTATATATTGATATTCTTGGAGATTGCCCTCGGTGGTGGTTGTCTAATGATTTAAAACAACTTTTCCCAGGTGATTGTCCATGCAAATATAAGAACGAGGAGATTATAGGACTCCGATTTTGGCTTAACTCTTTTTATGAATTATTCAAAAACTATAAGCATTCATTATTAGTTCTACACAGTTGGAAAAGATGGCGGAATAAAACGAGGCTTCTCTTAGATAAGTGGGCTCAATTTAATTTAAGTAATTTGAGGTCTGAAGAGTGGCTACAGCTGTGGAATACTCTCCAGTCTCTGACAGAGGAATTCTTGGCTATACACCGTTGGGCTATTCTATGGGCTAATTATGTGTATCGGCTTGGAGGAAAGTATATTATAGAATTTGCGAGAAAGATTGGCATAACTATTCCTTCTATTACACAGGTTGCAAACAGAACACTGGTTGAATATCTAAAAACCAGAGAGGAGAATTTGAGAAGAGAACTCATTAGTAAATATGGCCACAGGTGTGAGAATCTTGACTACTTTTCACCTCGTTGGGCAGAAGTTGTTCCCAAATGGGAAGAAGAAGTAGTAAGTGAGAATAATTCAGATATGATTACAACCGATAATTCTGAGAAATCTTCCTCACGAAAGATATTATCTAAACTCTTGCGTCCAATCTTTAAGTTGCCGATTGAATTTATAAATCTCAGGGAAGAGCAGAGATTTGAATGGGAAAAAGTTCTATATCTTAAGAAGAAGTTGGTATTAGAAGTTGCTAAAAATATGCAAGAAAAAAATATGATAGAAGATTTGGAAGATGTGTGGTTTTTAACTTGGGACGAGTTTTTAGATTTTTTATTATCAAATAGATTTGTGAGACCCGATATTATAGCTATGCGGAAACATGAATGGTGTGTATATCATAGTTTTAAAAAGCCTTTGTTTATTGGCGGGGAGTGCGAGGAAGAATCAGTAAGGGTTGGAGTTCTGGAGTTAAAGGGGGTTGGTGTATCGTATGGTAGAGTTGTGGGGAGGGTTCATTTAATGAGTTCACCTGAAGATTTATTTCCTAATATCCCCAGTCCAAGAGTGTTGGTCGGTCAAAGTTTGAATCCGGGTCAAACATGGTGTTTAGAACTGTGGGATGGGTTTATACTCGAAACAGGTAGTGAACTTTCTCATCCAGCTATACTCGCAAGGGAATATCAAGTTCCTATGATAACCGCAGTGGAAAACGCTACTAATGTTTTGACTGAGGGAGACTTGGTAGAAATAGATTGTGAGAAAAGCACTGTTAGAATTTTGAAATCGGGGCTTAACTCTGGTAATTATGGTATAAATTATTAAAGGTTCGAGTCTATGGAAAATTTGGAAAAGTATCAGAAATATGCTGAGAGAATAGAAATATTCAAGGGATTTTCTCCTGAAGATGTAGCTCATGTCCTGCAAGGAGGTAAAGTATTTGAATTCCCTCAAGGTAGAACAATTTTTCATGAAGGGCAGACAGGCACTGCTTTGTTTGTTATACTCTCGGGAAAGGTTGGGCTCTACAAGAGGGGAAGGGAAATAGCAGTTTTGAATCCTGGAGATGTCTTTGGAGAGATGGCTTTACTAACAGAATCTCCAAGAACTGCTTCCGCAGTGGCATTAACAATGGTTCGTGTCTTAACCCTTGATGAAAAGCAAATTACCCAAGTGCTTGATAGCAGGATAGCAGTTAAATTCCTTATGAATGTAATAAGGATGATTTGTCAAAGACTCGACAAGATGAATATGGCTATGAGTAAAAATTAGAGTTTAAAAGTTTAATTACTGGTCTCTGAAAATCTAATCTTTCAACTTCTGTTTTTTATAAAGTTTGTTGTTCCCCTGTCTGTCGCGGAGTGGTGGTTTTGCTATTGGTCTTAATTACCACAGATGGTATTTGAGATCTTCGATTGTAAGTTTTTTTCTTTTTTCGTGGGACTTTGGAAAAGGTGTAAATACACTCCCACTCTTGCACATAGTTAATTGGCTAAACCAATAGTTTTGTCTTACTTGAGGTGTGTATCCTGAATTACAGAGATCAAATGGTAAATTATGTATCTACAGAAGTTACACTGTGTTTTTCATTTAATGTTTCTGGTTTTGTTTTAATGGAATCTGGGTGATATTTTCTCTGGAATTTCCATTAGAATTTCTTTAAAAACATAAAAACTATAAAAACTAATTGAAGTAAATATCTAATATTTGATAAAATACATCCGACTTTTGAGTGGGCAGAAAATTAGAAAGTCTTCATATTCTTAAAATATTAAACTATAACAAAGAAAGGGTTGAATTATGGCAATTAAAGTAGGTATTAATGGTTTTGGTAGAATCGGTCGGACTGTTTTTAAGCTTTTGGTAAAAGACCCTGCTTTCGAAGTAGTAGGTATTAATGACATAACCGATGCGAAGACTTTGGCATACCTACTCAAATATGACAGTGTATTTGGCGTATTTGAGGGTGAGGTAAGCTCAACTGCGGACGCAATAGTGGTCAATGGGAAAAAGTACCCTGTAACTGCTATCACCGACCCGGCCCAATTAAAGTGGAAGGAATGGGGGGCAAGTATTGTAGTTGAATCTACGGGGAAGTTTGCTTCTAAGTTAGATTGTGTGAGGCATATAAAGGCTGGTGCTAAGAAGGTATTACTCACAGTTCCGCCAAAAGAAGAAAAGGATATAAGCGAAAAAGATAAGGCAGACAAAGAGTTGATGGATATTTATACTAATGCTAAGGACATAGCGATAATCGTGATGGGGGTTAACGATAATGTGTTAACCAAGGATGTTCAGGTCGTATCTAATGCAAGTTGCACAACTAACTGCCTTGCCCCAGTTGCAAAGGTTTTGCATGAGAAGTTTGGTGTTGTCCGTGGATATATGACTACAGTCCATGCTTATACAAATGACCAAAGAGTTCTCGATATGCCTCATAAGGACCTTCGACGGGCGAGAGCGGCAGCGAATGCAATCATTCCCACTACTACTGGTGCAGCAAGGGCTGTTGGGAAGGTTCTTCCAGAACTGAACGGCAAGCTCGATGGCTTTGCTCTCAGAGTGCCTGTAATTGATGGTTCCGTTGTTGACCTTGTAGCTGAACTCAAGACCGAGGTTACCAAGGATGATGTTAACAAAGCTATGAAAGAGGCTTCTGAAACCTATCTCAAGGGCATACTCCAGTATACAGAAGACCCGATAGTCTCTTGCGATATTATTGGGAATCCGCACTCAAGCATATTCGATGCTCAAAGTACTATGATTTCTACCGACAAGAAGAAGGAAAAGGACAGTTTTATTAAAGTGGTAGCTTGGTATGACAATGAGTTCGGTTATTCCAATCGCTGTGTCGATTTACTTAAGCTGATGGATAAATTAGGCTACTAAATTAGGTTGGGAATAACCTCTAAAAAATAAGGGCAGATATTATGAAGAAGATGACATTGAGAGATGTTGATGTGAGAGGAAAAAGAGTGTTGATGCGGGTTGACTTTAATGTCCCCTTGAACGATGACGGGACAATTAGGAATGACAAGCGAATTAAGTCTGCCTTGCCAAGCATAAATTATGTTAGGGAGAATGGCGGAAAGCTTATTTTAATGTCTCACCTTGGTAGGCCTAAAGATTATATTAAGAAAGGAGATACTGAGGGCCTAAAACTGTTAAAGATGGATAGAGTAGCGGAGCGTCTCAGTGAGTTAATTAATGCTCCAGTGAAGAAGCTCGACAAAGTAGTGGGTCCAGAAGTGGAGGAAGCGGTTAATAATATGAAGCCAGGCGATGTCATTCTCTTGGAGAACACACGGTTTGAACCTGGCGAGGAAAAGAATGATGCGGAATTGTCACAAAAGCTTGCAAAACTTGGCGATATCTATGTAAGCGATGCTTTCGGCTCTGTTCATAGAGCACATTCATCTACGGAAGGTGTTGCTCACTATTTGCCTATGGCAGTGGCAGGATTTTTACTCGAGAAAGAAATAGAGTACTTCTCAAAGATTCTGACCAATCCTGATAGACCACTGGTAGCTATTCTCGGTGGTAAAAAAGTTAACGATAAAATTAAGGTTATAGACAATCTGCTCAATCTTGTTGATGTTATGTTAATAGGTGGTGGGATGGCCTATACATTTCTAAAGGCGTTAGGGTATGAGATAGGGGATTCTATCCTTGATCAAGAAGGCGTTGAGTTAGCAAAAAGTGCTATGGAAAAGGCGAAACAGCGTGGGGTTCCACTCCTATTACCCGAGGACCTTGTAGTAGCCAACAAATTTTCGGCAGATGCAGAGACTAAGGTGGTTCCTTCTACTGGTATAGAGCCAGGTTGGATGGGTATGGATATAGGTCCGAAGACTATCGAGAAATACTGTGGTGAAATAAGTAAAGCTAAAATGGTGGTATGGAATGGACCTGTTGGTGTCTTCGAAATGCAGTCTTTTGCCAAGGGGTCTAAAGCCTTGGCGGAATGTCTGGCTAACAGTAATGTAGTAAGCGTAATAGGTGGTGGAGACACTGCTACCGCGATAGAGGAATTCGGTTTAGAGGAAAAAATGTCGCATGTCTCCACAGGTGGAGGTGCTTCTCTTGAAATGCTTGAGGGTAAAATTTTGCCAGGCATCGCTGTGCTTAAAGATAAAGAATAGAGAATTTTTATACCTAACTGGACAATTTTTACAAATACATATTTTTGATGTATAATAAACTTTGGTAATTACCTGAACTGCGGAGAGGGTAAAGGGGTCCTCTCTGTGGTTCAGGCGAATCGAGAAGGAGGTATCAAATGGCTCTAACTAAAGAAGAAAAGCAGGAGATAATTAAGGAGTTTAGTAGAACACCCAATGACACTGGTTCCCCAGAAGTTCAAATTGCTATATTGACCCGGCGAATTCAAGAACTTACAGAACACTTGAAGAAACACAAGAAAGACTTTGCAAGTAGGCGAGGCTTACTCCAAATGGTTGGGAAAAGGCGTTCTCTATTAGCTTATCTTAGGAGGACTGATTTTAATAGGTATCAAACAGTTTTAGAAAAACTTAACTTGAGAAAGTAGTTTACTTTTTTTGAAAAGATTTAGATTATGATTGATAAAATATCTGTTGTCATCGGGTCGAAAGAGATTATCTTTGAAACAGGTCGCATTGCGAAGCAGGCACATGGATCCGTTCTATGTCAGTGTGGTGGGACTATGGTTCTCTCAACTGCCTGCTTTGACCCTAATCAAAAACCTGAGGTAGATTTTTTCCCTCTTACAGTGGATTATAGAGAGAAGTTTTATTCGGTTGGGCAGATCCCTGGGAATTTCTACCGCAGAGAAGCAAAACCTTCAGAGAGAGAAATATTAGTCTCCCGTCTTACAGATAGACCTATTAGACCTCTTTTCCCTAAGGGTTTTAAAAACGAGGTTCAGGTATGTCAGACTGTCCTTTCAGCCGATAATGTACACGACCCAGATGTCTTATCTATAAATGCAGCTTCTGCGTCTCTTCACATTTCTCCTATTCCTTTTTTGGAGCCGATAGGGGCAGTAAGAGTAGGTTATATCGACGGAAATTTCGTAGTTAATCCTGAAATTTCTCAAATGAAAAATAGTTTGCTTGACCTTGTTTTAGCAGGGACAAAAGAAGCTATTTGTATGGTTGAGGGAGTGGCAAAGGAGGTATCGGAGCAGGTGATGCTCACCGCTCTGGAATTTGGACATGAATGGATTAAAAAGATTGTAGAGGCTATAGAAAGTCTTAGGGAAAAATATGGTAAGGAAAAGGTGAAGATTGAAGAATCTCCAATTGACCCTGAGATAGGAGAGGAAGTTAAAAACAGGCTCAGTGGAAAAGTAGAAGAGGCCCTTTTTCAACCTGCGAAGCAGGTTAGAAGGAACGCAATATCAAAACTTAAAGAAGATTTGTTGACCTATTTGAGGGAGAAGTTTGGGGAAGATCGAGTAGAGAAAGCTAAAGAATATATTGAGGATACTTTTGAGGAGGCGGTGAAAAGAACGCTAAGGGAAAAGGTTATAAACGAAAATAAGCGGGTAGATGGCAGAAGTCTTACTGATATTCGACCTATAGAGATTGAAATAGGTATACTGCCGAGAGCCCATGGTTCTGCATTATTCACTCGTGGTGAAACCCAAGCTTTGGTTACAACTACTCTTGGCACTAGTCAAGATGAACAAAAACTGGATGAACTAACAGGGGACGCCTTTAGTAGATTTTTCCTCCATTATAACTTTCCTCCTTGGTCTGTGGGTGAAGTAGGGAAGTTAGGTGCACCTGGTAGGAGAGAAGTTGGTCATGGTAAACTTGCGGAGCGAGCGCTTTTGAGTGTGCTTCCATTTGACCCCTATGACCCCATGCTTGTATTAGACCCCACAGTATGTTTCCCTTATGTTATTAGGGTGGTGTCGGATATTACAGAGAGCAACGGTTCAAGTTCTATGGCGACTGTATGTGGTGGATCTCTGAGTTTGATGGATGCAGGAGTGCCCATAAAGAGCCATGTGGCAGGTATAGCAATGGGGTTAGTGAAGGAAGGTGATGAATACAGGGTATTAACAGATATTCTGGGCGATGAAGACCACTTAGGCGATATGGACTTCAAAGTTTGTGGCACAAGGATGGGTATAACCGCATTCCAGATGGATACCAAAATAAAGGGTGTGCCTCGGGAAGTGATGGAAAAAGCCCTTGAACAAGCTAAAGAAGCACGAATGATTATATTAGACAAGATGGAGTCGGTAATAGCGAAGCCAAGGCCAGAGATATCTCCTTATGCTCCGAGGATATTTACCATAAAGATCGATCCCGATAAGATTAGAGAAGTAATTGGACCCGGGGGTAAGGTTATTAGGGAAATTCAACTGAAAACCAATACGGAGATTACTATTCAAACCGATGGAACAGTGCTAATAGCAGCGGATGATAAAGACTCAGCAGATAAAGCAATTGAAATGATAGAAAATATTACTGCAGATGTAGAGGTAGGAAAGATATATCATGGTAAAGTTACCCGGATAATGAATTTCGGGGCTATAGTTAATCTAATGGGCAATAGAGAAGGGATGATCCACATTTCAGAACTTGCACCTCATAGGGTTCGTGATATTAATGAAGAGGTGAAAGTAGGAGATGAGGTCGATGTGAAAGTAATTGAGATAGATAAACTTGGAAGAATAAATTTATCTAAAGTTCAAGCTGATATAGAACTCGGAAGAATACCCTCTAATCCTAAGTCTAATAAACCTCAATCGACTCGTTTTGATGGTAGAAGTCGAGGTTCAGATGATCGACACCCTCCAAAAGGAGATTCCCACGGGCGTAGTTATAGATAAGTAGTTATTTTCGTTTTGCTATGAGTTATCTATGAGAAAGCATTACAGGCGTAAATCCTATCTAAAACCTTATTTTGAAGATGAGATTTATTCATTTACTACAGATGGTGGGAGAGTAAGTTTTTATTTAAAACAAATCCCCTATGTTTTTTCAGTTAATATTGGTGTTTGGATTCCGGGCGGGGCTGTGTGTGATCCCAAAGGGAAAGAGGGGATGGCTCATCTCATTGAACACTTGATATTTAAGGGAACAGAGACAAGGACAGATGAGGAAATCCTCTCTGCTGTTGAATCAAAGGGGGGACAAATTAATGCTTACACCAGCCAGGAGTTTACATGTATCCAAGTAACGATACTTCCGGAACACCTTTCGGAAACACTTGAATTAATATCAGATATTTTACACCATTCTACATTTGCGAGTTTAGACAAAGAGAAAAATGTTGTATTGGAGGAGATAGCTCTTCTTGAAGACACACCGGAGGAACTCATAGATGATTTGTTTAATTGTTTCGTATGGGGAGAGCACCCTCTTGCTAATCCTATTTTAGGGACTGAAGAATCTATAGAGAAAATAACTAAAGCGGATCTACAGAGATTTTATAAAAAGTGGTATCAATGCGGAAAAATTATTGTAGTAGTTGTTGGCAATATCGACCTTCGTAACTTTGAGAGGATTGTCAAAGATTCCTTTTTATGCTATGGGAAGAAAAACATCAATCCCAAAAGTATCCCAAAGCCATCGTTTCGTTCAGGAGTTAAGTGTCACTTAAAAGATGTGGCACAAGTGCACTTCTCTCTTGGTTTTCCTGCTCCGGGGATAAAAGATAATAGAAAATATAGATATGTTTCTTTTGTAGCGGTAAGTGTCCTTGGTGGCAGTTCCACCTCTAAGTTGTTCTATAAGATTCGAGAACAAGAGGGTCTTGCCTACAACATTTACTCTGATTATGAACTGTTTGGCAATGTAGGATGTGTGCAGGTATGTGGAAGTGTATCTCATAGTAATTTTTCTAAAGTGTTGGCTCTGACAATCGAGGAAATAAAAAAATTGAGAGAAGAGTTACTTTCAGAAGATATTCTCGAAAAGTATAAAAACGAAATGGTAGGTGATTGGCTATTATATCAAGAATTTGCTACTTCCCATCTTTCTAGGATAGGCTTCAGTATTTTCTACACAGGTGAGGTGCTATCGGTAGAAGAATATCTAACTGCTCTTGAAAATATAAAACCTATAGATGTTTGCGAGTTCTTTCAAGAGTTTTGCGATCCAGACAAACTCGCCCTTGTTTATATGTCCCCCAAGGAATATGAAATAGAAGAGATTTTAAAATTTTGAAAGGTGGATAGGGTGGGTGAACAGTATGTAAAAGTAAGGGTTATGAGGGAACCAGGCATGGAAGATTTACCGCTTCCTACTTATAAGACAAAAGGGTCTGTTGGGATGGATTTACATGCGGCAGTTGAAAAGGAAGTAGTTATTTCGCCTGGTGAAAGAAGACTGATTCCTACGGGGATTAGAGTCGCTATTCCCGAAGGTTACGAAGGACAGGTAAGGCCAAGAAGTGGCCTTGCAATAAACTATGGAGTGGGTTTGCTAAACTCACCTGGCACGATAGACTCAGATTACAGGGGTGAAATTAGGGTTGTAGTGGTGAACTTAGGAGAACAGCCTTTTGTAATAAAAAGAGGAGATAGAATCGCCCAATTGGTAATTTCTCCAGTCATTAAAATTGAATGGGAGGAAGTCAATGAACTTCCTCATTCTGAGAGAGGGGAAGGTGGATTTGGACACACTGGGATTTAAGTTTCTTCCGTAAAAATTATAGGTTATGTATTGAATTTAAGCTCCCCGAACTGTAAGAAGAAGTTAATTTCCTGGGTTATGTTTATTTATGTTTCCTGCAATTTTAAGAGTTTTATCTACTGTGAAAATTTCTTGATAGTTACAAACTCTTATATACACTAACATTTTTGAATCATCGATGTCATCAAATAAAGCAAAAGTAAATTGTTGTTTACTATGAGGATGTAACTCAAAATTAGCATACTCTGGAAGGATAGGGAGAATATAAGATAAGTTGTGATTTGCAAGTTCGTTTTGAGTAGCAAAGCACAAGATGATTCCATTAACGGTAACTGGCATAATATTTTCTAAATCGACCAATATTTTATTGGTTTCTCTATGTATGTTTACTTTACAAGGGGGTTGCTCAGGTAGTATATAAGCGAATGTTTTAAAGCCTTTTGCATCTGTCCACGCCCGAATATACGCAGTCTCGGTGGGGTTAGAGGAAATGTAATCTAAAAAGTGTTGTGCAGTAGAAAGGGGTGGTAAAGTATATGAAATTTCGTTAGGACCTATGGATTCTTCTCTACTTACCTCTAAGTATACGGTGCCCGAGATCTCCTCGAACGCAGATAAGTTAGATATAGTCAGTTCTACTTTAGGACGAGATAGTGTAGGGTTCAATTTTAGACCAAGTTTAACTGGGCAAAAGTTTGTAAGTGGATATTGGAGAGTTTCAAATACTAAGGGAGTCTCGATGCTTTGAGAAGCTGTATTAGATGGGTTCCCAATGGTTCTGATTTTGTCGAAGGCTAAACGAATAGTGTTGATTTCCCAGGATTTTAAGTTTACATCTTGATTTTGTGAGAATTGATTTTCTAATCTTTTTTCACTTATTCCCATTAATGCTGGACTTTTTACTCCTAAAACGCTCTCTATTTTAACTCTGGATTCTTCCTCTGAGATAGAGGCTATTCTTAAATTGCAAAAAGTTTTGGGGTTAGGATACTCTTCCTGAACAAAAGGATGAGTAAATCCTGTTGGTTGGATCGAGAGGATAGTTACTTTCTCGGAAGAGAGGTTAAGGAAGCTCGAATTAGGAAGCCATTGTCCACCGTGCGATGTAGTTACTATGCCCAGTAGCGGTTCTTCGTTAGCTAATTTGAGGAGTTTAGTTAATTCGATTTTTTTTGAGAACGGGACTATGCGATAGCTTAAGCTCGACGAAATACAAGCTGACAATAATGGTTTCATTTGATACTTTCCGTGAATTATATACATCTCCTCTTTCTTACCCGATTTTGCGAATTTCGTTCCCTCAAAGAGTACAACTATTCTGTTTTCATTGGAATTAGGAGAGTTTATCTCTGTAAGTGAGTCTGGTAGTAGAAATTCCGAATGTTTTGTTAATATGTTAGTGAAATTCTCCATTAAGAGGTTGATTTTAATATTGTCTGATGCAAGAAACCCTAATAGAGAATTGCCCTTTCCGCAGTTTATTATAAATGGAGTTCCAATCTCTTCTCTTTTTCCCATTTCTTGGTATATATCGTTGCTCAGTTTAATATCCAAGAGTTTCTTTAGGTTTTCCAACTCTTTTAGGTTGCCCGCCCAGATAAATAAGGTATTTGCAATATTAGCCAATTTTGAGGAAGGTTTATCAACATTTAGGACGAGTTCTCCAGATGGGATCCCCATTTTCCACATTGCATTTCTAAGGATAGAGTAATCTATCTCGGAATTTGTCTTAATTACTGTGAATTCGGAGAGAGGATAAGTCCCTTTTGATTTTGTAGTTAAGAATTTTGTTACTCCACTCGCAATGAATCCTTTAATTGGGACTAATTTATGTGTTCGGAGATTTCGATGAAGCGCAAATAAGGGAGCCCCTGTCAAAACGAAATTGTTACTAACATCAGGAGAAAATCTTGTACAAAGGATAATATTATCATCGTTTTGATTCTCGATCGAGAGATTATGTGAACAATAAATATAAGGCAGATTGTGATAAAGAGTATATTCTTTGACTACTTTCCCTAATTCGGCTCCGAATTCGATTTCGATTCTTTGCTTCAACTCGGACTTGAATGATTTTATCGAAATAGGTATTTCGGTAATAGGCTTAAATTCATTCAGATCACTGTTTAAGATACCGAGTGTATCAATGCCTTCATTGATTAGATTCAAAGAGTCGTTGGAATCTTTATGGATGATTTCTGTGATATTCCCACTATGATCAAATTTTATTAAATAATACTTATTTTCTATGAATAAGTCAGAGGTAAGGATTTCTTTTGGATTGTGGGATTCTGGAATCCAAAGATATATCTTCGTTCCAAAAGGGGGAACCTCTTCAGCAACAAATTCAAGAGTCTTATATGAAATGGAGGAGTATTTTGGAGATTTGAGGTGTGCTAAGAATGGGACTAATTTTCCGTCAGCCGTGAATAATTTGCCGTTGGGAAAGTTAGGAAGCGAGTTTAAATTTATGAAAACAGGGGCGGAGGTTGTATTAGAGTTGGAATTAAAGATAATAATAGGTATGGGTTCCTTATTGGGAATTGGGCTGTAGGCAAGGGTATTCGTATTATCAGCTATTTTGGTTAGAGCCTCAACTTTCTGCTTCTCCGCAATTGCACATAGTTGTGTTAAGTTCATTAAAGATATTAAGTATTCTTGAGGAGACAAGTTGCCCTTTAAAAAATCGGAATTAGAAAAGAGTAGTAGGTTGCACCATAAAGAGGCTAAAAGTTTATTTGGAAAATCTCCTCCAGCTAAGGAAGCGAGAGTGGAAAGTTTCTCCGTTTGAATGGTGGAGGTTTCTAATTTTGTTAAAAGGTGTGAGAAAACCCCTTCGTATGAAAGTTTTGATTCTTTCTCTGTGTCAAAAATACAGGTTTTTAAAGTCGGCAGGGAGGAGATTTTACCACTATTATTGAGGTAGTCATCTATTTCCTGAAAGAACTCAGAAGACCCGTTTCCCTGAATAAAATAAGGTGGAATATACATCGAGAGGTCTGTCTGTAATGCAGGTAAAGGTGGAGGAAAGTAGTTTTCTAAAACTAATATATCAATCTCGGGTAATAAGTCTTTTACCGGGTAGTGAGATATGTAAAACCACTTTTGAATCTGAGAAAGTGAGAATATATTTGGGGTGTGAGCTAAATTACGAATGTAGATTGGATTTCCTGCTGGTGGATAGACCATACAAATTGGATAGGTTAATGATTCACTAAAGTTTGATACACTTCCCAATATTGAAAATGAATTTAGGAGATTGGGAGTGTGTGGTGCTATACCTAAACAATTCCACAGTTGGTAGATATTTTGGAAGTCTTTGAGAATAGATTGTTTCAGTTTTGTCCCCCAATGTATATTTCGAATCATCGTCTCCGGTGAAATAAACCAATCTTCCACAAGTCCGAATCCATTCTGAGCA
>JAOAHN010000071.1 GCA_026415215.1 Candidatus Hydrogenedentota bacterium
CAATCAAAATTGATTTTCATTGTATCCCATAATATTTCCATATTTCCTAAAAATATTTGGGAGATTTAACTAATATTATTTTCACTAATCTGAGACATACCTCATAATAGACCTACACCTGAAACTAATATCCAGTCTTACGCCCAGGTTTAGGGAAAAATCTTTCACAACAATCTATAATCGAACATTACTTGGCTTATCCAAAACTGGCGTTTTCTCAGATTCACCCTCCAAAACAATAAAGCAAGCAATACTTAATGCGAAAAACACTTGTCCGATAGGGTATGAGATTCTGGGGAATGCGAGTGATATTATCAAAATTTGCGATATCCATACACTCCACCACCCTATCCAATAGTAGGCATCTTCTCTTAGCTTCTCCCCTTTCCCAAAAATTAGGAAGGCACTTTTCAAAAATAATCCTAAAAAAGCCGAGAAAATCAAAATCATTCCAATAATCCCACCTTTGAAAAGCCAATAGAACCAAAGATTATGAAGAGTTTGAAAGGTTGCCTGAGCATATAAATCTCGAGCAAAGTTAGATGCCAAACCTAAACCTACAAACATACTTCCAAAGCCCTTGCCCAAAAGAGGTGACTCCATAAAATTTTGCAAAGCTCCAGTTACCTCAACTAATCTTGCTTGCAATGAAATACCTAACCTGGAATTAGTCCAAGATAAGATCTCGGAATAGAAAAGGTAAGCAAGTGTAAGGAAGAAAGATAAAATAAGAAATGTGAAAATGAGCCCAAAGAACAACCGAAGTCTTGATGGTAGATATGCGATTATTATTATTCCAGAGATCATAAACACAGAAACTAAAGCGGTATTCATCTTCAGTATTAATATCGCAAAAAGAAAAATGATTACAAGAAGTAGACTTTTTATTTTTTCTCTCCACTTCTCCTTTGCGAAAAATGAGCTTAGAAAAATTCCATACCACAGTTCGAAATACATATGTCCATTGAATCTCACTTCTTGTAACCGGAAAGGACCGACTTTATAAGGTAGAAACTCCCCTAAGAAATTCTGGACACGAAAATATCTTCCCGTTACAAGGGGATATAAAAATAGTGCATAGCTCATAAGAACAACTATCAAAGACACTCCCAGCATCACTCTCAAAGTAAGTTTTAATTGCTCTAAATCTTTCCAACAGTGTGGTAGTATAAAAGAGGATAAGAAAAACAGAGGAAATCTTATTTCAGCAACAACTCTTTGCCAGTGGTGACCGAATAGAAAACCTATCACTGCGCAATAAATAAAGAAAAGAAAGTATAACCAAGCAAAAATCAGGAAGATACTCTTACGCCAGTAAACCCTCCCAAAAACCACATTAACCAGGAAATTGGAAATGAAAGCGAGGTTCATTAATTCTCTTGGATGAAGTTCCATCCCCGCTACGGGGAATATAATGGGAGATAGGTAATAATGACTCAGCATCATGAAAATTAGAAATATAGTAGCGGAGTAATTCAAGGGAAGCAGTAAATATAGGATAGCAATCGGGATTGCAATTCCTAATGAAAATATAATAGTGAAGGGGAGTTTGATTATCAAAAGCAGTGCGGATATACCCAATCCATAAGCTAATACAAAAAAGAATACTATCAAATATAAGATACCGATGTGATTTATTAATCCTCTCCCAGAGATATTCTTGCTCCCAATATCCGACTGCATCACCTCGAAAGGCTCTCTTTCAGAAAAATTTGGCAAAACTTAACTGGCTAAACCTTGTTCATGCTCTTCTGCTAACTTATCAATATACTCCTGTTCCAACTTCGGAAACAACACTTGAGGGGTAGAAAGTGGGCTTCCTGGAGACAACGGACTGCTGATGCTACCCCATATATCGTTACCACCTTCAGGTCCTTGCCGTCTAATTTCTATATTGATAAGCTTAGCCAAGGCTAAACTGCCCTCCGGTATGAAGGGCTCCATTAATATTGCAAGTGCCTTCACCACCTGCATACACACATAGAGAGTAGTTCCGGTTCTCAGCACATCCGTCTTTCTTGTCGCCCAAGGCTGTTTTGAATCAAAATACCCATTAGCTTTCCTACCGAGATCTACCCATCTTTCTTGAGCTTGCCGAAATCTAAAATTTTCAATAGACTCCGCAACTGATTCTTCCGCTTCCTTTACAGCATTCAACATTTCTATATCGGCATTATCTAACTCTCCAGGCGTTGGAACTTTACCGTCGAAGTTTTTCACTGTCATAGTAAGAGTGCGGTGGATGAAGTTACCTACCACATCACACAACTCGCCGTTGTAATGATTTCTAAACTCATCCCAATCAAAATCGGAATCTTTGGACTCTGGCATTATTGCACAGAGATAATATCTTATCGGTATGGTACCCAACTTATCCAAAGCCCAGGCAACTCTAATCATATTGCCTTTCGATTTAGAACCCTTCTCAGATTTGCCTGTTCTTCGGTTGAAGATATTCAAATATTCATTGCCAACTACATTATCTGCAAGTATATAGTCATCCTGTCCCATTAACATCGCTGGGAATATTACAGCATGGAAAGGAATATTATCTTTTCCGATGAAGTGCACAAGTTTTGTATCTTTATTTTTCCACCAGTCTTCCCAAGCATGGGAGTCATTATACCTATCTATGCCCCATTGGCGTGTATTGGTGACATATCCTATAGGAGCATCGAACCACACATATATTCGTTTGTTCTTTGCCTCTGGATGGTCGAGGGGAATAGGCACACCCCACTCAGTATCGCGTGTTATGCATCTCGGTCTTAGATCACTAACCCAACTCAAAGCCATTCCACGGACATTGCTACGCCATTCTGTATGGGAATTTATCCATTCAAAGAGCCTATCTTTAAACTTAGGCAAATCTAAAAACCAGTGAAGGGAAGTTTTCAATATCGGGGCGGAATTGTCTCCAGGGATGTTAGCTTTAGGATTTATTAAATCTTTAGCGGAATATTGCGCTCCACACCTCTCGCATTCATCTCCGTTAGCGTCTTCATAGCCACATCTCGGACACTGTCCTTTAACATACCTATCTGGAAGAAACCTATTAGACTTTATGGAATACCACAATTCCATTTCGCGTGCAAAAATATACCCCCCATCATAAAGTTTTCTGAAGAATGACTGCGTTGTATCGATATGCAAATCCCACGATGTCCTACCATATATATCGTAAGATATCCCAAGTCTTTCGAAGGCTTTGGCGTTGGCATTATGGTAAAAATCTATAACTTCTTTCGGGGTTCTACCCTCTTTAAGTGCAGTAAGAGTTATAGGAACTCCATACTCATCTGAACCACCAATGTATAATACTTTTCTTCCCCTCAATCGCTGATACCTTACATATATATCAGCCGGAAGATAAGCTCCAGCAATATGTCCGAGGTGAATGTGCCCATTTGCATACGGTAGAGCACTGGTAACAAGTATTTTCATAGGAGTGTTTCCTCCCAAATATTAGATTATAGGAGATTTTTTCTAAAGCCTCTTCAGAATAGCTCGGAGAGTCTCAATCCCCACTTTAGCGCTGGAGATACTATTTATACTAAAATTATCATCTTGTTCTACTATCCAAGGAGACTTATTCAATTTCCAAATCTCCGGTAGGATTTCTACCCAAGGAATCTCCCCCATACCTAACTCAGTAAACTTCACAGGATCTCTTTTAGAAACATCTTTTAGATGGAAAAGCTTTATCCTATGCCCATATTTTTCTACAAGCTTAAATGGATTTTCTCCCGTGGCTACATATCCCCAGCCTAAGTCAAGCTCTAAATATACTTTCTCTGCTCTTTCTAAAAGTAAATCTAAGACCCCAATCTCGGTAGTTTTTCTGATCTCATGTGCATGGTTGTGATAACAAAGAAAAATCCCCTCATCAGCAAAACTTTTACCTATATTATCCATTGCGGAAATCACATTTTCTGCTAAAGAAACATCCTGCCATACTTCTGGTCCTATCCAGGGAACTACTACATATTTTAGGCCAGACTTTTTTATTTCTTGAATAATGTACTCAGAAGACTGAAGTAATACTAAGTAGTCTATATGGGTTGACAATGCGGAAAGATTGTATTCAGATAAAAGACTTGTAAATTGGCTAAGTGGGTAATTGCTCGTATCTGCAATTTCTACATACTTGTAACCTATTTCAGATAATTCCTTCAATGTGGCGGAGGGATTTTGTGATAAAGCATCACGAACAGTATACAACTGAAGACCAATCGTAGGTAGGGTATTGTTAACTTCACTATCCATTGGATTTCTCAAGATAGCCACTTCTTTAGAAATTCTAAGCTAATATTTATTTCCTCAAATATATCCCCTTGGAAACTATCTTGCTCGTATATGCACCACTCAACATTTGCCGTTTTGCACGCAGGTATTATCTCCTCCCAGTTAAGTTCACCTTTACCCAATGGGACAAAAAAGTATCGTCTTCCGGTAATTCCCCTCTGAATCACAGCATCTTTCATGTGTATCACAGGACAACGCTTCTGATATTTCTTTAACCAATCTGCGGGATTCGCTCCGCCGATATATAACCATGCCAAGTCGAATTCCGCATATAAGTTATCTGGACAAGTAGATTGAAGTAAAACTTCTAATTTTGATGCAGTTTGACCAGGAAAACTTTTCAACTCCCAGTCATGATTGTGGTAAGAAAGGCGGAGTCCTTGCAATCGCAAGCGAGCACCTAAATTATCTAAGCGTGCACACCCTCTCAACCATGCTTCGGGGTCAGATCTGCAATCTGACATCATTCCGCCTGGAGCTACATCTGAGACCCCCACAGTTTTCCAGAAACTCAGTTGGCTATCAAAGTCCTTTTCAAAATCCTCTACAGATATATGAGCAGAAACAGCCTTCAATCCAGCTTCATTTAATACAGACTTTATCTCTTCAGCAGGTGTATCAGGCATCCCGCTCCATTGAACATACTCAAATCCCATCTCCTTAACTTTTTTTAAGGTGGCTTTCAAATCCTTTTTAGCAAGATCTCTTACAGTATAAAGTTGCAGACCGTAGCGCATTTAAGCAATCCATGTTAAAATTAGCATTTATTTTTTCTTCGCACCTTCTTCTTTCTTTACCACCATATCTATTATCTCAATCTTCGCTAATGGAGCACCATCACCTAATCTATGGTCTAAACGAATCACCCGGGTGTATCCCCCAGGTCTATTTGCACAAGCGGGACCTATCTCCGTGAATAATCTGCTCACTGCTTCCTTATCTCTCAACCTGGCAAATGCGAGCCTTCTATGGTGGGTGCTATCTACTTTTGCAAGGGTAATCAATGGTTCAGCAAACCGTCTCAGTTCTTTGGCTTTTGCAAGTCCAGTCTCAATAGCATCATATTTAAACAAACCACACAGCAAGGCTCTTATGAGAGCCTGCCTTTGGGAGGTATTCCTACCTAATCTTTTACCAGTTTTCCTATGACGCATAATTCACATCTCCTATCTACCTCGAGTTTGTTATTCTTCGTCTTCCTCATCCATCCCAATTATCTTTTCTGCTACCAGGTCATCATCTTCTCCGGATACTCCAGGTTCATAAAACTCTACTGGTTTTTTGAGTTCGGTTCTCTCTTTCATTCCAAGCTTCAATCCATATTTAGCAAGAACTTCTTTAATCTGCTTTAATGTATTCTGACCCAGGTTAGGTAACATAGCAAGGGTCTCATCTGTATGCTTTACAAGGTCTTCGAGTGTTTTTATGTTAGCGCGCTTAAAACAGTTTATAGCCCGCTGTGGAAACTCAATCTGTTCTACTGATTTTTGAAGAAGAAGGTTTAACATTCTCTGATCGTATTCAGATTCACTTTCCTCTTCCTCCTCTTCTCTCTTAGCTTCTACTCTTTCTTGTTTGACGAATATCTTTAGATGGTCTATTAACAAAGCTGATGCCTCTTCTAATGCCTTTTCTGGAGTAATGGAGCCATTTGTCCAGATTTCCAATATCAATCTATCATAATCTGTTCTTTGGCCTACGCGAGCATCTTCTACGAGAAAATTGACCTTTATTATCGGCGAGAAGTTAGCATCGAGGTATATAGTACCTATTTCAGCATGGCCTACTTCTAATTCTTCAGCAGGCACATAACCTCTGCCTCTCTGCACTTTCACTTCCATTCTTAAAGTAGCATCAGAACGGACTGGCACAGCTATTACATGGTCGGGATTGTATACTTCCACAGGCTGATTGCCAAATAGTTCCTCCGCTGTGAGGATATCTTCTCCTTTGTGCTCAAAAGAAAATATCAAAGATTCTCCCTGCGTTAGAGAAATATGGCATCTCTTCAAATTTAATACCAAATCCGTTACATCTTCTTTGAATCCCGGAATAGGGGAAAACTCATGGTGTATCCCTTCAATTCTAATAGCAGTTACAGCACTTCCTTCGAGTGATGATAACAACACTCTTCTTAGAGAATTACCAACAGTAATACCATACCCTCTTTCAAATGGCTCTACTATTATCTTTGCATATTTGTTATTTGAAGAAGGGTCAAATTGAACTACCTCAGGAATTAGAAAATCCTTAGCTCTCATTGAGTTATTCCCCTTGATGTTTTAAGTTTTAAGTTGTTTTTTAATAATACTCAAATTTAGGACATTTATACTCTTCTTCTCTTCTTGGGTCTACAGCCATTGTGAGGAATAGGAGTAACATCTTTTATCATATTTACATTCAATCCTGATGCTTGAATTGCCCGAATTGCAGATTCTCTACCTGCACCTGGACCACTCACAAATACGCTGACTTCCTTCAATCCCATCTCAATTGCTTTTTTAGCTGCCTGTTCCGCAGCAAGTTGGGCTGCGTATGCAGTGCTCTTCTTCGACCCAGTGTAACCCACCTGACCACTACTTGACCAGGTTAGTACATTACCATTCGGGTCTGTAATAGTGACGATAGTGTTATTAAATGTAGCTTGAATATAAGCCCTACCTGAAGAAACACCTAAAAATACTTTCTTTTTCTTCACTCTACCTTTTTTTCTTTCCTTTTGCACGGGTTTAACCTCCCTATATCTTTATTTGTGTAGTATTTTTATTAATCTTAGGAGCATATCCACGACTTGTTACTTGCCTTTTTTCTTCATGATGACTCTACGCGGGCCTTTCCGTGTTCGGGCATTAGTATGGGTCCGTTGTCCACGCACAGGCAGACCTTTCTTATGCCGGGTACCTCTATAGCATCCGATATCCATAAGTCTCTTTATATTACTCGCTACTTCTCTACGAAGATCCCCTTCTACCTTGTAATGACTTTGGATATAAGAAGACAAGATGCTTGCCTGTTCATCTGTCAGGTCTTTAACTCTGATATTGGGATCTATATTGGTTGCTTCGCAGACTTCACGAGCACGAGTTCTGCCAATACCATATATATACCTTAGGGCAAACTCGAGTTTTTTAGTTTTTGGCAAATCTACACCTACAACTCTTGCCATAACTTATCTCTCCTTCTTATCCTTGACGCTGTTTATGCTTAGGATTTTCACAAATTACACGAACTTGACCGTGCCTACGAATAATTTTGCATTTCTCACAAATTTTCTTTACTGAACTTCTCACTTTCATATGTACTATTCCTCCTCTTCGTCTTCTATCGGAAGAGATTGAGCTGATGATTGTTTATATCGAAAAGTTATTCTTCCTCTCGTTAAATCGTATGGCGACATTTCTATTCTGACTTTATCTCCGGGAAGAATACGAATATAATTCATCCTCATTTTCCCAGAGACATGGGCAAGAATAGTATGTCCATTTTTCAACTGTACTCTAAACATACAGTTAGGCAAAGTCTCCGTAACTACACCATCAACTTCTATTGGTTTCTCTTTCATAACTAATTGCTCCCCTTAATGTCTCTTAGCCCCCATACTAACTTTTCCGTAAATGAAAGTATCTCTGCTCTGTCTTTCCGAACTACTACACTATGCTCAAAGTGGGCGCTTGGAGATCCGTCTACTGTAACTGCGGTCCATCCATCATTCAAAATGCGCACCCCGGAGGAACCCATATTAACCATGGGTTCAATGGCGAGCACCATTCCACTCCTCAACTTTACACCGGGTTTGCCTGTATCAAAATTAGGTATTTGAAGAGGTTCATGCATCGCACTTCCAATTCCATGTCCAACAAAATCTCTTACCACTGAAAAACCGTATTCCTTACAAGTTTTCTCTATAGCACATCCTATATCGTTAACTGTGTTGCCTTCCCGAGCTACCGCAATAGCGCGAGAAAGTGCCAAGTCTGTTGCTTCTATCAATCTTCTTCTATTCTCATCAATTTCACCACATGGCACTGTAATTGCTGCATCACCATAATAACCACAATAACAAGTCCCTACATCTATGCTCACAATCTCACCTTCTTTCAATACTCTTTTCCCTGGTATTCCATGAACTATCTCATCTTCTACAGAGATACAGGTAGTAGCAGGATATCCACGATACCCTTTGAATGCTGGCACTGCACCTCTGTCTCTAATCATTTCTTCTGCTATTCTATCTAATTCTTTTGTTGTTATACCTGGACGAATATGTTCTGCTAAGGTAGCGAGAACATCTGCTACAATTTGGTTTGCGGTACGGAGGAGTTCTATCTCCCACTCAGAACGAATAACTACCATACCGCATTACGCTACCTCGGAAATAAAGGTTAATATTATAACGCTTTAAGAATTTTGCTTTCAAATATTTATAATTTTTAGAAGATTCTACGCGAACGAATCCTTCCCGCCTTACCGCTGAATCCATCGTAGTGTCTCATAAGCAAGTGTTGCTCAATCTGTTTTATTGTATCCAACGCAACGCCCACGAGAATTAACAAACTCGTGCCACCGAAAAACTGGACTATAGTCCAATCAGGAACTTTCACAAAGAAGTACACAATTTCAGGCAACAATGCTATTCCAGCCAAAAAGATGGAACCTGCAAGGGTAATTCTTGTCATAACAAAGTTTAGATGTTCAGCAGTTGCTTTTCCAGGTCTGACCCCTACGATTACGCCACTGTACTTCTTCATATTATCTGCGATCTCAACAGGGTTGAATGTAACTGCTGTATAGAAAAATGAAAAGAAAATAATCAAAACTGCATAGCATATTGCATATCCAACATTTCCCGGGTAGAAAAATTCATGAATAAACCACTCAATCGCCGGAATTCGAACTGCATCGCCTAAATATGCAGGTAAAGACAATATTGAGCTTGCAAATATAATGGGAATCACCCCTGCCTGGTTCACTCTTAAAGGAAGATAACTCTTTTGCCCACCTACCACTCTTCTCCCTTGAACCTGTCGAGGATATTGAACTGGAATTCTTCTCTGAGCAGTGGTTATTGCAATCGCCCCAGCAACTACCGCTACTAATAGGAATACAAGTATTAGTGCTTGGAGCATATTTAGTTGTCTTGATACAAAAACAAGTTGGAATAGGTGTCTTAAAGCTGCTGGCATCCTCGATACTATACTCGTGAAGATAATCAAGGACATCCCATTCCCTATACCGAACTCGCTTATTTGTTCTCCAATCCACATTACAAAAGCAGCACCAGTAGTAAATGTCAGAATACAAGTAAACACAAAAATGGTACCCGGATTCGGGACTATTTCTCTTCCTAAGCCTTGCAAAAACCATGCGATACCTATCGACTGGATTATGCATAAACCTATAGTTAAATAACGGGTATAGTCATTTATCTTTCTTTGCCCCTCTTGCCCTTCTTTTTGGAGTTTTTCAAGAGATGGAATAATCGGTATCAATAGAGAAAAGATAATAGATGCTGTAATATAAGGCATAATTCCGAGGGTAAATACAGTAGCGCGGGCAAAGGCTCCGCCACTGAACATATCATAAAAGCCAAGGAGTCCACCCCCTTGGCTTATCCGTTGAGCAAGAGCGGATCCATCGATACCAGGAGCAGGGACATGACAACCCAATCTATAAATCGCAAGCATAATTAATGTAAATAAAATCCTACTTTTAAGCTCTGGTATCTTAAAAGCGTTCCTAAATGCTTCCAATGGCTGAGCCACCACTTAACTCCTTTGTTGAATTTAATCTTCCTTCTTACTTACATTAATAATATTAGAATCCTCAGCTGAAAATTCAATATCTGATATGAAGGGCTTTATTTCAACTTTCCCACCAACAGACTCTATCTTTTGCTTTGCTGAGGGAGATATAGCTTGAACTATTAGATGAACAGGTTTTGTAATCTCGCCACCGCCTAATATCTTTACACCGCCCTTGAGTTTTTTCGCAAATTTTCTTTTGATTAAATCCTCCGATGTTATAACAGAACCGGCCTCAAAGTACATCTCGATAGTAGATACATTAACGGGAGCCATTGGATACCTTTTTACATGGCGGAATCCCCGTTTAGGCAGTCTTCTATGTAGAGGCATTTGCCCACCTTCAAAGCCGGGTTTCTTTCTATAACCTGCACGAGCCTGAGCACCTTTATGCCCACGAGTCGAAGTTTTTCCATGCCCAGAACTGGGACCTCTTCCTACTCGTTTCTTTCTCTTTTTGGCTCCGGGTGCGTATTTAAGTGTATACAATTCCATACCTGTTCTCCCTTACTCCGAATCCACTTTCTGTTTAAGTTGACGCGACGGTAGTAGCCCACGAATCTGTAGTATCTCATCACGGGTTTTCAACTCTCTTAAGGCATTCAAGGTAGCCCAGATTACATTCACAGCAGTATTAGAACCAAGTGATTTTGTGAGTACATTTGCATAACCTGCGGCTTCTAACACTGCTCGGACGGGTCCGCCGGCAACAATCCCGGTCCCCTTTGTAGCCGGCTTAAGTAATATTTTTGCCGCATCTGATCTGCCCATAACCCTGTCTCTTATACACATCT
>JAOAHN010000091.1 GCA_026415215.1 Candidatus Hydrogenedentota bacterium
GAAATCTTTTCAATGTCAATTATCTCTACTTCATTTTAAGGACAGCAAAGCACGGGGATAAGAGGTGCCTTGCTCTTTTGAGAAACTCATATTCAAAGCAACCTCAATAACCCTGCAAATTCTACATAATGTCTTATTTCCCATTACTGCTTCTCTTCTTCATCCCACTCATAGTCAGCATTAGGAGAGCCAAGATGGCAAGGTCGAGAGGATATTGGGTAATTTGAAAAGGTTTATTCCTTCTGTTAAAACATCCACACCTTCTTGGAGGACGGTCCTCTTGGGATTCCCCTTCTTTTGCCCCTTCGGTGAGTTCTCCTTCTGGTTGCCCGTCTATTACCCCTTCAGTAGTCACTTCTCCATCTCCCTCATATCCTCCATCCACACTACCTTCGGTTCCTTCTTCCCCCTCCACCCCTTCTCCACCAGAATCTCCTTCATATTCTCCTTCAAAGAAGCCTTCTCCCTCCTCTTCATACCCTCCATCAATACTACCCTCGGGGATAACTTCTCCCTCTCCCTCTGAAACTTCTCCTTCGCCACCGGGGAGTATTGGAAGTATGATTGTATTATCGACTTCGTTGGTGGTTATTGGTGATTGCACATCAAACTGGATTGTTGCCCTGTTCCTAATAACACTTCCTATTGGAGCATCCTCTCTAACTTTTATCGAGAATGTTATATGACCTTCTCCTCTACTTGACTCGTCGTTAGGTGGTAAGAAACCTGCGAGAACATCTTCTGGTAGTTGCATAGTTTCTGGGTCCAAAGTTCTGAATATCCACTTTACACATCCAGTTCTCACATTGAAATTCATAACTACATCTACCAACCATTCTTTATCTACACCTTCTCTATAGTCTTTAATTTTTACTCTGGCGCTGGAGAACAAATCTTCTCTCGGTAGTTCAACACTGTAATCACCCCAACGAATGTCTAATATACGCAGGGTACTCCAATCGAGATAATCACTTAGATAATCCTCTATCACCACCTCTTGAGCCGGAGCAGTAGCGGTGGGGACATTTTCAAAGTAAACAGTATAGACCAGTTCTTCTCCCAAATATACCCCTCTAACTTCACCTCTTCCCGTTGGACCAGCCTTTTCATTCGGGTCTAAAGGAGATACTACACTTGTATCTTTTCCAGAGTTTCCTCTCACATTGCTCTTTGGTATATCATCGGAGATGGGCTCACTCGGATCTTCTTCTTCCCCTTCTTCACCCTCCCCTTCTTCCTGGCAACATTCAGATACATCTGCAAATTTATCTATAGCCTTAATATTGTTTCCCGTAACCCAATCCCTATTCACAATATACGATTTACCTTCGTCACTCCTAACATAAGTTGGCTCCGACCACTCTATACCGTCTTCAGATACTGCATAGTATGCCCGCAAAATATTTGTTTCAGTAATTGAGCTGTCCAACATTTGCCATACCAATACATATTTACTGTCCCAGTATCTTACATCAAATTTACTGATGTTAAGCCCTTTTGCGACTTCAACCGGTTCACTCCAAGTCCCACCTGAGTATTTCGAACATAGAAGTCTATATTCCCCAATTTGCATATCATCTTGATAATTCAGCCAGATTACTATTGCTGTCCCGTTTCTATCACTTGCAACTATAGGTCTTATGTCTTGTCCATCGTTTTCGAGAACCGCTCTATCTTGACTCCATGAGCCATCCTCATTTCTTACTGCGTAATGTATATCACTAATTTCCATTCTTGACTTTATTAACTGCAACTCTGAATCTATATTTAACCCCTCCGAGCTTGCAGAACTCCACACAGCTATCACTTTTCCAGACCCATCTAACAGGTCGATTGAGGGACTGCTGTTAAAACCGACTTCGCTTATCCTCGCAACCTCGCTCCACTGGAGACCGTTATACTCACTGTAAACTACTCGAGAACCTATTAAGTTATGGTAATCGCCTTCGTCCTTAGTCCACACTAAAACTAACCTTCCAGTGGCCTCATCAAAGACCATAGCAGGTGAATTATCGTTGAATAAGTCAGTTGTAGCTGTGTTGCCTAATACAGGCAAGCCTACTCCTGTATAGACATTTGCCGAGCCATAAAATGGAGTTATTCTCTCTTCTAATATAACTTCCTCCGCAATGCTACTCTTTGCATTTCTGTTTCCGTAGATAACCAAGTGATAATCCTTCCCCCATTCTTCATAGCCCCCCTGCACGGCCCCTACTTTGCATGCGTCACCCCATTTGCCACTTAAGCTTCCCCCAAGAAACCCAAAAGCCACATCAAAAGAGCCAGTTAAAGTCAAACACACTCCTGCGAATGATAACCTGTTCTGAGCATACTTAAACCTGATAGAGCCTCCTAAACTGACCCTCGCACCCACTAATCCGTAGTCGAGCATTCCCAAATCATATATATTCACCCTACCTGAAATCTCAGAATTAATGGAACCGAGTATTTCCCCATATTGGGGAGTCAGAGAGTCTTCTTGAGTCCATACCAGTTTTCCTGTGACCGCTCCCCCAACAACAAAATTTCCTATAAACCTCCCTTGAATAGGAATGGCACCAACTGTAAAGATAAACGGCCATGTATGTTTAGAACTAAACTGGAGAGCACCTGTTAGAGACAATGTTCTTTCGTTGAAAATAGTGTGTGGTTCAGGCTCACAAACAATAGTACTTTTCTCTGTCAACCTACCTCCAACTATTAAACTAATAGGACCTGCGAACTTAACCCTTGCGCCAACACTTCCACTTCCTCCCACCACCATTTTTGAACAATCAGGTGGTAAGGGACATACGCTTGCATTTATCGTAAACTCAAACTTTCCCCCTAATATTGGTATATTCTTATTAAGATTATTTAAGTCTCCTATGACAAAATTCAAACAAAAATCTTTAGAACTCTTAGACCACCGTTCTGGCTCTACCCATTTTAACTCTTTTGGAGTTATCTCAAGCTCTCCATAATATACATCAAAGTCATCTACTAAGTTCTTGTTTCGCAATAACCATACAACTACAAATCTTCCATGCCCTAAATACCCTAATAAGGGAATCCCAAAATCATATTCACCATTTCTAAATACATTAGGTTCACTCCACATGTAACTTCCAGTAGACCCATCCCAAATTCCCAGTTGCCACATGATTCTCGCTTCTGTTTCAGTTTCTTCCCTCCATACAAGCAATATAACTTCCGAATTTTCCTGACCAGGTAGGGCAAACCCACTCCACAATGCCTCCGCTTTGCTCAAATCATTACCATACTTTCCATCGCTTATCCAAGATCCATTTTCCCATCTTAGCAACTCCGTTGTATCTCCATATCCCAATAGCAAATATTTATTCCCATCACCCCGACTCATTATTATTTGGTCATCTGGTATGGGTATTTCTTCAAATTGAGGTGGGTCAGGCAAATCGGCTATTTCTAAAGTCACTCCCACAACATCTATCTGATTAACAATGCTTATATCTGAGTTTTCACTGACAATAGTAAACCCTTCTACTTCAAGTTGATAATTCCCATCAGGAACATTATCGAATTTGTAAAATCCACCGGAACTTGTAATGGTAGAATCATAAAGATTGAGGTTATTATCAGGACTTAGTTGATAAAGTTTTACTAAAACTCCCCCCATTTCTCTCCCAGTCTCGTGCCATATAACCTTCCCATTAATATACGCTATCGGTAAACCTAAGTGCTCCCTTACGGATGTAGATATTATGTTTCCAACATTATATGTGGACTCTTGCCTATATCCGATTCTATATGCATTCAATAAAATTCTTCTATATAAATCTGCCCATGTCAACCCCAAGTAGTTTTGGATGTCGACCCAGTTGTTTGACCATTCTTCTTCACTTAAATCCTGTGGTTTGAGCACATAGTAATACTCGTCCCAAGGTATCCTTTCTGAGTTAGGGTCACACAACACATACTCGAATTTTCCACCACCTTCTAAGGTAGTTACCATGAACTCAAATTGAACAGCACCACCTTCACCTGGAGCCAGCACTGTCCACGGTCTATCCCTATTTGTGCACAGTAGTAACAGTTTTCCATCACGCCAGACTTGCTCACCTTTGTACCTTAATGGCCAATTGAGTGGTGTAGTTATAAGGCACAATGGGGCATTCATGGGCACATCGCCCACATTACGATAGACAAAAAGTCCAGTGTATACCCTATTAGTGCGCACCAAATCAGGCACAACAAACACTCCTTGGAAAACAGGACCAACTAAAGGTCTATATATTTCTACAGAGCACCCGCTTATTTCTTCCTCAGCTCCATCTTCCCAAACCAATATATATTTGGCTCTTCCCGTAAATGATTCTTCAAAAGCCACTTCAAATTCGGCATCATTTTCTGAGACTCTCACCGGAGCAAATTCTCCTAATACCTCCCCATTTGCACAGGAAACTATTTTCAATCTAATTCTGTCATTAAGTCCTACCCCACTTACCACCACAAAATTACTGTCTTCTGAGGATAATCTTGTCAAATTCACCCCTGACACACCTCTGGTAATGACACCAACCTTAAGTCTATACCTAACAGGTTCATCCTCTCCTATTCTAACCACCGAAAAGTAATACTTTCCCCGAATTGCTGGGGCTATGAATAAAACGAGAGGTTGTTCTCCGCCTCCAGACACTTTCCACTGGTATGAGTTAATTTCTGGTAATCTATTGACCGCTCCGAGTAATATCCAATCATCATTATGGCTATCACCTTCCAGATAGACTGCTAAAGATTGCACATTTGAGTTTAGTTCTACCACATAATCGTAAAATCTCCATCCAATTGCAAAACCCTCATTCCAAATTCCCAAATCAATGGGTTTTGGTTCTTCGAACGCTCTTTCTTTCCAAATCCCACTGAAATCAGAA
This sequence comes from Candidatus Hydrogenedentota bacterium, assembly GCA_026415215.1. Lineage (GTDB taxonomy): Bacteria > Hydrogenedentota > Hydrogenedentia > Hydrogenedentales > Hydrogenedentaceae > Hydrogenedens. The sequence goes on from JAOAHN010000091.1 coordinate 4,893, forward strand.
TACTGTTTTTCCCATTGGAGATATGGATAACTTAAACCTTCATCAATTACCCATACATTGTCAAAGTTCCAATCTTTATATGTCTCGCGTCTTTTCATCTCCTCGGTGGTTTTTCCTTCTCCTCCACACATCGATGCATAATCAAAGTTAGTTACAGTTTTATCCCAATAACTATTCTGAACAGGAAGCGGATCATTAGGCAGGTAGCGACAACCTGCCACTATCCCCCTTATATCTCCCGTGCCTACCGCGTAGCACTCATATATACTTCCATAATTAGTATAAGCGGCTATTCCTCCACCGAACGAGGGAGGCTCAATTTGTCCATCAAAATAACTTTGGTAAATTCCTCCTTGTTCATTGTAGCCTACTATACCACCACAGTAAAAGCTACCTGATACAACACTTTTTGATACACACTGTTGAATGTTAGCGAATTCAAAATAGCCCACTATTCCCCCTGCATTCTTAGACCCTAATACATAGCATGAGGAATATGATTTCTCCAGGAATGAATTTCCACTCCATTCAGTGATAACACCCACTATACCGCCTGCATGACCATTTACGACATTGGCAAATACATTACATTGAGCAGAGCATTTCGAGATTTTCCCGCTGGTTAGCATACCTATAATACCCCCTGCACAAGAATAGGATGAAGATGAGTTAGTTATACCTACTACAGAGACTTCGCCAGTGGCGTTGCAACTACTAATTTCTCCACCCCCGATGATTGCTATTCCTGCTAAACTTCCGACCTCCTCCCCTCCAACGACATATACATTCTCAAGTTTTAAGTTACTTACCTTCGCATTAAAAAGTCTTCTAAACAGCCCCACTGTACGCTCTTCTGGTCTATTAATATATAAGTTCTTTATTACTCTTCCACCTCCATCGAAAGTCCCAGTGAACAACTCTATGGGGAAAAACCCTTTTCCGTTATCCCAAGTTGTCGCTTCCCCCGCATCTATATCTTTCTTTAATTTGTAATAACCAAACCACGGATAATTCCAATCTTTTCCTATTCTTACTAACTCCTTCACATCCCAAATTTCAATCTTATTAACCAAAGGTATGTAAGACTCTACAGGTCCCAAAGCTCTCAACCATGGGTAAGTTTGTGTCTCAATGATATCCCATGTAGACTCAAAGTCCCAGCCCACATAGGTGCTTCTTCGCTTCATCTCGCTTGTTGTTTTTCCAACTCCCCCCTCAGATTCTGATATCCCTGATTTTTCTATGTCCCAGTAGGAACTTATGTATTGAGGAGTAGGACCAGTCTCACGAGCAACCAACCCTCCTACATAATACTCCCCAAAAACAGAGGAGAATGCATAGCATTCCATTACTTCAGTAAACTTCCCTCGATAAACATCAGATATAGAAGCATAAAATTCTCCAACCAGCCCCCCTACTATGCTATTGCCAACAACAGAACCGCCTGAAACACACCGTATTAAGTCCCAACCAGACTAATACCCGGTTATCCCCCCCCCCTTATCCCTTGCAGCACGCACATCACACAGAGAATAACAATTGCGTATAATACTCCAACTTTCTCCAGCAATTCCTCCTACTTGAGAAACTCCCGAAATATGTCCAGAGCTACGACAGAGCTCTATAACTCCTCCATTAAAACCTACTACTCCTCCCGTATTATCATAAGGGTAGCCAGCTACTCCACCTTTGATGTCACATTTTAATATGTGTCCATAATTCCTTCCTACTAAACCTCCAACATCGGCCATTCCTGCAACCCAACAATTCTCCAAAGATAGATTTTTAACATGTCCCAAGTTATAACTGATTAACCCGGTAGGATAGCGGGAAGAAGAATAAATCCGGAATATATACAAATTAGAAATCTTATGACCAGCCCCATCTAAACTACCCGTTAAGAAAAAGATAGGTTCAAAACCCTCCCTATTGTTCCAGTAAATAGTCTCGCTTGCATCAATATCTTTTGTAAGTTCATAGTCAGCATCCCAGGGAAAATTCCAGTCTTTTCCTATTTTTGCTAAGTCCTCCAATGTGGAAATATATATCCTATTATTTTGTGTTGGCACATATTCCTGGGTGGGTCCCAACGACCTAAGCCAAGGGTATGTCTCACCCTCAATGATGTCCCATACATTCTCAAAATCCCAACCGACATAGGTAGATTTTTGCTTCATCTCAGAGGTAGTTTTGCCTTCGCCTCCCTCAGAACTTTCTATCCCTGAGACTTCTACATCCCAGTAGCACCCCTCCATGGTATTAGAGCTGAAATTGTATCCTAAGAGACCCCCGATATCATTGCTTTCTTCTCTCGCTTCATCAAATATTCGAGTAGACGAGTAACATTCAATCAGATTTCCATCATAATTGTAACCCACTACACCTCCAATCTTTTGAAATTTTCCATAGGCTATAACTAACCCAGTAGCGTAGCATCGAATCACCTCTCCTGAACTAAATCCTATAATGCCTCCCCAGTCACCATCTGAGTAAGCTTCCCCTGAGAAATAGCAATTTTTAACTTTACCACCTCTACCCCAACCAGCTATACCCCCTGCAGAAGATGATCCCCTGAGAGTAATTTTCCCTAACACATAACAATTCCCAATAGTCGCGGACCTCCCATAATCGCTATCATTGGCTCCAGCTATACCTCCTACAATACCACTCCCAGTCACATTACCCAAGAAATGACTATCTAATATTACACCCTTGTTACTCCCGACCAAACCTCCTGCCCCTATATTACTTACTATGCTTCCCCTGACAGAACAACCCACTATTAGACCAAAGTTAATCCCCGCTATCCCACCCATATATCTATATCCACCTCCGATATAGGCGTTCTCTAAACTCAAATCTTTAATAACTCCAGTTTCTCCAACTATGCTAAATATACCACCATTTTCTTCACCAGGAACTGTGGGTAGAGAAATGTATATATTCTCTATGGTAAAACCTTTGCCATCAAAAGTGCCGACAAATGGATTATCATACCC
>JAOAHN010000101.1 GCA_026415215.1 Candidatus Hydrogenedentota bacterium
GTCATAGGTCCTGCTTTTGCTTCTGATTTAGACGATGTAGTTTGTGTCCAGTGTGGACAGTGTAGTGCGGTTTGTCCTGTAGGTGCAATCGTAGAAAAGGACCAAATAGCGGGAGTATTCTCCGCATTGGATGATCCTACTAAAGTAGTAGTTGTCCAAACTGCACCTGCTATTCGTGCTGCGTTGGGTGAGTGTTTCGGTTTACCACCCGGTACCCTTGTAACAGGGAAAATGGTCACTGCCCTAAAGAGATTGGGATTTCATGCTGTGTTTGATACCAATTTTGCAGCTGATTTAACTATTATGGAAGAAGGTAGTGAGCTTTTAGAAAGGCTTAAGAAAAAGATAGTGGAGGGTGAGGATGTGCCATTGCCAATGTTTACAAGCTGTTCACCTGGGTGGATAAAATATATTGAGCACTTCTATCCGGATATGCTACCAAATCTATCTACTTGTAAGTCACCGCAACAAATGTTCGGTGCGATAGCGAAAACATATTATGCTCAGAAAATAGGAAAGAAGCCAGAAGATATTGTAGTGGTTTCGGTAATGCCTTGCACAGCGAAGAAGTATGAACATCAGAGACCAGAGATGAATGCCTCTGGGGTGAGAGATGTAGATTTTGTTCTTACTACCCGCGAATTGGGCAGAATGATTAAAATGGCGGGTATAGACTTTGTTAGTCTTCCGGATTCGAAACAGGACTCTCCTCTTGGGGCTTCGAGCGGTGCAGCAGATATTTTCGCCAACACTGGAGGTGTGATGGAAGCAGCGTTGAGAACCGTATATGAAATAGTTACTGGTAGGGAATTACCTTTTGAGAATCTTCATGTGATTCCTGTTGAGGGACTTGATGGGATTAAGGAAGCCTCAATTAAATTAGAGCAATGTCTTCCTGAGTGGTCTTTTTTGGAAGGTATTACTGTTAATGTAGCGGTTGCACATGGTTTAGGGAATGCAAGAAATCTCATTGAAACAGTTCGTTCCGGTAAGAAGAATTACCACTTCATAGAGATTATGACTTGCCCAGGAGGATGTATAGGAGGAGGTGGACAACCCAGACTTACAACAAATGAGGTTCGCAAGGCTCGGATCGAGGCAATATATAAAGAGGATGAAGGAAAAGCTATCAGGAAATCCCATAAAAATCCTGAGGTGATTCAACTATATCAGGAATTTCTTGGACATCCTCTGAGTGAGAAATCTCATCACTTGCTACATACTCATTATTATGAGAGGTCGAAGGTGTAGCTTATTACTGCAAGAAGAAAAAATTGAAATATTTACCCAAATTTGCAAAAGGGAGTATATAATTATTGAGAAGTATACTCCCTTTTGCGTTTTTATTTTATGGATATAGATATAATGGAATAGGGAAGATTTAGGTGAACATATTAGTATTAGACGATGATGTAGATGTTTTAGAGAGTTGTAGAATTATTTTGGAAAAGGGTGGTTACTCTGTATATACTTTCTCTACTTCTGATGAGGCGCTTGCCTTCTTGGCTGAGAATCCAGTATCTCTTGTGATAACTGACCTTATGATGAAAGAAATAGATGAGGGAATAAAATTTGTTAAGGAAGTAAAGAAGAGATGTGGTGATATACCAATAGTTATGGTAACAGGCATTTCATCAAGATTAGGGTATGATTTATCACCAATATCAGACGAGGACAAAAAAGATTTTATGGTGGATGAGTTTGTCCATAAACCTGTGGAGCCAAGAAAATTATTGGATATAGTTAGGAATCTTACTCGTAGATAATATTGGAGATCTGTACATGCTTAATACGGACGAAAATACTGTTCCCATAAATGAACAACAAATATTCGACACACTGAAAAATAAGGTCCGGAAAGATGAAATTTATATTAGGGAAGTATTGGCAAAAGCGTTAGACCTAAAGGGATTGAACGAGCAAGAAATTGCATCGCTCTCAGCGGTGAGTGACCCGGATTTGCTCAAAGAAATGTTCAATACCGCAAAGAAAGTCAAAGAAGAGATATATGGGAAAAGATTAGTCTTATTCGCTCCTCTTTATGTTTCTAATTTATGTAAAAATGAGTGTCTGTACTGCGCATTCCGGAGGAGTAACAAACTTGTAAGGCGTAAAGCTTTGTCCCAAGAAGAAGTTAGGCAAGAAGTGGAAGCTCTTGTAGAACAGGGTCATAAGCGTATTCTATTGGTAGCTGGTGAATCCTACCCATCAGAGGGGTTTGATTATATTCTGAAATGTATCGAAACTATATATAGCGTTAAAAAAGGAAGGGGAGAAATTAGAAGAGTTAATGTGAATGTAGCACCTTTGACATTAGAAGAATTCAAAGAGCTTAAGTCAGCTAAGATAGGAACATATCAACTGTTTCAGGAGACATACCACAGGGAAACCTATGGAAAAGTTCATATAGGTGGGGTTAAACGAGATTTTGATTGGCGTATCACTGCGATGGATAGAGCAATGGAAGCGGGAATTGATGATGTTGGAGTTGGGATTCTTTTTGGACTGTTCGATTGGAGATTCGAGATACTTGCCCTTATGCAGCATATAAGACATTTGGAGAAGAAGTTTGGAGTAGGTCCTCATACTATTAGTGTTCCAAGACTTGAACCTGCGGTGGGGTCTGAGTTGTCCGCTCACCCTCCTTATCCAGTTTCTGATATTGACTTTAGAAAAATTGTGGCAATTTTGAGATTAGCAGTTCCGTATACGGGGATAATTATGTCTACCCGGGAGACTCCGAATATAAGAAGAGAGACTTTTGCCCTCGGTGTTTCACAGATCTCAGCGGGGAGTAGAACTAACCCGGGTGGATATACAGGAAGAGAAGAAGAGGATATGAGTCAGTTCTCCCTGGGTGACCATAGGAGTCTTGACGAGGTTATATATGATATATCCCAACTTGGATATATTCCCTCCTTCTGTACTGCTTGTTATAGATTGGGAAGAACAGGTGTAGACTTTATGGATTTGGCAAAACCTGGTTTAATAAAAAATCACTGTGAAATAAATGCTTTAACTACATTTGTTGAGTATCTCGAGGATTATGCATCACCCCCCACTAAAGAATTGGGTTGGAAAAGGATAGAGGAGATCCTTAGCAGTATGCCGGAAGGTAGGCGGAATAAAACACAAAAGCTAATTGATAGAGTTAAAAGTGGAGAGAGAGATGTTTTCGTGTAAATAGTGAGGTAGGCGTCATTTTAATGGTAGATTATAGGATAGAGTTTGATTTATTAGGTGAGAAAAAGATTCCCAAAGATGTATATTGGGGTATTCATACCGCTCGAGCTATAGAGAATTTTGAAATTTCCCACTTCAGGATTCATCCTGAACTTATACATGCGTATGGGTTGGTTAAACTTGCCTGTGCTAAGACAAATTGTTCTTTAGGATACTTATCCACACCCGAAAAAAAAGCTGAGTGCATCATAACTGCTTGTGAAGAGGTCGCAAGGGGAAATTGGGATAGTCAGATTGTGGTAGATGCCCTACAAGGTGGAGCGGGAACAAGCACTAATATGAATGTTAACGAGGTGATTGCCAATCGAGCATTGGAACTAATGGGTTATCCTAAGGGTACCTATAATATTATTTCGCCTATAGATGATGTTAACCTGCATCAATCTACAAATGATACATATCCTACTGCCCTCAGGTTAGCGTGTATCAAAATGCTGAGGAAGTTAGAAACTGCGGTTGTGGGATTGGTTGAGTCCTTTCAGAAATTGGAAAGGGAAATGTCAGGTATAGTTAAAGTAGCTCGCACAGAAATGCAAGATGCGGTTTTGATTACCTTAGGAAGAGAGATGGGTGCTTATGCGGACGCTTTAGCTCGAGATCGCTGGAGGATATACAAATGTGAAGAGAGGCTTAGGGTGGTAAACTTAGGTGGCACCGCTGTTGGAACTGGGATAGGTGCTCCAAGAGATTACATTTTTCGGGTAGTAGATGTTTTGAGAGAGTTAAGTGGAATAGGTGTTTCTCGGGCAGAAAATTTAGTTGAAGCTACCCAAAACTTAGATGTTTTCAGTGAAGTTTCTGGAATTATTAGATCTTTAGCTGTAACCCTAAATAAAATATCGTCTGATTTTAGGTTGCTTTCTTCGGGTCCGGAAGCAGGTTTAAAGGAAATACTTCTACCACCTTTACAGGCTGGTTCTTCTATTATGCCCGGCAAGGTCAATCCCGTTCTACCTGAGGCTGTAAGTCAAGTAGCATTTCTTACTTTTGGTTTAGACCAAACGCTAACATTAGCATGCGCCTCTGGGAATTTAGAGTTAAATCCGTTTATACCCCTTATAGCCTTCTGTATTTTGACTACTTTGGAAAGCCTTACCAATGTAATTGAACTTTTTTCGGGGAAATGTGTGAGAGAAATTAGGGCAAACGAAAAAGTTTGCCACTCTTATGTGAGAAGTTCCACTGCTTTGTTAACTGCAGTTATTCCAAAAATTGGCTATGAGAAAGCTTGCGAAGTAGCTAAGCGAGCTAAGACAACCGGTAAAGATGTCGCTGATGTATTAATTGAAGATGGTTTAGTTTCTCTCCAAGAACTCGAATTATATACCTCTCCTGAATCAGTATGTAGATTAGGGTTTATCGAATAAACCTAAGGAAAGATAGATGTATCGAGGTTCTCCCAAGTCTTTTAGACTGCACATAGGGATTTTTGGCAGGCGCAATGTAGGTAAATCGAGCCTGTTAAATGCGGTTACTCGGCAGAATGTCTCTATAGTTTCTGACTCTGCGGGCACTACCACTGATCCGGTGGAGAAACCTATGGAACTATTACCATTAGGCCCTGTTCTTTTCATTGATACCGCAGGGATAGATGATGTGGGATCCTTGGGTGAACTGAGAATACAAAAAACTCAGCAAGTGTTTGATAGAACGGATATTGCTATAGTTGTGGTCGAATCTGGAGTTTGGGGAGAATTTGAGGATAAATTAGTTGAGAACTTTAGGCAAAGAAATATACCTATTATAGTAGTATTTAACAAATCTGATCTGGGACAACCTAATGAGTCATTACAGCAACAATTAAAAAAGGATAAGATTCCGTTTGTTTTTACAGTTGCATCACGGGGGGAGGGCATAGATGAGTTAAAGAAAATAATTATCTCTTCTGCTCCTGAGGAATTTATTAATAGCCCCACAATCATGGGTGATTTAGTGGGTCCGGGAGAATTGGCTATCTTGGTAGTACCAATAGACAAGGAGGCGCCTAAAGGTAGGCTAATTATGCCTCAGGTTCAGTCCATACGAGATTTATTAGATAATGACGCTTTGTGTATGGTTGTGAAAGAGAGAGAATTAAGATATGCTCTTAGCATACTAACTAAGCCTCCAAAAATAATAGTTACTGATTCGCAGGCATTTTTAAAAGTTGTCGCAGATGCCCCTCCTGATGTGTGGGTGACGAGTTTTTCAATATTATTCTCTCGATTCCGTGGTGATTTGATAACACAAGTAGAAGGTACTCTCGCAATAGAAAACTTAAAACCTGGTGATAGAATTTTAATAGCTGAGTCTTGCACTCATCATCCAATAGCAGACGATATAGGACGAGTAAAGATCCCTCGATGGTTAACTCAGTATGTAGGGGGCAAGCTCGAATTCGATACTGTCCAAGGTAACGATTTTTATACTGGGGTTGATTTAAAAAACTATAAATTAGTTATTCACTGTGGAGCATGTACATTAAATAGAAGGGCAATGCTCAGTAGAATAATGTATTGTAAGCAGGCAGGCGTGCCGATAAGCAATTATGGGTTGACCATTGCCTATTCATTGGGGATTTTAGAACGAGCCTTACAACCTTTTCCCTCTGCTTTAGATGTGTACAGACAAAGTAAGAATTTAAAAAAGGTATGAGCCGGTTTTTAAGTATAATGGTGTACGAAGAGATTTTATACTGGTTAAGAGAAAACAATGAAGAAAAATTGAAAGAATTATGGGAAAAAGCCGATTTAGTTAGAAGACAATTTGTTGGAGACGAAGTCTACTTAAGGGGACTAATCGAGATTTCTAACTATTGTTCAAAGAATTGTTCCTATTGCGGAATTAGGGTTAGTAATAAAAGTTTAAAGAGATACAGAATGTCCAAAGATGAAATTATTGATACAGCGTTACTTGCCAAGGAATTAGGATATGGCACTGTAGTTTTGCAATCTGGAGAGGATCCGGGGTTTTTACCAGAAGAGATTGCTTATATTATAGGAGATATAAAATCGAAAGCTGGACTCGCAGTTACTTTAAGTTTGGGGGAACAAAGCAGAGAAAACTTGAAGCTTTGGAAACGAGCAGGAGCAGATAGATACCTACTAAAATTTGAAACTTCTGATGAAAGGTTGTTTAAAAAATTGCATAGAGGCCCTTCTGCGAAAAAACTTGCGGGAAGAATAAGCCAGATCTTGTATATGAAAGAACTCGGTTATGAGGTAGGAAGTGGAATAATTATTGGTTTACCTTATCAGACATACGAGAGCATAGCTAAGGATATAGTTCTATTCAAAGAAATGGATTTAGATATGATTGGGATAGGTCCTTATGTGCCCCATCCTCTTACCCCTTTAGGTAAAATATATAGTAGCCATAAGGAAAGTGTTTCTAAAAGTGTACCCAATACTCCCGAGATGACAATTAAAGTAGTGGCTTTAACCAGGTTAGCGTGTCCTGAGTCAAATATCCCTGCTACCACTGCTCTTGCTACTATAGGTGGGGTTGAAGCAAGGAAATTATGTCTTTTAAGAGGTGCTAATATTATTATGCCTAATATAACTCCTCTGAAATATAGGGTCTACTATGATATTTATCCTGGTAAAACTTGTAGTATCAAGAATATTCAAGATACTCATGAGGACATCATTCAACTAATAGAGTCTATTGGGCGTATCCCTGGGGTGGGAAGAGGTGATAGAGTTAGACAAAATTGATATTTTCTTTTTAAGAAGTAGAAAGTTTTTTTGTCAAATATCCCTGATTTTTGTAGTGCCGAGTAAAGTTTCTCAATAAATTTGATATAATACCACTCCAACTCGGAAGAAAATATGTTTTTTTAATTGTTAGGTAATTTTCGAAGGAGAACCTTGAAAGGTATTTTATATGGGAAACACTATTTACGAAAAAATCTGGAATGCACATTTGGTCTGTGAACCTGAAGAACAAGACCCAATAATATACATTGATAGACATTATATTCACGAGGTTACATCTCCTCAAGCCTTTGAGGGCTTGAGACTTGCAGGTAGAAAGGTTCGCCGTCCAGATTTAACTTTTGCAACAATGGACCACAATATCCCAACCGTGGGTAGAGATAAGCCAATTTCTGACCCTCTTTCTGCTTTGCAAGTTGAGACTTTGATAAAGAATTGTAAAGAGTTTGGGATTCAATGTTTTGACATGCATGATTCAAGAAATGGGATTGTCCATGTTATAGGTCCAGAGTTGGGACTAACCCAGCCAGGTATGACGGTGGTCTGTGGTGATTCACACACATCTACACACGGTGCTCTTGGAGCACTTGCATTTGGGATCGGTACAAGTGAAGTTGAACATGTATTGGCAACTCAGACTTTAATCCAGCGGAAATCTAAGACAATGGAAATTAGAGTGGATGGGAGGCTTCCATTAGGGGTTACACCTAAAGATTTAATATTACATATAATAGGCAAGATAGGGACTGGAGGAGGAACTGGATATGTAATTGAGTATACAGGTGAAACAATTAGAGCACTTTCTATGGAAGGGAGAATGACCCTTTGTAATATGACCATTGAAGCGGGTGCTAAGGCGGGTCTCATATCTCCCGATGATGTAACTGTGGAGTACCTTATTGATAAACCTTATATTCCCAAAAGTATTTCTAAGGATGAATTGGTTAAGATTTGGCTTTCCTGGGCATCTGATGAAGATTGTGATTACGATAAGAGGTGCTTTTTTAGAGCTGAAGAGGTGGAGCCTCAAGTGACTTGGGGGACTTCACCAGAAATGGTAGCCCCAATTACAGGGAGGGTGCCATACTTATCTGAGATTTCGGATCCCGTAAAACGAGGTGCTGTTGAAAGAGCCCTTGAATATATGGGATTGGAGGAGGGAACTCCCATTGAAAGTATAGAAATTGACAAAGTGTTTATAGGTTCTTGTACTAACGGTAGATTGGAGGACTTAAGAGAAGCTGCAAAGGTTGTTAGAGGATATAAACTTAGTGGAAGAGTAAAACAGGCTATTGTAGTGCCTGGCTCTATGTTAGTAAAGAGGAAGGCTGAAGAAGAAGGGTTAGATAAAATATTTATAGAAGCCGGTTTTGAGTGGAGACACCCTGGATGTTCTATGTGTTTAGCTATGAACGATGACAGGTTAAATCCAGGAGAAAGGTGCGCATCTACTTCTAATCGTAATTTTGAGGGGAGACAGGGAAGAGGTGGAAGAACACACCTTGTAAGCCCTGGAATGGCTGCTGCTGCGGGAATTGCAGGACATTTCGTTGATATTAGGAATTGGAAATTTAATTGATACAGGAGGATGTGAAGTGGAGAAGTTCACAGTTCACACAGGTATAGTAGCACTGCTTGATGCGAGAAATGTAGATACAGACCAAATTGTTCCTAAGCAGTTTCTTAAGAGAATTGAAAGAACTGGATACGGTGATGTTCTCTTTTATGATTGGCGGTATCTTGATGATGGTAAAACCATCAATCCTAATTTTGAAATGAATGCACCCCGCTATAGAGGAGCCTCTATTTTATTAACCAGAGATAATTTTGGCTGTGGCTCATCTCGTGAACATGCTCCATGGGCTCTCAGAGATTACGGGTTTAGGGCTATAATTGCGGTATCGTTTGCAGATATTTTCTACAATAATTGTTTTAACAATGGAATATTACCTATCACCCTTTCTGAGGAAAAAATAGAAGGGTTATTTAATGAAGTGAGGATGAATGAAGGTTATAAACTAACTATAGATTTAGAAAAGCAAATCATTATAAAACCTGATGAGACAATCATAGAATTTGCCATCCATCCATTCCTTAAGAAGCGTTTATTAAACGGATGGGACCATATAGACTTGACTCTAAGATATGAAAAGTATATAGCTGAGTTTGAGAAAAAACATCCCTTACCTTTATAAGAATTCTCGTAAATGGTTGGGAATGGAGAGTTAACTTATGCCATTGTATTCATACCAGGTTATACATGATGATGGCACGGAAGGGGAGATTTTTGAAGTTTTTCAAAAGGCGGACGAACCTCCACTTACTCATCATCCAAAGACTGGAGAGAGAGTGGTAAGGATATTTAGACCCGCTCACATAGCTGGATGGGCAAACGAAAGAATGGCAAAACAGATGTTAAGTGATAAAAACTTAACGGAAAAGGGGTTTACTAAATATGTGAAAGCGGGGAAAGGATACTATGAGAGAACTGCGGGGACGGAAGGTCCATCTGTGATAAACTTGGGAGGAAGTTAGGCAATCTATTTGAAGAAAGATACTTAAGTATTTTATCCTAATAGCATAATGTGGAGGGAAAAACATGAAAAAAAACTTTTTAATGTATGTAATTGTATTTGTCATGGTAGTTATTATCGCTGAGAATTTTGGATGTGGGTCATTACCTTGGAAAAAGAAAGAGCAAGCGCCTCCTGTTGAACTATTAGATGAGACTAAACAAACTTCTGAGTCCAGCGGGACTACTTTAATTCCAGGTCCTCAGAGGTTTAGTGATGTCCCTTTACCTGAAGGGGTTAAAGAGGATTTTGAAAGGACATATGTGTATCAATCACCAACACTGCAGGTGGGAAGAATGGTTTACACCTTGAGGGCAGATGTAAATGATATAGTTCAGTTTTACACAAAAGAGTGCCCTAATCACGGATGGAAGCTCGACAATGTTCTACAAGGTGATGGAGTACAGTTAAATTACTCTAAACCTGGAAAGAAATTGCAGGTGAATGTGCGTCCACAAGGAATAGGAAGACCTAAACAAATAGTACTTACATTGACTCCTGGTGAGTAATTATTCCCCCGATGAGATACCTTTTTAGCTTGTTTGTAATGGAATTTATATTAGTTTTTTGTTCATTATTACTTCTTTCGTGCGGAACGGTTAGAAAAATCGAAATCCCTATTATTAGTTCGTTGGGACAGTCAGATGAGCAAAAAATAGTGTCAATTTTGGATACTTTAGAGAGAGCAATAGAAGAGAAAAAAATTAAGACCGCAATGAGATATATCTCGACTGATTATAGAGATGAACAAGGCAGAGATTATAATCAGTTGAGGGAAGTCCTTCAAAAACTGGCTCGGGATTATAGAAGTATAAAGATAACTCGGGCAACGCCCGAAATGCACATAGAGGGAAATAACGCAGTAGTAATTGATACATTTGGAACCTATGCAGAGCCTTTTGACCCTGTTCAAGGGAGTCCAATAAATCTGCAGGGGAAAGTTGTAATAAATATGAGAAAAGAACCCGAGGGATGGAAAATCATCTCTTGGGGAAGTATGTTATAAATATTCTACTTATAGTAACCTAATTTTACCTTGATATAAAGAAGGAAAGGGACTTTTTGTTATGCCAATAAGAAGACAAAAGAAAAGAAAAACCGAAGTAAAAGATGTAATGCCTACCTTGGAAGAGCAGAAAAATCAAATCGTTCAGTGGTGGCAACACATAAAAGAGAATTTAACTCTATATGCCATTGGAATTGGATTTGTAGTTTTTTGCGTGATAGTAGGGTCTGCTTATGGAGCTTACCGCTCATCGAAGAATAGAGATGTAATGACGAAATTTGCCAGGGCAATGTTAGAAGAGAAACTCAGTTCTCGAGCAGAAATGTTAAAGCCTCTTTTAGATGTTAATTCTTCTATTACTCCGCAGATTTTGTATATTTATGGAGAAACTGTATTTGCCTTGGGTAAATTCGATGAGGCAGAGACAGTATGGAAGAAGCTGATAGAAAAATATTCTGTTTCTGAATGGGCGCCTAATGCTATGGAGGGATTAGCATATATTGAGGAACTTCGAAAAAATTACGACAAAGCCGAAAAAATGTATAGAGAGATTACAGAGAAATGGCCAAATTCTTTTATAGCTAAACGCCAGTTTTTTAATATTGGGAGAGTATTAGAAGCCAAAAATGATTTGGCTATGGCTATAGAGGCGTATAGAAAGCAAAAGGACGCATTCCCTGAGTCGAAAGTCTCTGAGAAGGCAAACCAAGCATTAGAGAAGTTGAAGTCTGAGCATCCTGAGTTGTTCCCAGAAGAAAAGTCCGAGAAAGTAGAAGCAGAAGGAGAGTCCCACCTTTCTTCTCAACAGAGTGATGGTGAAGTGCAAAGCACTCAAAGCGCTGGAGAAGGAGAGTCAACTCCGACTGAGACTTCTGAAGGGGAAAATAATGCAACAGCTAAGGATATACCTCAATCTAACGCTCCTCAGCCGGCTGAGTCTGTTCAACAGGAAGGTCAAGACCTAAACACTGGGAACCCTTTAGAGGAGAAATCTCAGCCGTCTTCATCAGAATCATCTAATGCTAATTAACTGTGTGTTTTCTGTATTTGTATAATATCCTATCCTCATTTTATAGGTGTATTATAAATACTCTTCGTAGGAGGGTGTAATATGTCAAGTGATGAGAAGAAGATTATACATGTTGTCATTAATACACATTGGGATAGAGAATGGGTTTATCCTTTCGAAGAAACCCGTTTACTACTTGTTGAATTTATGGATAATCTTTTAGATTTGTTGGAAAAAGATCCGGAATTCAAATATTTTACAATGGATTCCCAGACTGTTTGTATAGAGGATTATCTCGAGCTCAGGCCTGAAAGCCGTAAAAGGATAGAAAATTTGGTAAAGGGAGGAAGATTGTTAATAGGTCCTTGGTATACATTGCCTGAGGAATTTATAGTTAATGGTGAGTCTTTGGTAAGAAATCTGTTGGTAGGTCATAAAGTTGCAATGAGTTTTGGTAGAGTTTCGAAAGTTGGGTATACTCCTTTCAGTTATGGACAAACCTCCCAAATGCCTCAGATTTATACTGGATTTGGGATAGATACAATTATCTTTTATAGAGGTATTAACACTCCCAAAAGTGAGTTCATATTCGTAGGCTCCGATGGCTCCGAGTTGCTTGGGATGCGGTTTGGGTGTTTGAGTAGGTTCAGTTACTATATTTACATATATCGGGTTCTAAGGTATGGTTCTGATGATGTTTATGCTTTTTATGATTGGGATAGGGGAGCGGGTCCGTTTAGATTAGCTTCTGCAGGCAAACCAAGAGCACATTATTACATCACAGACCCTTCTAAAAAAATGTGGAATGTTGAACCAATAAAGGAACAGCTAAAAAAGCTGATATCTAGTGAGTCTGAACATTTCACTACTCCACACATCTGTTGTATGGAAGGTTTTGATAGTTCTTCTCCCGATGAAAGGGAATTTGAGATAGTAAAGTTATGCCAGGACCTAATGCCTCATCACGAGTTCAGAATTTCAAATTTGGAAATTTATATGAATGAGTTAAGGTCTGTGGTGAAAAATCCTTGTATAATTCGTGGAGAGAGTAGAGATCCTGGAGCTACTGGTAAGTGGACTCATCTTATGGGGGATGTCATTAGTGCAAGGGTGAGAGTAAAACAGTCTAATCACAAAGCTGAGATGGTTCTTCAGAGAGGAGCGGAGCCATGGAGTGCTATAGCTAATCTCTTAGGGAAAGAATATTTCAGGAAAGCATTTGAGAGGGCTTGGAAGTTGCTACTACAAAACCATCCTCACGATACCATCACAGGGGGTGGTATAGACCAGATTGAGAAAGATGCATTAAACAGAGCGGATCAGGTTTGTATCATAAGTGAGGGCCTTATGAGGAGAGCACTCCAATACATATACTCCCAAATAAATCTGATGGCTATACCACCAAATGAAAGTGCGCTTGTGGTATTTAATCCTTCTCCGTATCCGAGAAGCGATATCTTATGCGTGTTTATCGATCTCCCAGAGAAGATGGGTTATGAATGTTGCGAACTTATAGATCTTGAAAGCGGGAAGTCACTTCCTATGAAGATCCAACAGGAGTTTGAGTTTGGAAATTTAGTGAGGAATCTGCAAGATATCTCCATAGAATTGAGGTCTAAGAGATTACTTACCTATATACAGGTTGAAGATGTCCCTCCTTTAGGATATAAGACATATCATATTAAACCTGCTCCTTCATATCCTATTATAGAGGGGAGAAATATATTTAGTAATCCATTCATACTTGAAAATGAGTATTTGAAGGTCTTCTTGAATGAAGACGGGACTTTTGACCTTCTTTGTAAAGAGACAGGAAAAATATACAAAGACCTTCACTACTTTGAAGATACTGGTGAAACAGGACATTCTTGGGTTCACATGGAGCCCGACGAAAATGAAACCATTTACTCTTTAGGGAATCCAGCAACAATAACGGTGGAAGTTAATAATCCACTTTTAGCTCGTGTGAGGATTGATTATTTATTACCAATTCCAATTGGTTTAGATAGAGGGATAAATGAGTTAGATAGAGAAGCGGAGAAAAATCATACTTCGCGCTCCAAAGAAAGGATTACTTTGAGAATTTCTACTTGGCTAACACTGAAAAAGGGTTCGAAAGTTTTGGAAATAAATACTAAAGTTTTTAATGAAGCAAAAAATCATAGGCTAAGAGTGGTATTTCCTACAGGGTTAGAGGGTGCTTTGTTTAGCGATGCTGAGGTAGCATTTGATGTAGTCAGTCGCCCAATAGATATAACTGAAGATAGCCCTTATTATGGTAGACCTAATCCTCAATATCCTATGTATAGATTTGTCGATTTGTCGGATGGGAAAGATGGGTTTGCTGTTATTAATAATTCCGGTTTAAGAGAGTACGAAGTTATACCCGGACCTTCTCGTGCAGTGGCCATAACCTTATTTAGGGCGTTTACTTTTAGAAATGCTCCGATATTTGGTAGATGGGATGTTTATCCTGAAATGGAGCTCTCACAATGTTTAGGAGAGTTAAGTTTTAGCTACGCTATTTATCCGCATAGTGGTAATTGGAAGAACGGAGTTTTTGATGAGGCTGAGAGATTTAATATTTCTATAGAGCCAGCACAAGTGGGGCCACTCTACAAAGGCACTCTCCCTACTAACCTAAGTTTTCTTCAGATAGATGGAAAGCCTTTACAGCTAACCGCACTAAAAGTATCAGAGGAAAAGGATAAATCTTGGATAATTAGATTTTTTAACCCCTCTGACGAAGAGGTAAATTCAATAATCACATTTTTCATCAAGCCACTGCGAGTCAGCTTAGTAAATATGGAGGAGAAGCCATTCAAACAGCTTCCAGTAGAGGATAAGAGTGTTAA
Source organism: Candidatus Hydrogenedentota bacterium (assembly GCA_026415215.1). GTDB lineage: Bacteria > Hydrogenedentota > Hydrogenedentia > Hydrogenedentales > Hydrogenedentaceae > Hydrogenedens. The sequence continues at coordinate 14,382 of JAOAHN010000101.1, forward strand.
TCTCAAAGTTGGTGCAAAGAAAATTATTACACTGCTCGCTGAATTTTGAATTTGAGCGTAATATTACTTCAGGTTTAATTTTTTAAGTATCTCGTCTTCATCTGGCTCTACGGTGTATGGTTGATCCGCAGATGCAATTGCATTGTCTGGGTCTTTTAGACCATGGCCAGTTAAGATACATACTATTCTTATATACTTTCCTGTGAATGGCTCCATATTGTCGAAGTATCCATTTTCGGCTAGTTTTATTATTCCCGCTATACCTGCTGCACTGGCTGGTTCGGCGAATACTCCTTCAGTTTTAGCTAAAAGTTTATAGGCCTCTCTTATTTCGTGGTCGGTTACCATTCCTATTACTCCGCCTGACTCATCTCTTGCGTTTTCTGCTCCTTTCCAACTTGCAGGATTTCCTATTCTTATCGCTGTGGCAAAGGTTTGTGGGTTTTCTATAGGGTGTCCTAATACTATGGGGGCTGCACCCGCAGCTTGAAATCCAAGCATTCGAGGTAGATTCTTTGCTTTCCCCACTTGGAAATATTCTTTGTATCCTTTCCAGTAGGCTGTTATGTTCCCCGCATTCCCTACTGGTATAGCTTGGAAGTCAGGTGCATAACCATCAAAAGAGTCAACTATTTCAAAAGCACCGGTCTTTTGACCTTCTATTCTGTAAGGGTTAATCGAGTTAACGAGAGCTATTGGATGTTCGCCACAGATTTTCTTCACTAATTTTAAGGCATCATCAAAATTACCTTTTATTTGAATTACCTTTGCTCCATGAATCATTGCTTGTGAAAGTTTACCTAAAGCAATTTTGCCCTCTGGAATTATAACTGCACATTGTAGTCCTGCTCTTGCAGCGTAGGCGGCTGCGGAAGCAGAGGTGTTCCCCGTGGATGCACACATGATTACCTTATAGCCCTCCTCTTTCGCTTTAGAGACTGCCACAGTCATCCCACGATCTTTGAATGAACCAGTTGGATTTGTCCCTTCATATTTTAGCCATACTTCTACTTTAGGGTGAATTGCCATACTTAAAGCAGGTGCTTTAATTAACGGAGTACCTCCCTCGTTTAATGTCACTACCGGGGTATTGAAATTTACAGGTAAGTACTCTCTATATCTTTCAATAATACCAATGTTCTGCATATTATTCTCCACATAACTTTATTATAAAACTCTAATCAAATGAGTAGGTTCAACTACACATTCTAATTTATCTATCTCTGAGACTGCCAACTGAATACTTGATTCAAGAGATTCGTGGGTCATTATAACGACATGAACCGGTTGTTCTTCATGATGATGTAGGGTTTCTTTCTGATGACAAGAGGATATGCTAACTTTATGCTTACCCAGTATAGTGCAAATCTGCCCCAATACACCTGGATAATCCTTAGTAGTGAATCTCAGATAATACCTGCTACTTAATAGACCGATATCTCTTACTGGTATGTTTCTAAAATAGTTAAATGGTGGGATAGGTTTTGAGTCTTTTCTCCGTGCTATAGTCAGTATATCACTCAGAACCGCCGTCGCTGTAGGAAATCTCCCAGCACCTTTCCCATAATATAAGGTAGGACCTGCATAATTGCTCTCTACATAGATAGCATTGAACTCATTCCAAACTGAAGACAATAGATGGTTTTTGGGGACTAAACAAGGATGCACTCTTGCGTCAATCTCACCGTTTATTTTTTTTATGATGGCTAAGAGTTTTATAACATAGCCCATTTCGCTTGCATATTGGACATCAGATTTTGTGATTTTAGTAATTCCTTCAACATATATGTCGTCCAATTTTACCTTTGTGCCGAAGCACAAAGTAGCGAGGATTTGACATTTGTGTGCTGTGTCATACCCTTCTATATCTAAATCTGGTGGAGTTTCAGCGTAGCCGTTTGCCTGGGCTTCTTTCAAAACAGTTTGAAAATCTAAATTTTCTAATGTCATTTTGCTGAGAATATAGTTACAAGTTCCGTTTACAATGCCATAGATAGCCTCAATATGGTTAGTTGGCAATACTTCTGTTATGGTTTTTATTATTGGAATCACGCCACCAACTGAGGCTTCGTATCTAAGTTCTTTGCGACTTTCTTGGGCCACTTTACATAATTCTTCCCCATACTTTGCAAGGAGCATCTTGTTGGCAGTAACCACATGTTTTCCAGCTGTCAGTGCTTTGGTTATAAAGGTTTTAGCTGGTTCTATCCCACCTATTAACTCACAAACTATATCAACCTCTGGATTATTTAAAAGTGAGTCGAAGTCAGTAGAAACTGTAACACTTCCGAGGTCGAATTCTTGTAGAAGCTCCTGTTTTATCTCTACAACATGTTTCAGTTCGACTTTTACCCCCGTCTGCTTATATATGTGTTCTCCATTATTAAGTAGGATGTGAATCACACCTCCTCCTACTGTTCCGGCTCCTATAACTCCAACACCTATGCCCATAAGTCAAACTCCTTTTTTAGTGTGGAGATATATATTTTACCATTCTTTCTATCTTGCTATCGAGAACATAATTGTATTAGTGTAGGGACTTCATTACTAAGGCGATTTATCGATGTTCATCATTTGTATTACACATATGGGTTGTCGAGGATCCAAATAGTTACCTTCTTCGACTAATATCTTATCTATTATTCCCGAAACGGGTGATGTAACTATATAAACCGCTTTATCTGTAGTAACTTCCGCTATGTCGTCTCCCTGAACAACATAATCACCAGTTTTGCATAGCCACTGGGTTAATTGAATATTAATATCAGGAGCATCAGGAACCACTTCAGATGGTAAAAAAACTTTATACTCCATAGTCATATCCTTACACAGTATCTTATTTTTTTGAAACATATTTGAAATTTAAGACTCACTATACCAGAAGTCAGCTTTATAGGAGCTTCTAACTTCTGGTCCCGCAATAACTGCTAAACCAAGTTTTTCCTTTGCCCAGTCACTATAGAATCTGAATTTATCTGGCTGAATAAATTCCTTTACGGGATAATTGTTTTTTGTTGGCTGTAAATATTGTCCAATAGTGACTATTTTACAACCTGAATTTTTCAAATCTCTTAGAGTCTTTAACACTTCTATTTCCATTTCTCCTAAGCCTAACATCAAACCAGATTTTATGATTGTATCTGGAGAAAGTTTATTTACTGTTTCTAATACTTTGAGGGAGGTTGTATATGAACATCTCCTATCCCTAACTACTCCACATAGCCTTTCTACTGTTTCTATATTATGAGAAAAAACATCAGGCCCCGAATCTAATATTGTTTTGAGGGATTCTTCATTCCCACCAAAATCAGAGACGAGTACTTCTATTTTTATTTCAGGAATTTTATTTCTTATGTGTTTAACTATTTCTGATATATGAAATGCTCCGCCATCCGGAAGGTCATCTCTTGTAACCATTGTAAGTACGACATATTTTAGTCTTAGAATTTCTAACGCATGTAAGATTTTCTCTTTTTCGAGTGGGTCTGGGGTTAATGGAATACCTTTTTTTACTGCACAAAACTTACAGTTTCTTGTGCATGTGTCGCCTAATAAAAGGAAAGTAGCAATTTTCCTCGACCAGCATACAGGTCTGTTAGGGCACAGGGCACTCTTGCATACAGTGTCAATTTTAAGAGTAGATATTAATAGCTCCACTTCCCTTCCGTTACCCTTGCTTGGGGCTCTGAATCTGAGCCACTGTGGGAAATCATGTATTCCATTGATGTTTTTCATTGGAGAGATTCTGGTCAATAATTACCTATATTATATCACTATCGTAAGTGGTGATTATTTGTATTGGATCTGGTATAATAAAGCAAATTTATCTTTAATCTGAGGTTAATCTCTGATGAGTAAAGAAGAAAGTAAAGAATCAAAAGGAATATTAGGAAAGTTATTCAAAAGGTTAGATGAATCTTTAGAAACAAGTAGGAGTAAGATTGTTTCTGAGAATACATCAAAGCAAGAAAGGGACACTATTTCTGCTTCTTTAGTTGGGTCTCCTGAAAAACTATCAAGTACTACAACTACTACATCTACTTCTCGTGAAACTAAAATTGATAAAACTCAAAAGATAGGGGTTAGTCGTATGGTTATACCAGAAGGCGTATTTATTAAAGGTTCGATTAGTGGAGAGTGTGATGCTCAAATTTATGGAATAGTTGATGGAGATATAACTATTAAGGGGAAGCTTGAGTTAGGACCATCTGCAAGAGTAAAAGGCTTAATAAAGGCGATTTCTTCTTCAATTAATGGGACAGTTGAGGGAAATATAGAATGCAATGAGGATGTAGAGATAGGTCAGAATAGTAAAGTTACTGCAGATATAATTGCCGGACAGAGAGTGATGATTTCTGGTATTGTTAAAGGGAACATAAAAGCAGGTGCTTTGGTAAAGTTACTTAGTACAGCCAAAGTAGAGGGTGATGTAACAGTTGTAAAGAGCTTTAGTATCGACGAAAATGCGGTGTTTAATGGTAAATGTATTATGGGCAAAATTGAGGATATAAAAACTGTTACCAATGAAAGCATTAAATCTCCTACTTCTGTTTCTTCTCAACAGGTTAAGAAATGAAATTCTTTTAGGAAATTAACTTAAATTGCACGGTCTTCGTTAATAGTTTTAAAAAAACAATGGATAAATGAGGGGTTAAAAGATGCCTATGTATTGGTTTCACCCTGCAGATTTATTGCTAATACCTGCATTTATCATTGCAGTTTGGGCTCAAGCAAAAATTGGAAGGGCTTATTCAAAGTATTCAAAGATCCCTGTAAGTTCAGGTTTAACTGGTTATGAGATAGCAAAGTGGATTTTGGATAGAGAAAACATCTCGGATGTAGATGTTGAATCAATTCCAGGTGAGATGACCGACCATTACGATCCTCAGGCTAAAAAAGTGAGATTATCGGAGGAAGTCTTCTATGGAAGAAGTATAGCCTCAGTAGGTATCTCTGCTCATGAGTTGGGGCATGTTCTCCAGCATTTCTACGGATATGCACCAATGCAGGTCCGCCAAATAATATATCCTATTTCTGCTTTAGGCTCTAACTTGTCTTTCCCCTTAATATTCATAGGGATAATTTTGGCATATATGGGATTTCAAGGTTATTGGATTTTTGTTAAAGCGGGGATTTATGCTTTTTCTCTTGCGGTAGCTTTCACGATTATTACTCTACCTGTAGAGTTTAATGCAAGCAGAAGAGCATTGAAAATCCTTAGTGATGGAAGGCTTGTTTCACAAAAAGAGTTAGCAGGTGTTAAAGAAGTTCTTAACGCTGCAGCCTTGACATATGTTGCCTCTGCTGCGGTTGCAATCCTTCAATTAATTAGACTACTAATAATATTTAGAAATAGAGATTAGCAATCACATTTGCCGAGGACTATTTTGCATAGGTATGTATTTATTACACTCTTAATGCTACTGTGGGGAATTCATCAGAATACCTTTTCTGAGGGGAAGAAAGAAGGGACTCTCATCAAGACCAGTGGATTCGCTTCTGCTCCTACCTATGTTGTTAGGCAATTGGCTCTTGAAAATGCTATCAGGAATGGCGTGGAGAAGTATTTACTTTCCATTGCTCCGGAAAAATATTTAAAACATCTCAATGTTATAATTAATAAATCCTCCAAATATATAATCTCTTTAAGGGTTACTAATGAAACTTTATCCCGTGACAGTTGCTCAGTAGAAATAGAGATTGAGATAGATGACGAGTCTATTAACAGAGATGTTGCAACTTTTTTAATGCCTTATCTTGAAGGGCTTCCTTCTATGTTAGTTTTGAAAGCTGGTGAACCCAAATACGATACTATTCTTTCTGTTAATGAATGTATTAACCTATTAACTGATAGGTTAAGAAGATTAAAATTTAGCGTAGATACCGAGATTAGATTGCCAGAAAAACTTAAGGAATACTATTCAAACACTCCGTTGGTGACAATTGAAGATAAAAAGGCTTTCTCGATAGCATCAGACTTCGATATAGTCGTAATGATAACTCCAGAGGTGGAGATTGAAAAGACTCATCCTCATGGCGACTTTGTGAGTTGTAAAGGAATAGTTCGCATAGAAGTCTTTAGAGGGAGTGATGGAAAACTGCTGGATGCTTATACAAATGCTTCAAAAGTAGATAGTTATTCCCCTCAGGATGGTGTTAAGCAATCTCTGGAGGATGCTTTCTTAAAATCAGTTCCCCGAATGATTTCAAGCTCGATATTAGGGTTTATAAATGTTATAGAAGACAAGGCACTTATTATAAAATTGGAAGGTTTTAGTGAACAATCATTTGTGGATGTGATAGTAACATGTCTTGAGAAGATTTGCTATGGCTGTAAGTTAGAAACTCTCTGTGTTTTGCCAAGTTTTTCTAAGATTAAGCTATATTATGATGGGCCCACAGTATATATTGTAGATTCTCTTATGGATTTTCCTGATTTGAGAAATAAAATTAGTATTAAGAAAGTAGTTAATAGGAACATAGAAATAATCTCCATTAAAAACTAATCTACAATTTTGTATTTTGGAGTTGTTATGAGTGGTGGAAGTGCAAAAAAGAAAACAATCCATCTCATCGGTCATGCACATATTGACCCTATATGGTTGTGGGATTGGCGGGAAGGATTTTCAGAGGTCAGAAGTACATTCAAGAGTGTTATATCGTTAATGAAACAGTACCCTGAGTGGAAGTTTACCGCTGGTAGCTCTTCTTTCTACGAGTGGATTCAGGAAACAGAGCCGGATTTTTTTGAGGAACTACGAAAGAGGATTTCCGAAGGTAGGTGGGAATATGTTGGATGTTTCTATGTAGAACCTGACTGTAATTTGCCATGTGGGGAGTCATTTGTGAGACATGGGCTTCTTTCTCAATTATATTTTGAGGAGATGTTTGGAAGAAGAACTAATATAGGTTTCGCACCGGACAGTTTCGGGCATGCTGGAAGTTTGCCTCAAATCTTAAAGAAGTTGGGAATAGATTTTTATGTTTTTATGAGACCTTCTCCACCGTTGGAGAAGAAGTATGAAAACGGAACGACATTTATTTGGGAGTCACCAAGTGGAGTTTCAGTAATAGCTTCAGTAATTCCGGAGAGTTATGGAGGCAATGTGAAGGAAGTATTAAGTAAGATCAATAACATAGATAATTATCCCTTTTGGGTAAGTGGACAACAGGATTTCTTATGTTTTTTCGGAGTGGGCAATCACGGCGGAGGACCTACTAAGGAGACAATAGAAGTATTATTAAAGCTTAAGAAAGAATCACGAAATTTTAATATTCAATTTTCTACATTAAAAAGTTTTTTCGATGGAATTGCAGAAAGTAATATTGCTCTTCCAAAATTGAGAGAGGGATTATATCATCACGCAAGAGGGTGTTACAGTGTTAACTCCACAATAAAAAAGCTAAATAGGGAGACTGAGCACTTACTTATTACTGCGGAAAAATTTGCCACTATTGGGTGGTCTTTAGGAATCTTGGATTACCCAACTGAGAGTTTGAAAAAGTCGTGGAAAAATCTCCTTTTTTGTCAGTTCCATGATGTTCTTGCAGGGACATGTATAAGAAGATCCTATGATGATGTAATAGATTTTTTGGGATATTCTAGGTGTGTGTCTAAGAACATAGTAAACACTTTTGTCCAATCGTTGTCTAAAGAAATAGATACGGAAGAGAATGGGAGACCTTTGATATTGTTCAATCCTCTTCCCTGGGATGTGTCGGGGGTTACTGTGATAAGTGAGTTTATTAGTAGGGATATTACTGGAGGGATAGAGGTTATCAATGAACTTGGTGAAACGATACCTTTTCAGATTTTGGTTGGAGATAGACCAGGTGGCAAAGAACTGGCTATTGAAGTAAATGTTCCTTCACTCGGTTATAGGTTATATTCAGTAAGAGAAGGAAGACCTAAGAGAGGATTAAACAATAAAGATGCTTGTAAAATATCGTTCGACCACATTAATAAATCATTAGAAAACGACCGGTGGAGAATACTAATAAATTCGCAATCTGGAGGCATAAAGTCAGTGATAGATAAAGAGTTAGGACTGGAAATTGCAAAAGACTCGTTTATACCAGTCCCTATTTTAGATTCCTCTGATACATGGGGGCATGATATTGATGAACTTCGAGTAGAAGCTGGATGTTTCAAATTAATTGACCAATATATGCTTGATTTAGGAGAGGTTTTAGCTAATTATGTTCAGATTTTTGAGTTTGGGTTTTCCAAAGTCTTTCAGAAGATAACTGTTTATTCTACTTTGCCCTATATAGATGTCAGTTTAGGTATCTTATGGAACGAGAGATATACAGCATTAAAGTGGGTTTTGGATAGTAATGTTCAGGATGGTATAGCGACTTACGAAGTTCCATACTGTGCAGAGGTAAGAGAAGCTACTGGAGAAGAAGAGCCTGCTCAACAATGGATAGACTTGAGCGGTAAAGTACTTGATACTTCATACGGAATATCAATAATAACAGATTCGAATTACGGTTATGATATAAAAGATAATGTGATGAGAGTAACATTACTGAGAAGTCCGGCATACGCACATCATAATCCCGCTCGAGTAAATTCGAAAGCACTATACCAAATCGTGGATCAGGGGTACAGGAATATGAAATTAAGAGTTTTTCCTCATAAAGGTAACTGGCAGTCAGCAAACACTCCACGAGAAGCTTTCCAATTTAATATCCCGCTTATTCCACAGTTTGAGCCCAACCATACAGGATTGAGGAAGCCCGTGGGTACTTTCTTAAAAGTGGATCAAGATAATGTAATAATTTCCGCAATAAAAAGGAGTGAATTCGGAAATTCTATCATTATTAGAGCCTATGAGACACTGGGTTTGGAGACTACTTGCAATTTTAAACTGAATTTTTTAGGATTAGATTTTGAATCACATTTTTCTCCTTTCGAAATCAAAACATTTAAAATAGCCGATGGGGAAGTCAAAGAAACAAATTTATTAGAAGATTAGAAGTATGAGTCACCTTGAAAAAATAGAAATGGTGTGCTTAGATTATCTTGCAAATAGTTCGGACCCGTGGGTTCCTTTTAGTGGACTATATGCTAAGTGTAAAGAGGTTTTAGGTGAGAGTATCGTAGAAAAAGAGATATTTGAATTTATTTTACACCATTCGGAAATAAGAGTTTTTAACACAATCTCAATCATTCACCCCGAATTTGAGAGGTATCTATCAGAAAGGGGTATAAAGTTAGAACCTTTTGTAATATTGCGGTCCCGGATGCCTAAAGAAAGCGACCTTATGAGGTGGATGATAAACCACATCGAAAACTTGATTAAGATTTTGGAAAAAGACCAAAATACCTCAATACACGGGGAAAGGAAAGCAAAAATAGAAGAATTAGTTCAAAAAGCAAATAAATTAAAGAGGAAAATTAGTTTTTATTTGGAGAATAATAGTAAAGATCATAGAGATGTTTATCCTTCTACCTAATCTTCTGATTACCTTACTAACTCTATCCGGTCAACCTATAGTGGTTACACTAAACTTAGAGCATCCGGTAAAAGATACTGAGTGCGTTGATTTAGACGGAGATGGCTTCAAAGATTTGATTCTTCTGCAAAATATTGGAGATAGTTACAAAAAGGGGTTTAGTGTATATTGGGGCGTTGGAAAGGATGGAGATTTCTTCCAAAAAGATGGGTTCTCGGAGTGGGTTTTAGAAGAACCCTTCTCCGTAGTATTCTTCTCGCCGGCAAGTAAAGGTGAATTACCAAAAGCAGTGCTATGTAGCAGTGATAAGTTAGATAGTTTTGTGTTTTTGGATAGGGATAGGAAACTTTATTCTTCATTTAATATCCACTCTGTTTTCCCATACGATAGTAAAGAGCCGTTGATTCTACGGAATATAGTTTATGACTTAGATAGTGATGAGAATTCAGAATGGTTCTTACCAACACCGGAGGGTATTTCTATTATCGAAGATGGGAAGGTGCTTAGGGTTATAGATGTTAGAACATTTCATCAGATATATATTAGCAACAGCTTGACTTTATATTATCACTTCCCAATAGTGTATCCGCTATTGAAAATGGAAGAACACCCAAAACCTGTGGCAATTTTAGGTGAAGAGGAAATGGTAGTTGCAAGAGGAGAGAATTGGAGCGATATTAGAAGGTATCATTTAACTAAGACATCTGGTGAAAAATGGGATTTCGGTTGCAAAGTGGGGGATGTGAATGGAGACGGGTTTCCTGACATTTTAATAAGTGAGACAGAAGGCACAATTAATATGAAGACGACTATAAAAATGTATATTTCGGAGGCTCCTTATAAGTATGTCGACAAGCCAAAATTTGAGTATAAAATCAAAGGCGCCATGTCTCTTTCGCTCATTAAAGATGTTGACTCTGATAAAAATGATGACCTGATACTTTTTAATATACCTCTCGGCTTAACTAACTTTATAAATTTCTTTATTAGAAAAAAGCTTTCAGTTAATGCCTTAGTGTTTCTTTTCGAATCAGGAAGTATTCCTACTCAACCCTCGTACACGAGTTCGGTTACTATGGATGCGCCCGAAGGTCGTGACCAGGTAGCGTATGCTGTAGCTGATTTCTCCGGAGATGGGATACTTGATATTGCCTATGGGGCGTCTGAAAATGTACTGGCTATTAATTGTGGAACAAGGGAAGGCTTTTTAAGGACAAAAGATTGGGTGAAATTGGAATTACCGAGTTTCGGGGCTATAAAAACGGTTGATATAAATGGAAATAAATGTATGGATATGATTTTGTACCATCCCTCGGGGGAAAATAAAAAAAGAGTAGATGTGATAATATTCTAATAAATAGAGGAAAGTTTTCCTATGGGTGAGAGAGACGAGGAATTTCAGAAAGCAAAAGAGCGTCATGAATTTTTGTGTAGGGAGATAGAGCGTCATAATGAACTTTACTATGTTCATGCAAAGCCAGAAATATCAGATTATGAATACGATATGCTGGTAAAAGAATTGGAAAAGTTAGAAGAAAAATATCCAGAACTTAAAACGCCCTATTCTCCAACTCAGAGAGTAGGAGGTAGAGTTATAGATGAGTTTAGAGCGGTTGAGCATAGAGTTCCTATGCTTTCAATCGACAATACTTATAATGAGGAAGAGCTAAGGGATTTTTACAGAAGAGTTAGGAAAGCAATTCCTCCCAATGAAAAAGTTACCTATGTTGTGGAACCCAAGATCGACGGAGTTGCGATTTCAATAACCTACCGAAGCCGAATATATTCCTTGGCTGTTACTCGGGGAGATGGATTTAAGGGAGATGATGTTACGGAGAATGTGAAAACTATTAGAAGTGTTCCATTGAGGTTGAAAGATTCTGCACCGGATTTCCTCGAAGTTAGAGGCGAGGTATTTATGAAGAATGATGAATTAGAAAGGCTCAACCAAATTAGAGAGGAGATGGGAGAGGAACCTTTTAGAAACCCGAGAAATACTACCGCAGGTACGCTTAAGTTGAAAGATCCGAGACAAGTAGCAGAGAGAAAATTAGAAGTATTTTTTTATGAATTGATTTTAGAGGAGGATCAAACAAGTTTAATAAAGACTCATGTTGAGGCGTTGGAAAAACTTAGGGAGTGGGGACTACCGGTTAACCCTGAATGGAAAATATGTAATGATATTGAAGATGTTGTTAAGTTGACAAATGAGTGGCGGGAAAGAAGATTTTCTCTTGGTTATGAAATCGATGGATTAGTTATCAAAGTCAATGAACATAGAATAAGGGACATTTTGGGTGCCACAAGTAAGGCTCCTCGATGGGTGATAGCTTATAAGTTTCCAGCGGAAGTTGCACGCACAAAATTGCTTAATATAAAGGTTCAGGTGGGAAAAACAGGGGCTCTTACCCCAGTTGCAGAAATGGAACCTGTAAAGTTAGCAGGAACCATAGTAAAAAGAGCGACACTGCACAATTTTGAGGAACTCTCACGAAAAGATATTCGTATTGGTGATATAGTTGAAATCCAAAAAGCGGGTGAGATTATTCCTCAGGTTATAAGGCCTCTACTTGAGTTTCGTCCTTTAAATACGAAGCCTTTCTTACCTCCTGAAAAGTGTCCTGAGTGTGGAAGTGAAGTTAAGAAGGATCCAGAAGGGGTTTTTTACAGGTGCCTCAACATGGACTGCCCCGCTCAGTTGAAACAAAGACTTCAGCATTTTGCTCAGAGGAGAGCAATGGACATTGAAGGGTTAGGTACTGCTTTGATAGAACAACTTGTAAATAAAGGGTTGGTAAAAAACATAGCGGATATCTATAGATTAAAGATGGAACAGTTAGTTCAACTTGAAAGAATGGGCAAAAAATCTTCCCAAAATTTACTCAATGCTATAGAGGCAAGTAAGAATAGGCCGTTAAGCTCTTTAATTTTTGGCTTAGGTATCCGCCATGTAGGACAACATCTTGCTGAAGTACTCGCAAAGCACTTCGGTTCTATTGATAAGTTAATGAAAGCCTCCATTGAAGAATTAACTTCAATTCCTGAAGTAGGACCCATAGTTGCGGAAAGCATAAGGGACTTTTTCTCTACGAAGGAAAATCTCCAGTTAATAGAAGACTTGAGAAATCTGAAAGTGAGAATGGAAGAGGAAACGGCGTCTATTGAGGAAGGTAAGAACATTCTTAAAGGTATGACCTTTGTAGTAACTGGAACTCTTAAAAACTTTACAAGGGATCAAATTGAACAAAAGATAAAATCATTAGGAGGAAAGGCAGTTTCATCAGTGAGTAAAAACACAGATTACTTAATAGTGGGTGAAAGTCCGGGATCTAAACTGGAAAAGGCTCAGAGACTTGGGGTTAAGATAATATCCGAAGAAGATTTTTTGAATATGATTGGCGAGAAGGTAAATTAGATTGATGAGTGAATTAAGAGTAAAAGCTCCCCAAGAGTTAAGTGAATTTTCAGGTCGTGACTTTAGAAAGAAAATAAACGAGCTAACTTTTGAGAAAGCTGGAAGGCTAATTATAGATTTTGAGGATACAGTGTATTTAGATACCTTGGGATGTGCATGGCTGTTAAAGATTAAAAATGACTTGGTCAAAAAGAACTACAGAATGGAGTGGGTAGGAGAAAGTGGGAAAGTAAAAGAACTTTTGGATGTGATAGCTCCCATATTAAGAGCTGAGTTAGATGAAACAGCCAGGGAAAAGAGGTGGTTTTTCTTTTCGGAAAGTATTGTAAAAGTTGTCGAAGAAATAGAGGATTTCTTGAACTTGTGTATTGACGCAATATATTGGACTATAATTGCTCCTCTTGTAGGGCGAAAATTCAGATGGGAATTATTCGTTGATGAGCTACATGAGATGGGAGTAAGAGCTGTAAGAATAGTTTGTTTGATGAACTTTCTCCTCGGATTAATAATCGCTATGCTTTCTGCTGCACAGGTGGCAAGTTTTGGACTTTCGATTTATGTGGCTAATTTGCTTATGATAGGTTTTGCAAGAGAGTTAGCAGCAATAATGACCGCTACAATTGTATCTGCTCGAACTGGTGCATCAATCGCTGCAGAGATATCTACAATGAAAGTTCAGGAAGAAATAGATGCTCTGAGGGCAATGGGTATAAATGTAGTACAGTATCTTGTCGCTCCAAAAGTTCTTGCACTACTTATAGTTCTTCCGTGTCTTTCGGTATTAGGGCTGATCTTTGGTTTATTAGGAGGTTCCGCATGGGGAATATTTGTGTTGGACTTCAGCCCCTCAGTTTGGTTCAGACAAACAATAAACTCTGCATATTTTGGGGATTTATTACAGGGCCTGCTGAAAACATTTGTTTTTGCCGTTTTTATAGTATTAATAGGCTGTCACAATGGATTCAGAGTGACAGGTGGCTCCAGAGGTGTAGGTCTTATGACGACTCGTGCAGTCGTTATGGATGTATTTATGCTAATAGCGGTTGATATTATTTTTGCTACCATTTTCTACTACATACTAAAATAAAAATGAGCCAGATGCTTGAAGCAAATAATGTTGAGGTAAGATACGACACTAAAATAGTTCTTGAGGATATAACTTTTGAAGTAAAAGCAGGTGAAATTTTTTTAATAGTTGGTGGTAGTGGTTGCGGAAAAACCACGCTATTGAAAACTTTATGTGGATTGCTAACTCCATCTAAAGGCAGTATTAGGATAATGGGGCGAGACATAACTAAATTAGATGAAGAAGAGAAGGCGGAAATTCAACAAACCGTAGGGTTTGCCTTTCAGTCAAGTGGATTGATAAATTCAATGACAGTAGGGGATAATGTTGCACTTCCGTTGAAAGAGTATGGAAAAGTTCCAGCTGAACTCATACCAGAAGTGGTTAGGATAAAATTAAGCTTGGTAGGGTTGGCAGGGGTGGAGGAGATGATGCCCGAGGAACTGTCTGGAGGTATGAAAAAGAGAGCAGGTTTAGCGCGGGCGCTTGCTCTTGACCCTCCACTGGTGTTTTTTGACGAACCTTCCGCTGGATTAGACCCAATAATAGCTGTGGAATTGGATGAACTAATATTAAATTTAAGGGAACTTCTTGGAACAACCTTTGTTATTGTAAGTCATGAGTTGGAATCCATAAAAAAAATTGCAGATAGAATATTAATGTTAGATAATGGGAGGAGAATTTTTTGTGGAACTTTGGCAGAAGTAGAGACTACAAATATCCCTCTTGTGCGACAATTTTTTGAGAGAAAGCCCAGCACAGAAAGGCAAATTATGGCATATAGGTAACATTTTTTAAGGTGAGGAAATGGCAACGAGAAAACAAAAAATTCAAGTACTTGTATTTTTATTAATTTGTTCAGCCTTAATCTTACTTATTGTTTACTTTGTGTCAGGGATGTATGCTACAACTAAGTTTAAGTATTGGATTGAATTTGATGAATCTGTATTGGGAATTTACGAGGGCGGTGTTGTGGAATACTTAGGTGTTCCTGTGGGAAAAGTTGAAGAGATTAAAGTTAGCAGAGCAGGTAAGCCCTTAGTAATTTTCAGTATCGACACTAAGAAGGTAGTCTTAAGGCAGGGTGTAGAGGCAAGCCTTGTGATATACAGCCTTGCTGCAGGTACTATGGCTATTTCACTTCGGGGAGGGGATCCAGATGCGCCAGAACTTCCGCCAGGAAGCAGGATCCCTGCAAGGAGGTCTACTATTTCGGCGGTGAGCAATAGAATTGAAGAATTAATGGAAGATCTTAAAAAAATATTAGATACTGTGAAGGTTGGACTTGAAGGGATGGAGTCTGGACAGATTACCGATTTGATCGAAAATATTAAGGATACTGTGGAAGATACGAGAGAGTTATTAGCAGAAGCGAAAGAAACTTTTGAGAAATTTAATGTTGCGATAGATGAGATTAAGCCCCAGCTAACAAAGGTTATGGAAAAGGGAGAAGATGTGCTTGATGAAGTAAAAAAGGTTTCTACGAATGCTAATCAGCTGATCACCTCGACTAAAGGAAAGATGGAAAAATTAGAATTTGGGAAGATGCAAGAAAAAATTAATACATCAGTGGATAAGATTGGGAAACTCGCTGAAGAACTGAAAGAACTTTCTGAGCAAGCATCTTACAAGACCGATAATTTCGAGTATTTACTTAGAAACACATTAAGAGAGGTTAATGGGCTTTTGATTTCTACAAGAGAATTAGTTGAGTCCTTAAAGCAAAATCCTTCAACTATCATAAGAGGAAAATCCTACCAAAGAGGAGGAAGGTAAAATATATGATGGGAAAATGTGTTTACTATGTCTGTCCTTTTCTAATTTTATTGTTTGCATTGGGGTGCCTTACTCCTGTCAAAGTTAATCCACTTCAAAAACTATATTTAGACCCTCATATACGAGTAAATAAGGGAGTTTGTTCGGGATATTCAATCGCTTTGAGAGAAGTCGAGTATTCCAGAGCAATAGCTAATTATGTCGCATATATCACGGATGATGGTGTTTTACATTATGATGAAACACAGCAGTGGGCTGAGCACCCCACCGAGGTAGTTTTTCGTGTCGTGTGTAAAACACTGAAGGAAACTGGAAGATTCAGAGATATTGATGATGTGGTTAAAATAAAAAATCCAGATTTTATCGGCTTTGTGGATTTGAGGAAGTTTTTCATTAGAGATTTTTCTGACAAAACGGAGTTTGTATTTTCGGTTCATTTCAAAATCCGGAATGCACGCACAGGGGAAGTAGTTGCAGAAAAAGAGTTTGAGGTAGTAAAGCCTTATACCTGTTCTGAGAATATTACTGCTGTGGTAAATCAAACCCTTGGTGAATTCGCAATACAATTGGCTGAGTTTGTTAATAATGCTCCTCTTTGCGGATCGGTAGAAAAAAGTTAGGAACAATTTTTCTATTTCAGTTGTTTCAAAATATGTAATGGTAAATTATAAATGATAAGTGTTGTTTATGAATATTTTTAAAGAATATTTTAATAATACTATTGCAGTTTATCTCCAGATGTCGCCATACTTATTGTTTGGATTTTTAGTAGCAGGTTTACTTTACAAGTTAATCCCTCAGAGTTGGGTTAAAAAACATCTTTCAGGTGATGGTTATTTACCTATCTTTAAAAGTGCTGTTTTGGGAATACCGCTTCCATTGTGCTCTTGTGGTGTTATTCCCGTGATGGCTTCTTTAAGAAAACAAGGAGCAAATATACCTGCAATGCTCTCCTTTTTACTCTCGACTCCCCAAACTGGAGTAGATTCAATTTTAGCAACTTATGCCCTATTAGGCCTTCCTCTTGCTGTGTATAGACCTGTAATTGCCCTTATTACTGCTATGATAGGTGGGATTGCCTATTATATCCTGATGAGGAAAGGATTCGATGCTCAGTCTATTGATAAAGAACGAAATGAAGGTCAATCTTATAATGAAGTGCCACATAATAACGGAACTGTAGAAAAGTCTTATTGGATGAAATGTATTTTTGATGCCATAAATTATGGGTTTGTAACACTCCCAAGGGATATAGTAAAACCGTTACTGCTGGGAATGTTAGTTGCTGGATTTGTAACCACATTTCTCCCCCCTGGTTTTGTAGCTAATTACTTTTCCAGCAATGTGCTA
This sequence comes from Candidatus Hydrogenedentota bacterium, assembly GCA_026415215.1. Classification (GTDB taxonomy): domain Bacteria; phylum Hydrogenedentota; class Hydrogenedentia; order Hydrogenedentales; family Hydrogenedentaceae; genus Hydrogenedens. The sequence goes on from JAOAHN010000101.1 coordinate 31,451, forward strand.
CAAATCTTGTTTGCGGTACTTATTGGGATCCCCATTTATGTGTGTGCGACTGCATCTATACCCATTGCACTTGGTCTTATACACATAGGAATTACCCCTGGTGCAGCACTTGCCTTTTTGATATCGGGTCCTGCTACTAATTTAGCTACTGTTGGGGTTGTGAGAAAATTTCTTGGTTCAAGAGCGTTAATTGTCTATGTTTTAACTATGGTATTTTCTGCTTTTGTATTTGGACTTAGTTTTGATTACTTTGTTAATCTTTATCCTAATTTAGGTATATCTGATTTTTCTCATGTTCAGTTTGCCCACACTGAACACATAGATGTAGTTGGATATGTTCACATCATATCCTCTATATTGCTAACTATAGTGTTTGTAGTAAGTTTTAGTAGTATTAAATTAAGTGCTTTCTTTAATGCTCACAAGCTCCATAGTGATGAAGAAGTTCTGGAATTCTTGATCGAAGGTATGTCATGTGAAAATTGTGTTGAGAGAGTCAAAAAGATATTAAGGTCTATTCCTAAAGTTAAATATGTTGTTGTGACCATTAACCCACAACGGGCATTAGTTTATGGCTCACCTTCAGTAGACGAAGTTAAAAATAGACTCAGTAAGGAAGGTTATAAAGCTTCCTTTGTGGGTCTATCTGGTAGCCTGTCTGGTAATACATCATTTAATGAGAGAAAATATAAATGCTCTTGCTGTGAGTAGAATAGACTCTACTACTTGATTTCTAAGATTTCTCCTTTTACATCATCAAGGAGACTTTGTATACCTGCCTTGAAACTCTCATCTATTTTTTCATTCAGTATAGACTCTGTTAGTTCTTTATTAATTTCTCCTAATGAGGAGTTAATGTTAAAGTTGGGGTACTTTCCTGAAAAGTTTTTTGCAGTATCTAAAAGTTGTCCTTTTAGTTCTTGAATCTTAGCATTTACTTTCCTTATCCCTCTAATTTTCTGTTGACTCTCCATAGGAAATTCTTCTGAAATATCGTTATACACAGCCAAAGCTTCTCGCAGGAGGACTATAGCCTCGGCAATTCTCCCGGATATAGCCTCTTGCTCAGACAAAGTTTGAAGTTTTTCTGCTCTATCCAGTGCTTCTTTAGTTTGTTCATATCGAGTATTCCTATCTTTAATCGCCTTCTCTATTTCTAATCTGAGTCTTTCAGCGTTTGGGTGAAGAGGGTCAACTGAAGTAGCGGTTTTTGACAGCTCTAACGCATCTTCTAATTTTTTTTGTTTAAGCAAATCTTCTGATTTAGCGACATAGTAGTCAGCAATTTTCCTGGCAACATCTCTTCTATTAGGATTTAGAATGATTGCGTTTCTGTATTGCTCTATTGCGAGTTCTTCCATCCCGTAGCTCATAAGGACATCACCTGATTTAACATACATATCATCAGTGAAGGAAACTAACTCACTAAATTTATTTATTCCGTTTTTTGTTTCTTCGGGTTTACCTCGCTTAGCGAAAAAAATACAACCTTGTAAAACATAGTTGCGTAACGAATCTTCAGGAACAGAAGGAACAACATTTGTGGGAGAGAGAACTGTAAACCATACATCTGCAACTGCATTAACGGATATGCTTACGCACTCAGGAAGTGTGGTGGATGCGGTTCCCGAATAACCTATATTATTCTTATATTCTTGCTCAAGAATTATATCTCTGGACAAGATTTGTCGTTGTAATATACCAAAATAAGTGGCAGGATTAACTATTTGTCGAGGGTTAATCTTCAAATTTATCTTGTCAATTTTCGTTTCTACATCCATGTTGTAAAGGGTTTGTATTGTTTTGTCGGCATTTTGGAGAGGAGAAGTAAATTGAGCAATTAATTTTCCAAGCACCCCTAATCTGAAAGCAAAGTATGCATCTATTTTCTTTGTTTTTGTATGAGTAAGTAAATTAATTTCCGACTCTATCGCCTGTATTTTATCCGCTTTTGACAATGGAATCAGTTCGTATAAAGTGTCTTCAGTTACTCCTGCTCCATTTCTGATTTCATTTTCTAACTTTTTAAGATTGGAACTGAGTTCCTTATCGAGCAGATGTAAAGCATTGTTAACAATAGATATTTGAGCTGTTGGACCCCATCCATAGGTATTAAACGAATAAAGTAAAAGAAATAGAATTAAAGAAATTATTAATAAATATCCTTTATTTACTAAATCTCTCATGTTTTCTCCTGTATTTGGGATTGTTGAACTGAATCTACATTAATTACTGTTTGCTCAATCTGTTCTATGAGCACCTCTATTTCTGCCACTGAATACTTAGGGAAAGTATTTTTCACAATCCTGATGTAGCTTTTAAGATTATTTAAACCTTCTCTTAGGATTCCCCTTCTAATGTAAACTAATCCATTCTCGAGATAAGCAGGAGCGTAATTAGGGTCCCTTTGAATCGCTGTAGAAAAACATTGCTGTGCTTTAGCAAGATCATTGTTTAACAGAGCGATCCGCCCCTCAATTAGGTAACTTCGTGCAGACTGATTTCCTTTATTTCTAACAGATTGGATTAATTCCTCAGATTTTGAAATATTTTCTTGGGAAAGATATATCTCTGCAAGATCAAGAGTAGCTTCTGTCGAATAGGGGCTCTCGCTATTTCTGATTCTATCCAATTCAATGATTGCATCAGTTGTTAAATTAGAATTTAGCAGTGTTAAAGTGTATAGGTAGTGTAGGGTAGGGGAGAGAGTAGAAGAAGCAGATTTCATTCTTTGAGCACATTGTAAAGATTTTGTAGTCTCTCCGGTTGAGAGAAATTTAGTGGTAAGATATCCCCACTCATTTGGTGAAAGATTTAGGGAAGATAAATCAAGGTTGTTTATAAATTCTATTTCTCGTTCTTTACCCTGATTTGCGGAGATAATTAGAGATGAAATAATGGGGGAAATGGAACTTTCCTTGTTTCTGACGAGTTTTTCAGCGTCTTTCTGCAGACCAGCTAATATATAGCCACTAACTACAGAATCAATAGATAGTTTAAGTTTGTTTATATTTTCAAATAGCTTCTCATTCTTCTCCAGGCGGGCCATTTTTTTATCACCCAGATTGATTAGTAGAGATATGTCATCTCGATTGGGAAGTAATTCAGCAAGTTTCTTTAAATATTTCGTTTGTAACTGTATATTATTGGGATCTTTGATATAAGCTGTGTGCAACGATAGCCATGCTGATTCGAGACTCCTGTTATCAAGTTCAGCAACTTTTTCAAATTGTTCTAATGCTTCATCATATTGGGTATTTTTCAGGTAAAGTTTCCCAAGTATCAGACGGGCTCTAATATTTTTAGGATTTCTTTGAATGTAATTCTGAAGGGTATCAATTGCGCCTAAAATGTCAGTTTTACTCAAGTTTATAGCAATTTTTACTGGATCGTATGAGAAATATATGATACTTCCAGTGAGGATAAGAAGTAATGCAATTACGATGCCCCCAAGTAGTAAGTATTTTTTCCATTGTGTTGGCAGAAAATACCTTTTAGGAATAGGGCGATTTGCTTCTAATTTTGTGCCTGTAAGTAGATTAGTTCCACAATAGATACAAATTATGTCAGCCTTATCCACGGGTGAACTACAATTAGGACAAAAATGGCTTTTGCTACTTTTCTCTGAGGGAGTCACTGTAGCTCTAATAGGGGCTCCGCAATGGGGACATTGCTGTAGGTTAGGAGTTATAGGCTTGTTGCAATAGGGGCAATTCTCCATTTTTCCGTCCTTATTTATTTTCCTTCCCGTTTAGCATCGATATAAAATTTTCAGATAGGTTATGTCCGCACCTTCTGCAAGTAATTCTGCCCACAAGATTTCGTGATCCACAGCTATTACATTTAGGGAAAAACAAAGGAGGAATAGTAAGTATTGCTATCCCTAATATTATAGATGTCATGACTAATAAGTAGAATATTTTCAGGTGTTCCATTTCAAAGTCTGTAGTAGTTTTACAATAGAATTATAACCCAAAATGTAAAAGTTTTCACTCCAACATTGTGATTAAATCTGCTAATGAGCTAACTATTTTAGTAGGTCTGTAAGGATACCTATCTACATCTTCAATTTTTGTAACTCCACTTAAAACTAATATTGTTTCAATTCCTGTTTGTACTCCAGCTACGATATCAGTATCCATTCTATCCCCAATGATTATAGTATTTTCTGAATGAACACCCAGATAGTTCATGGCACTTCTCATCATGAATGGATTAGGTTTTCCTATGAAAAAAGGAGTCCGCCCTGTAGCTTTTTCAATTAGTGCTGCCATTGCTCCACAGGCGGGGACTATGCCTGACTCAGTCGGTCCTAACGGATCCGGATTGGTTGCTATAAACTTAGCCCCGCCCCTTATCAGTCGAATAGCCAGTGTAATCTGTTCGAAGTTATAGTTTGAAGTTTCCCCGAGTATTACATAGTCGGGATTGTATTCAGTTATTATGTAACCCGATTCGTGAACTGCAGATATTAATCCGCTCTCCCCTAAAACAAACGCAGTTCCATTGGGTTTTTGCATTTTTAGAAACATTCCAACGGCCATCGCCGAAGTAAAAATATTTTTAGGTGGTATGTTTAGCCCTATGATTTTTAATCTATGTGAAAGGTCTGCTGGGGTGTACTTAGGGTTGTTTGTCAATACTAAGAATTTTCTATTTGTACTTTTTAGATTTTCTATAAACTCGTTAGCCCCAGGAATTGGAGTTCTTCCTTTAACCAAAACCCCATCCATATCTATAAGATAGTTTTTCATTTAACGCTCCAAATGTGATAAATACAAAAAAATAGATTTTTCTTATTTGCTATAGTTGGATTAATGTGGATATATTATCAAATAGTGCATTGTAAATTCAGATACTAATGGAGAAGCTTATATGACTTTGGGAAGGGTTATATTTACGATAATCCTGATAATTACAATGTCAGTGATTTTTTTCTCTTGTAGGACAATAGCTGGACAGCCCCAACTTTTGAGAACAAGTGTATCTCCAGAGGAAATAAAGCCAGGTGATATTGTGCTAATTAAGGCGGTTGTTAAGGATAAACATCACATAGTTAGAAGGGTGGAGTGTACGGTGAAGGAAGATCCACGAGTAAGGTTAAAACTAAATGACGATGGTATTGAACCAGATGAGAAGGCTAATGATGGTGTTTGGACTTTAGCGGTAGAGGTCCCTGAGAATGTACCAAAAGGAAAATTTAATTTAGAGATAACTGCCTATAGAAAAGATGGGTTGCCTATCTCGGTGAGAACTAAAAAAGGTGAAATTAGGACACTTAAAGAAAGTCTGTTAGTAGAGATAAAGTAAGAGTCTTTTATGTACTTGGTGTTATGCTCTTTTCTTTTTCCCTCTTTTTTTTATTTTCAAGTACCTTTTTATAATTTGCTTCTTCTTAGTGTTGATACTTTGAGGGCTGACTATTTAGGATGTTATGGCTTTCCTTATCCTATTTCGCCTAATATAGATTTTTTGGCTGAAAGGGGAGTAGTTTTTGATAACTGTATTACTGAGATTCCTTTGACTTGTCCTTCTTTCTCTGCAATGTTGACTTCAAATTACCCAAGGAGTTTGGGGGTTACCAGGAATGGATTAGGTATAAATAGAAAAATTAAGACTGTACCCGAAATTTTTAAGGAAAATGGATATTTTACATTCTGCGTGCAAAGTAACTGGACACTCAAAGCGAGATTAAGTGGGTTATCGAAAGGTTTTGATATCTACGATGATGATTTTCATTCTAAAAGGTGGGGATTATTTTCCTCCGAGAGGCTTGCAGATGAAGTTACTGCTCGCGCATTAGAAATATTGAAAGGTAGACCCCAAGATAGGCCATTTTTCGGGTGGGTTCATTATAGTGATCCTCACGCGCCCTACACCTATAGAAAAGGATTCGATGTAATTCCTCCCGCTAATGATAAAGGAAGGAAATCCAAAAAGGATAGGGTGAAAAGGAACTACGCATCGGAAGTAAGATTTGTAGATGAGCACATTGGAATATTGTTGAAGGAACTGCCTCCTAATACTAAGATAGTTTTTATTTCAGATCATGGGGAGAGCCTATACGAGCACAGTTACCTTGGACATGGAAGAAAACTTTATCAAAACGAGGTTAAAATACCTTTGATTATAGTAGCAGATGATGTATTTCCCGGAAGGTTAAACCTTCCAGTTAGAGGAATAGATATTGGACCTACTATTTTAGGCTTGGTAGGTATTCCAATTCCTAAATCGTTTTTAGGAGTGGATATTTTTAGAAAAGAGATTTCTCCTCATAGGGTTCGAGTTATTGAAACATATTCAGGGGCAGTACCTAAAATCCCAATCTTGAGATTTTTTATGAAGAGGGCTTTGCCTATTATGCAAGCGGTTTTAGTAGATGAATGGAAGCTCATTTTAGATGGAAATAGATGCGAGTTATACAACTTAGCAGATGATCCTAAAGAGTTAAAGGATTTATCTTTAGAACAGCCTACAATGGTAGACAAGATGGTTTCTTTGATAAAAGATTGGGATAAAAAGACACCTTTTAGAAAAAATATTAAAGAAGATACTTTATCTGAAGAAGATTTTGAAATACTTCGCTCAATGGGTTATCTTGAGTAGTTTTAATTTTATAAAGACCTCCTTCATACATTAATTATTTATTGGTTTTTTGTTTAGGGATTGGTTAGAAAGTGCGCTGGGTTGGTGCTGTAAAAAAATGAGATTTTCTCTTTAACCAACCAGCATCCGGCTCCGAAAAATTAGAATATAAAACTTTATCTGGGGAGATAATTAGTTTTGCTCGAACCCAATAGTAGTATACGATAGGCTCATTAGTACTTAAGCAACCGCAAAAGGTCCTTTTTTGTGATGCGTCTGAAGGATAATCAAAATAGAATGGAAGTTTAACATCTGCGATATGTATGGAGTTTTCTAACTTATTTGAATCTCCCTTGAATACTTCATATTCACAATTTATACAATCTTCCGAAGGTTCCCAGGTTAGTAAGATAAAATCATCATAGGTTCCATCAGAAGCGGTTAAGTTACGGGGAGGTGATATAAAAGTTGAAGCCTCTCCTTCTTCTTGTTGCTCCTCTCCTTCTGAGTTTATTAGTCCTTCCCCTTCAACCATCCCATCGATACACTCCTCTCCTTCTGTAGTAGTGTCAAAACCTTCATTATTTCCCTCCTCTGCACCTCCCTCTCCTTCTTGATGTATTTCACCTTCTCCCTCTGTGAGACCCTCAGAGATACCTTCCCCTTCCAAGCTTCCCCCTTCGTAGATTTCGGCTTCCTCGTATCCTTCTATTTCTTCGCCATCCGGTTCGGAGTGAGTTATTATAGGTATAAACTGAACTCTTTCTGCGAGAGGGTTGTGAGAAAAATAACACAATAAACCCTTTCTCTTGAGTTCAGAAAACTTTTCCACATTTATGGAACATTGAATTTCTCCAGCATCGAGAGTAGGTTCTATTACCTTAGTCTTTCCCGACTCCACTATACTCACTGGCTTATTTTTTATATCGTATGTGTATCTTTTTTTGGGTTCACCAGGAGTTTGAATAGGAGCTTGGTCCACAAGTAAAGGAATATCTTTAGTAAGTATACTTTCACAGTAGAATCTAAACGAGGTTTTTTGTTCGTCGAGTTCAATGTCCGAAGCTTTTATAGGAAGGATGATAGTGTTATTTCTAAAGGGGTTCATATCATACTTATCCGCCGAGTATCCATATAAAGGATATAATATTTTCATCTCAAGGGTCTTATTATTTTCTAACATTGACACAAAAACATCTGATGATGGAGAAGGTGGTTGAAATTCATAGGTATATGTATTAGAAAGAATGAAGTCTGTGGTGTCGTCACCGTCCACATCTATATATACCTTAAATTTTATTTGATTGGGTGTGCTCCAAGGAGAGTAAGTAGAAATAAGGAAGTAAATGTTTGAGTCTTTTAATTTACTGCCCTCTGGTAGGTAGGGGTAATCATCCGCAATAGCTACAAAATTTATATCTCCGCAAGATAGATACCCAGCAAGATTTTTTAACCTATCGCTTACATCCACAACTTCGAAGATCCCGTAAAATGAGAGCAGATCGATGGGATAGTTAGTTCCTGTGTTAAGATGTAAACCATGTATTTGAAGTATAGAATGACTATCTTTGGTGACATTTATTTCTTTAGGTAAAATCTCTAATTTGGATGCAGGCTTAACTTGAGAATAGAATGGAATTGACATAAAGGTATTGTCTGTAAGGTTTTCTACCACTATTTTCCCATAGAACTCGCTAACCCATGCTCTTTTTGTCTCAGAACTTCTTATATATATTGAAGGATCTCTAAAATTTGAGATTTCAGAATATTGAGCATTGATAGTTATCGGTACATCTATATACTGGCTTTCCGGAATAGGACCTGCTTCGAATTCCATAGGAAATATATACACTCCTTGGGGATTTACATACGGTATGGTTTGAATATGAAAAGATTTTGAGCCCCCAGAGAGATTTTTTATTCTTAACCATTTTGTAATTTGAGTATCCTCACTAATTTCCCATAGGTCAAAGGTGAGCGCTACTTCGTTTGGATTTTCCGAATCATAAACTAATATATCCAGATTAAAACTATTTGAAAGGTCTAATCTTCCTGCACCTCCAGTTGTTGGTCCGGCTGAATATGTGGAATCTCCTTTCTTTAATATGGTTCCATATATTGAATTATTGATCAAAAGTGTTTTCAATTCAGAAGGAGACGATGAGTGAGAAATTTCTTTTAGTAGCCCTGCTATCCCAGATATGTGTGGTGCTGACATGGATGTTCCTGATGACATTCTTCCCAAAGGCGAAGAACCCATATTAGCAGAGAAAATCCAAATACCTGGGGCGGAGAGATCTGGTTTGAGTAATAGCCTATTGTTTGAAGATATTGAAGGCCCTCTGGAAGAAAAGTAAGCGACTTTGTAAGGTGTATTTAGTGGTATGGTAGGATCAGGATCTTCATAAGCACTTACTCCTATAGCCGAAGGTGCACTTGCAGGCATAGCAAAAGCGTAAAAACTATCGCCTCTGTTCCCTGCTGAGGCAACTACAAGAGTTCCTATTTTAAAAGCATTTTCGCAAGCTACGCACTCTGGTGTATCAGAAAAACCGTAGTCTTCGCCTAATGAAAGATTTATTATGTCTGCTTTATCGTTAAAATCACCATCTTGGTTAGGGTCGACTGCCCACTCTATTGCAGGGATTAGGATTTCAGTTTTTGGACTGACTGAGAATATCTTGAGAGCATAGATTTGGCAATTTGGAGCTACACCAGGAGCCACACTAAAATAGGTATTTAGAGTAGACAAGTCATAGTTTCCATTGTATGTGCTCCCATTATTTAGCACTCCATAACCACCAATTATTCCAGCGACATGAGTACCATGTCCCAGTTGGTCAAATGGGTCAGGATCAGGATTAGGAATTTGTCTACCCGGAATTTCTGGGTTATATTCTTCTCCTACGAAATCATAACCGCCGATAATCTTTTCGTTAGGATATTTTATATTTTCTTCTACGAGTGTAGGATTATTTGCGTTGTAGTCTCCTGGATTTCCTGAACCACCAAAGGTGGGGTGTATATAATCTATTCCTGAATCAATTACTGCTATCTTTATTCCTCTGCCAGTAGCTAAATAATCGTTCCATATTCTCGGTACTCCCAAACTCGGGATGCTTGTAGATAGATGTAATTCCAACTTTCCGAGAGGATGAATTGCCTTTACAAATTCATTATTAACTATCTTCTCTATTTCATTTGAGGACACATAGCACCCCATGCCGTTGAAAACTCTTTGAGCAGAGAATAACCTTATGATTGTATTACTTTTAGCTCTATTAATCGTGTAGGTAAATTCGTCCTGAATTGACTTAAGTTTTTCAATATGTTCTCGTGTTTGTCTCAGTAATTCTTCTGTATTTGACTTAAGATTTTTTTGGCTTAAGTAAAAGTCTATGGCGCATTTCTCTTTGAACTCTATTACTATGGGAATATATTCTGGAATATTTTCGGTGGAAAAGTAGGTAAAGACCGAAACCAAAAAAAACAATGATTTAAACATTTTGAATTATTCCTAAGTGATATAATAAATTCTATTTAATTATAACTTATTAATTCCTTTCCATTTTGAAATTTATGAAGCAAACCCCTAACCAAAATATCTCGGAAGTGTATAAGATTACATGGATAGGTTTGTTTCTTAACCTATTTCTTACGAGTTTGAAAGTTGTAGTGGGATATATGTCAAATAGTAAAGCTCTAATAGCGGATGGAGTTCATAGTTTATCTGATTGTGTTACAGACTTCGCAATATTATTAGGAGGAAGATATTGGTTTGCTCCTGCTGATGAAGAACACCCTCACGGACATGGTAGGCTTGAACTGTTGGTAACAGTGTTCATAGGTATTGTTTTAGGATTTGTAGGTTTGTTGTTATCATATAAGGCGATACTACCAATTGTTTCGAGAGAAATACCTGATATCAATTCTTTGCCAGTAATTTCCGTTGCTTTTCTATCTTTTGTCTCGAAAGAATGGCTCTACAGGTATACGGTTAAGGTGGGCAAGAGAGTTCATTCCTCTGCACTTATAGCTAATGCATGGCACCATCGTTCCGATAGTCTCAGTTCCCTACCTGTGTTAATCGCTGGTATTGCTGTATTAATTGACCCTGTTTATAGAGTTCTTGATCCAGTTGCTACTGTAATAATAGGGGTTTTCATAATGTACTCAGCGGTTGTATTAGTCTTACCAGCATTAAATCATCTAATAGACAGAGGGGTCAGCAAGGAAGAGATAAATGAGATTAGGGATTTGGCTATTTCTATGGATGGAGTTAAGGATGTTCACGCTATTAGAAGTAGGCACATAGGAGGTGGAATATCAGTAGATTTACATCTTTTAGTAGAGCCGTGTTTATCTGTCAAGGAAGGACATACTATAGCAGGAAAAGTAAAAAATAAGATTCTCAGGGAAAAAGAAAATATAGTAGATGTCTTGATCCATGTAGAGCCCTATGAAGAAACCCAAGATCCTCGCTACAGAACTTGAACAATAGCACATTTTAAGTAAGATAGCTCGGGCATTATAAAGTGTTCGGGATGGTCGGGCGAAGCGCCATGAAACTCAAGAAGTTTTGCTCTCCTCCCTTCTTTCCTTATTGCTCTTTTAACTATCTCTCTAAAATCGAGTTGAGAAACAAAATGTGAGCATGAGCATGTTATTAGAAATCCGCCATCATTGAGACATCTAATTGCAGATGAATTCAAACTTACATATTTATTAAATCCCTTCTGGAAATCTTCTTTTTTCTTGATGTAAGCAGGGGGGTCTAATATGATTACATCGTATTTCTCATCCTGCTCGAGAATTTCCGTTACATCACCTTTTATTACAGTGGATTTTGAATCAAAGCCATTGAGTTTTAAGTTCTCTTTTGTTACTTCTATAGCATTTTCTGATGATTCAACTAAAACCACAGATTTTGCTCCTGCCGAAATTGCATGGCAACTCCAAACTCCTATGTAACTAAAACAATCTAAGACTTTCGCTCCAGGCATATATTTTTGCGAATATATGTAATTCATTCTTTGATCAAGAAATAAACCAGTTTTTTGTGAGTTTTTGATTGGGACTAAAAAATCCAATCCGTTCAATTTAACTTTTACTATCTCAGGAACTGTATCCGTTAAAATTTGTGAAGAAAATTTAGTTAATATATTATCCACTCCTTTGAAACTTCGGATAGCCTTGAGAAAGAATTCCCTCTCCTTCCTGTAAAACTCTAAGTTAGACTCTGCAACAACTAATTTGTCATATCGATCTATTATGGCTCCTGGTAATCCATCAACTTCTGCATGCACCCATCTATAAACATTTGATTCAGGAAAAAGTCTAATTCTAAGTCCAATCGCATTGTTTAGTAATTTCTTGAAAAACTTTTCGTTAATTTCTTCTTGATGGTACGAGATTATTCTACCTAAAATATTACCCTGTTTTTGATAAAAAGCTCTCCCTATAAATCTATTCGTAGAACTATATATATCGATTATTGCTCCATCTTCTAAACTCAGTAGCTCAGCAGTATCAGATTTATACACCCACCTATGCCCCCTGAGTAATCGCCTTTCTTTCTTTGGCAAAAGTTTGACATTTGTAATAGATAATTGTGCCATTTTAATGAATTTCTAACTACGCTTTTGTGATTTCCATTCTCTTATAATTTTAAGAAGTTGAAGTTTAATTTTTTCTTCCAACTTTTCATTTGTTTCTATAGAAGCTATCTCCCATTGTGAAAATTTCTCTTTTACTTCTGGCATTACACTTCCTTTTTCGAATAGATTAGTGATTACTCTTACTTCATTTTTTGATATTATTCCTATCCCTCCAAGGATAGCATAGTATACTTTTTCGTCATTCAGCTTTTTTAATGTTAGTATTCCAGACTCGAGAGCTGTTATAAGGTTAGTGTGGTTGGGAAGTATAGTAATGATACCATTTACCGTTGGTAGAGAGACTGATTTGATTTCCTCCGTAAGCGGAGGAGTATTGATTGATAATAACGAGAACTTAAGAAAATTGTTCATGTCTTTGTTTTCACTTCGTTACTTTTTTCTTCAACCTCTTCTATACTTCCACAATATAAGAAAGCTGATTCAGGGTAATTATCATATTTTCCAGAGAGGAGCTCCTCGAAACTATCAACTGTATCTTGTAGTTTTACATATTTGCCTGGGATTCCTGTAAACTCTTCTGCTACGAAGTTTGGTTGGGAGAAAAATCTTTGTATTCTTCTTGCTCGTTTTACGACTATTTTATCTTCTTCTGATAACTCTTCCATTCCTAATATCGCAATTATATCTTCTAATTCTTTGTATCGCTGTAATACCATTTGCACCTCTCTGGCAACCTTGTAGTGTTTTTCTGATATATATCGTGGATCAAGTAGTTTGCTTGTAGAATCCAGAGGGTCTACTGCAGGGTATATTCCCATCTCTACTATTTTTCTGGAAAGTACTACAGTAGCATCAAGATGAGAAAAAGTAGTTGCAGGTGCAGGGTCTGTAAGGTCATCGGCAGGGACATAGACTGCTTGGACGGAAGTGATGGAACCATCATGAGTAGAGATTATCCTTTCTTGTAGCTCGCCTAACTCTGTTGTAAGGGTAGGTTGATAACCTACCGCACTTGGCATTCTTCCGAGTAGTGCAGACACCTCCGCTCCTGCTTGAGTAAATCTGAATATATTATCTATGAATAAAAGTACATCTTGGTGTTGGACATCTCTAAAATATTCAGCGATTGTTAAGGCGGTCAGAGCGACTCTTGCTCTTGCCCCCGGGGGTTCTGTCATTTGTCCAAAAATAAGGGCCGTTTTGTCTAATACTTTTGATCTTTGCATCTCGAGCCATAGCTCATTTCCCTCTCTTGTTCTTTCGCCTACACCTGCAAACACTGATACACCTCCGTGTGCCATAGCTACATTTCTTATGAGTTCCATTATTAGCACGGTTTTGCCTACTCCAGCACCTCCGAATAACCCTATTTTCCCTCCTTTTGGGAACGGGGCAAGCAGGTCTATTACTTTGATACCAGTTTCAAATACCTCCATTTTAGGATTTATGTTTTTATATTCAGGAGGCTTTTTGTGAATCTGCCAGTATTCTTCCGCTACTATGGGACCTCTTTCGTCTACCGGTTCACCTATAACATTTAGGACTCTTCCTAAAACCTTTTCACCAACTGGTACTGATATCGGCATTCCGGTGTTCACCACTTCGTTACCTTTTGCGACTCCATCTGTACTACCCATGGAAACTGTTCTCACTACCCCTTCACCCAAGTGTAGGATAACCTCTAAGATAAGTCTTCCCTTATCTTCTTTTTTTAACTCAAGGGCTGTATAAATGGGAGGAACTTCTCCTTCCTCAAACTTTACATCTACTACAGGTCCCATCACTCTAAAAACTTTACCTATGTTCATATCTTATCCCTATTCAGAGTGGATAGAGCCACTAATCACTTCAATGACTTCTTTAGTTATTAATTCTTGTCTTATCTTGTTGAATTCTATTTTAAGTTTACTCAAGAATTTCTCCGCATTCGTTGAGGCCATTTCCATAGCCTGCATTCTGGCGATTTGTTCTGAAGCGAATGACTCATGAAAAATCTTGTTTAGCTCAGAAACTAAGTAGAGCTTTAAAATTTCATTGAGTATACTCTCTATATCTGGTTCTAATACCCATGTCATTCTGAATTTTTCTTCCCCCTTGATCTGCGACACTTCTTGTATAGAGATAGGAACCAGTCTCGATATAGTTGTTTCGAGATTATACGATGGCTTCAATGATGTGTATACTATCATTACCTCATCAGTATTGAAGGACAGATAGGAGTTTACAAAAAAATCTGCGAGGTTATAAACTTTGTCTAATGTATACTTACTGAAAAAATTCTGATACTCTTGATCGATTTTGACACCTTTACTTTTGAGATATGCAGTTCCTCTATTACCGATTGAGATGAGGAAATATTCTTTTTCACTTTTGGTAGCAGACATTAGTTCTAATGCTTTTATGGCAACCCGTGAGGCAAAACTTCCACATAAGCCATGGTCATTTGAAACTATAAGGATAGTAGAATGCAGTATTTTTTCTCTTTGCTTTACCAAGGGGTGTTGATTTATGTCATAAATTTCCTCGCAGTTCTTAAGAATATACATCGCTTCTCTTATTTTTTGGGGTATTACTTTCGAAGTTTGCAATACTTGTTGGGCCTTTTTTGCTCTAACTGTAGCTACCATCTTTATTGCTCTTGTAAGTTTTTGGACATTTTTTATGGTTTCTAACTTCTTCTTTAGATACTGAATGTTTGCCATATTAATATGCTCTGCTTGTGATTAGAATTAAAAGTCACATTTCACTTTTCCCATTTGCTTTCTACAAAGTCACGAATCGCTTTTTCTAACTCTTCTTTAGTTTTCTCATCGAATGGTTTTTCTCCGTTCAAGGTAGAATACAAATCGGGGTAGGTTACTCGAATGTACTTTACGAGTTCATTTTCAAATTCAGGGATTTTCGTCAGGGGTATGCTATCTGCGAATCCGTTAACCCCAGCGAATATAGTTATTATTTGGTCTGCCAATGGAAGTGGGCTAAACCTGTCTTGGGTAAGTAATGCGGTAAGTCTCCTTCCTCTCTCGAGTTGAGCATGTGAAGATTCATCGAGTTCACTCCCAAATTGTGCAAAGACTTCCAGTTCCCTATATTGAGCAAGTAATACTCTAAGGTTTGCAGAGACTTTTTTCATTATGGGAGTTTGTGCAGCTCCTCCTACTCGAGAGACGCTGATTCCAGGATTTACCGCGGGCCTAATACCACTGTAGAACAACGATGAATCGAGGTATATTTGACCGTCTGTTATGGAGATAACATTAGTAGGTATATATGCAGACACATCACCTGCTTGGGTTTCTATGATGGGTAATGCGGTTAGAGTTCCTCCCCCCTTAGATGGGTGCATACAAGCAGCCCTTTCTAAAAGTCGGCTATGTAAGTAGAATATATCTCCTGGGTAAGCCTCTCTACCCGGAGGCCTCCTTAAAAGAAGTGATATTTGCCGATATGCCAGCGCGTGTTTAGATAGATCATCGTATATTATCAAAACATCTTTGCCTCTGTCCCTGAAATATTCGCCTATAGCACATCCCGTATAAGGTGCTAAGTATTGCATAGAAGCAGGTTCAGAAGCGGTGGCAGAAACCACAATAGTGAACTTCATCGCTCCGTAATTAGTAAGGTCATTTACTACTTGAGCTACAGTAGACCTTTTTTGCCCGATTGCTACATATATACATATAACATCTTTACCTTTCTGGTTTATTATTGTGTCAACTGCTATGGCTGTTTTACCTGTTTGTCTATCTCCTATTATAAGCTCCCTTTGACCTTTACCTATAGGCACGATCGAATCTATAACCTTGATACCTGTTAGTAGAGGTTTGGATACGGGGTGTCTTTCTACTATTCCTGGTGCAATTCTTTCGACAGGGTAAAATTCTTCACATTCAATTCTCCCACCAGTATCAACAGGGTCTCCTAATGCGTTGATTACCCTTCCTAAGAGTGCCTCTCCTACAGGAACTGAGGCAATTCTCCAGGTTCTTTTCACCTGGTCGCCTTCTTTGATTAATTCATAGTCACCAAAGATGATGGTTCCTACATGATCCTCCTCGAGGCTTAGCACCATACCCTTAATGTTGTTAGGAAATTCCACCAACTCTCCATAGAATGCATTTTCCAATCCGTAGATTCGGGCTATACCGTCACCACTTTGTATTACAGTGCCGGATTCAGAGACATCTATTGCAGTCACATAGGATTGGATTTGTTGTTTTATTATATTGGCTAATTCATCTATCCTAATATTTGATGACATCCTGTGATAATCCTTTTCTGACTATGTATTCCTTGAGTTTTTCCATTTGAGTCCTATAGCTGAAATCAAATGTAAAACCATAGAATTTCACTATTAAGCCACCTAAAATACGGCTATCTATATTTTTAATAAGTCTTACTTGTTTCTCAGTAAACTTCTCAAGAGTTTTAACTAACTTCTTTTCCGCGTTCTCTGGTATTGGGATAGCAGTAATGACTTCAACTTCTACGCGATTTAACCAACTATCTATGTTTTCAGAAAATACTTTTGCAATCTCGTTGAGAATTTCTATCCTGTGATTTTTTACGAGAAACCAGGCATAGTACCGTATAAACTCAGGTGCATCTATTAAATTTAATATATAATCTATTATTTCTTTTTTAGTCTTAAATGGAATTACAGGATTTTTTAGAAGTCTCACTACCTCCGGAACATCTCTTAATATAGTGTTTAATAGTTGGTATGACTCAGCCAGTTTAACTAATACTTCCTCCGATGTAACAAGAGCCCGAAGCCCCTCAGCATATCGAAAAGATAGTTTTCTTTTCTTAAAAGTATCCATACTAAGACAGCATCTCTATGAAGAAATTAAACTTTTCTATACTTTCTGTTAGCCTTTCAGGAGTCTCTGTACTTACAATTTTATGTTCGAGTTCCTTTAGGGACTCTTTTATAATAATTTCCCTTAAGTTGTTTAAGCATTCATTCTCAGCTTCTTTTTTACTCGTATTTAGCAGGAAATCTATTTGTTTCAGTGCTTCTTTATTTTGTTCCTCTATTTTTGTAAGTCTTTCAGATATAATTTGTTCTTTTTTACTCTCAATTTTTTCGATAATCTTTTGTAGCTCTTTATGCTTTACTTCCGCTCTTTCTAATTCTTCTAAAGACTTTCTGTAGTTTTCTTCGATGGTGTTCTTGCGGGTAAGTATTTTTCTTTGATATTTACCCAACGAGTTTTGTAGCGATTTCCACCCCAAAACGAATGAAGCCACTAACAATGTCCCTGTGTTTAGTGTTCTAAACCAAATTAGATAGAGTTGAATTCTCCTCTTCTCTCTGATAAATTCAGGTGAGTTCTCGTAATCTAAAACTTTTCTATACAATGTTAGGGTTTCCAAATCAGCAGAAAATTTATCAGGTCTTTCTTTAAATTTCTGATACTCGGATTTTTTGGACACCTCGATATATAGCTTATGTATAGTTTCGTGTTTAGATATGTGAGCATTAGAAAAATTTGGTGTGCGGTAGAGGTATATCCCTATGGTGAAAAGAACGATGTAAGTTAAGATGAGAACTATAAGGAATTTTCTGTATTTTTTCATAATAACCGCTTTCTTTGGATTATTACATTGAACATTTCATCAACTATGCTCTCTATGTGCGGTAAAATATCAGCTGTTTGGACACAGTAAATTTTTCGCAAAGATTCTTTGTATTCAGCTAACTCTTTACGGGAGTGCATTTGCTCTCTTTCTATCATCTCCCTTTGCTGGGCATAGGCTTTTTTGGTTATAGTATCCACTTCTGTTTTGGCATTGCTCTCTTTTTCTTTCAATGTTCTAATGTAATCTTTATTAAGTTCGTTTGCTTTATTTCTTATGTCTTCGACCTCTTTTTCTTTCTTCAGAAAACTTCTTTCACGCTCGAAGATATTCTTCAAAAAAGGTTGCCATATTAACCTATCGATTATGAAGAAGAAGATAATGAAAATAATAATTTCAACTATGAGTGTTAGATTTATTCCAGTCATAGTGCTTTTGGGAAACTTTTAGTGCGAGATTTAGACCATAAAAAATAAAATTATTATGGCTATTACTAATGCATATATTGCTACGGATTCGGTAATCGCTTGCCCAATTATCATTGTTCTCGTTACCGAACCAGCCGCTTCGGGATTTCTTGCTATTCCTTCGCATGCTTTTGCTGCAGTGTATCCCTCAGAAAATGCTGCCCCTATTCCTACTATGCCCATTACTAATGCTGCAGATAGACATGCCACAATTATTTTTAGGTCTTCTCCAGAAATAATAAATTTTGAGTTTCCGGTGTTTAGAGCCTCGGCTTGAGCCAAGATAAAAGTCACAGAGAATTCAATTAGTGAAGTGATATTCATAATATCCTCCTAACTTATGTTGTTTTTGAGTTTTCCTCCGATAAATAAGATGAAATGTATACCGTTGTAAGAGAAGCAAAAACAAATGCTTGTATAAAAGATTCAAATCCGGTTAATAAGACATCTAAGATAATTGGAATTGCAAAATAGAAACACAAGTTCGAGATTACCGTTGTTACTATGCTTGAACCTAATGAATTACCGAAAAGTCGGCAAGAAAGAGATATTATTTTTGAGATTTCTTCAATAATTTTGAAAGGGAAGAAAAAAACAACCGATAGTTTAGCAATGAGCGTATTTTTTTTACCAGCACTACCCTCATCATACAATGGGCCTTTGAATTCTCTAAGTAGACCGTGGATTCCTTTAAATCTTATGGATAGAATCCAGCTAAAAATTATGGTTATAATGCCAAGTGCGAGAGTACAATTAATGTCGCTCGTAGGTTCTTCAATGTAGGGTAGAGGAAGTATAGAAAATAGAATTCCTACTAATATAAAAGAAAAAAGTGAAAGAATGAAAGGGATGACTTCATATACTACTCTTGATTCTGATGTTTCGAGGATGGGCTCGATCAACGCTATAAACCAGTTCATTATTATTTCAAGTAAAGCTTGTTTACGATTTGGAATTGTTTGGAAATGGTGGGTCCAAGTGTATCCAATTAAAGTTATTCCAGATAAAATTATAAGAGTAGCAAGCACCGTGAATATGTTTAAGCCTCCTAAAGGCAGAGGAATATCAGTACCGGGAATGTAGTATATTACCCATCTGCTACCTATCGCTTCCATTTCAGGCTTTCTCTGAGTTAATCTGAAGATATCCCACTAATGTTACAGTGATTGGAAGTACAAAGAGCCCTAACGATGCTATTAAACCTATAACAAAGTGACTCGGCGCATAGATGACAAAAAGAGTAATCACTATTAAGAGAACCACTTTTTTTAAGAGACTGATAGTTATAATCTTCAAATTAGTTTGCTTAATTGGGAACTTTACTATAATATAGTGCCACATTAGAAGGGAAAGAGTTGTATTTAATAGGCTCACAATGAAGAAGGCGAGAGCATCTTCCCTAATCTTTAGATATAACAAGCCTGTTATAATCACTGTGAGAAAAATTGAGACACTCCCTATCTTTTTTAGGAATCTGTCCATAAGTAGAAATAGTTACTTCTTACTTAAGTAATTTCAGAATGGTGGTTAAAAAACTAACAAAACCTATTAATAAAAATATTATAACACTCAAGGCTAAAAGTAATCCATTAGTTTGAAAATATTGGTCAAGCTTGTTTCCAACATAGTATCCTAAGAAGACTGTTATAGTTAAGGTAATTCCTAAGTTAGATATAATACTTATGAGGTTAATGAGGTCTCTCTTGTTTTTCATAAAGTGTTTTTTGAAATAGATTGTTATTATTATATGTTTTGAAGATTAGTTATCTAAAGTTAAGAAAGGAGGCTTATATGAGAACCACATCGATTTTATTGGCTATATTGATAGTATTTTTATGTTCTAAGTCTTCTGCTCATAAGCCGATAGTGATAGAGGGCGGAGTATCCAGCCCAGAGCAACCTTACTACATTGAAGATATAGATATTTCACAAGTAGCTTATCATAAAGCAACGCATGGGAACCTCGAGATATGGTTGAAATTCTCGGGCAAAGAAGGACAGGAGCTAAAAATTGACATAGGATCCCCTAAGTTAGATTCAAGCAAACCTGTATATTATCCCGCCGTTGCAGTGCTGTCAAAAAAATTTCCTCCGGTTACGGTTCCCTTTAATCTTCCTGTAGGATATGGCGGGAAAATATACGATACAAGGGGTCAAATCCCTAAGGTTTTCTACGAACAGTTCACAGGGACCCGTTCTTGGAGATTTGAGCCTTTTGAGTTAGTGCTTCCAGAAACTGGAGATTATTACATAGTAGGATACTTACCTGAGCCGAGAGAGGGAAAGTTTTGGATAGCGGTAGGAGAGAGAGAAAAATTCACATTTTGGGATTTTATAAAAATGCCAGAAATTATTGTAAAGGTGAGAAGCTTTCATGAGGTTTTTCCTGTAGGGGGATTACTATTCTGGGTTTGGATAATTATAGTTTTAGCATTAGTAGGTTTGTTAGTGGGGACAGTATACTTTTTTCTTTAGCTATCTAAGGACCTTTAGAAAGAATGTTTTCTAAGTATTTTGATAGTTCGTTATACCTAAATTCGTAACCTTCTTTGAGTAGTTTATCAGGATAAACTGCTTGGTTAGCTAAAATTAGTTCTTTTCCCATTTCCCCTAAGATAGTTTTAATTACAAAGGTAGGCACTTTGAAGATAGCAGGTTTTCCTAACGCCTCGGACAAAACCTTTGTGAGCTCTTTTTGTGTAATTGAATTTGGCGATACAAAGTTATAGGGTCCCCCCAATATTTTATCTTTTTGAATTAAGAAATGAATTGCTTCACACACATCATCTATAGATATCCAGCTTATATAGGAATTTTTGTCTCCTACAATACCTCCAAGATATAGACTAAAGATTTTTAACAAATAACTTAGCATACCCCCATGAGGACCCAATACTACCCCGAATCTCATAATTACAGTTTTTACTTCTGTGTGGCGAAGTGATTCAACAGTTTTCTCCCATTCTTTACACAGGTTGGCAAGGAAACCATTACCATACGGGCAGTTTTCACTCATAATATTATTGGCTGTAGGACCGTAGATGCCTATTGCAGAAGCGGTAAAATAAAACTTTGGTCTTATTGGCAAATATTTGATGGTTTCTACTAAAAATTTACTTGGAACTATCCTACTATTTATTAAGATTTCTTTCCTACGATTCGTCCAGATACCCTTTCCTATATTCTCTCCACTCAAGTTTATAAATACATTTGCCCCATCTAACTTTTTAGTTTCTACGATTTTTCTATAGGGATCCCAGAATATTTCCTTATCTTGTTTCGGTTCTTCTCTTGTCAGTCTCCAAACATCGTATCCTTTGTTGGAGAGGAAGTTAGAAAGAGAAGTTCCTATAAAGCCACTTGCTCCTGAAATAATTACTTTCATATATTATTCCAATTGCTTGACATCTAACAATTTGTTTTTTTACAATTACATTCATAAGTATCTAAATAATAATAGGGGAGATTAAGTGATGTCAATGTCATTAAGTAAAGAGTTAGAGTTAGAACAACCTCTACAAGATATAAGACATGAAACATTGTTAAATGTGGTTAGAACAGCCACTATGCTCTCTCTAAGAGGAGAAGAATTCTTCAGAAAATACGGATTAACTGAGGCTCAATTCAATGTTTTATTCGCTTTGAAATATAAGAAGACTAAGTGGACTCAATCCGATTTGGGAAAACGGTTAGTAGTAACCCGTGCAAGTATTACCTCGATACTTGATAAACTTGAGGCTAAAGGTTTCGTAATAAGGAATTCCGTCGAGGGAAATAGAAGAATTAGACATGTAGAGCTTACACCTGAGGGACTGAAGCTTGTAAGGAAGATAGAACCAATTTATCGGAGAAATATTCATAGAGTACTTTCTTGTTTTTCAGATAGCGAATGTAAACAAATCATAGAGTATATGGAAAAGATTAGAGGGGGGTTAAAAAATCTTAAGTACTCAATTACCCAATAGGTCTCGTAGATTACCTTGCATAAGGATAATATAAGAATGTCCTCTCTTCACACACCAGATAGACATTACCTTGACGATGAAGATAAGTTTAATAAACTTGGTTTTTATTCTCTACTTGCCACACAGTTTCAAGGCGCTTTTAGTGATAATGTGTATAAATTAATAATAATCCTCAGTGTGCCTGTTTTTCTTCACAAGGAATCTGTTCTTCAAAGGTTTGTCACACCAGTTTGCAATATTTTGTTTAATATCCCTTGGCTTATTTTTCCTGCAATTGCCGGCTCGATAGCAGATAAGTTCTCAAAACAAAAAGTCACTGTGGCAACTAAAGTTTGGGAATTGTTAGTGATGCTCATGGGAGCAGCCTCAGTTTATTTAAGAAGTCCCTTTCTTTTAATGTTTACACTCTTTTTGATGGCTATGCAGAGTGCATTTTTTAGTCCTGCTAAGTATGGCATTCTTCCTGAAATACTTCCGGAAAGTAGACTCTCCTGGGGAAATGGACACCTTAATTTATGGACATTTATTTCCATTATATTAGGGAATGCTATAGGAGGGCTTCTTATTGACATTTTCCAAGGAAACTTGTACTACCCAATGTTCTCGATGATAGTTCTTTCCTCTATAGGGCTGATAACCTCATTATTTGTAACTCCTTCTCCTCCTGTTGCCCCTAATAGAAGGATAGAATTAAACCCATACGCAGGCATAAAAGAACATTTCAAGGCTTTTGTAAAAGATAGATACTTACTCCTTGCTATGGTGGGCATTACTTATTTCTGGTTTGCCGGATCTTTATTAATGTTGAACATAGTGGAGTACGGAAAAGGGGAATTACAAAATGCAAGTGCAATAGGAATGTTGCTTGCAATAATTGCTATAGGCATTGGGATTGGCAGTTCATCGGCTGGTTACTTATCTCGGGGGAAAGTGGAACTTGGACTTGTTGTAATAGGCGGAGTGTTGATGATAATAATTTCCTTTCTCCTTTCGTTGCCCAATCTGAAGGTTGTAAGTGTTGTTTCTTTAATGTTCCTAATTGGTTTCGGAGCAGGGTTATTTGATGTTCCACTTATGAGTATGCTTCAAAGACAGAGTCCAAAATCTATGAGAGGAGGGTTAATAGCTACAAATAACTTAATAACCTTTGGTGGTATGACAGTTTCTTCAGGTATTTTTATGGTTTTGTTTAGCATTTTACATTGTCCTCCAAGATATATATTTCTCACTACAGGAATTTTATCGATATTAGTGTTGATTTTAATGATAAGGATGGAGAGAACTATGATTCTAAGATCTTTATTATGGTTACTTGACAGTACTCTTTACAGGGTGAATGTAACAAATAGGAGTAACATCCCAGACCAGAAAGGTGCTTTGATCGTTTCAAACCATGTCTCTTTTGTCGACCTATTGGTACTTCTATATGCCATTGATAGAAAGATAATATTTGTTTTAGGTGAAGATGCTCTGAAGGAAGGATGGATTAGATTTTTGAGTAGATTTTTAGAACTCATCACCGTTCCTGTAAGCGCTTCTTCTAAAGACATAGAAAATCTAATAGTAAAGATTAGAGAGAAACTTACTATGGGGATGTGTGTTTGTATTCCTTGGGAGAAAAAATTCCACAAAGATGGACCCGAAATGCCATGGCATAAAGATTATAAAATCCTGACTCGTAGCCTTGATGTCCCTATCATACCAGTTTACATGGATAGAATCACCGAAACGGTTTATAGAATCAGAAATGGCAAAATCAGGTGGATTATCCCTGAGAAATTAAGGTTCCCCATTTATGTAAGAGTAGGAGAGCCCATGATAGATCCACCTGATGGATATTCAGTCAGAGAAGTGATTCAGTATTTAAGTGCAGTTTCATTCAAGCAGAGACCATATCCTTATAGATCTCGCCTTCATAGAGTTTTTGTCTCCCAAGCTAAGAAACATCCTTTTCACTTTTGCATGGCGGATAGTATAACCGGCGTTGTTAGCTACTTTAAGGCTTATATGGGCTCTATAATTTTAGCTCGGAAACTAAAAAAGATTCTTGGCGATGAAAAAATGGTAGGGATTTTGCTTCCCCCTTTGGTAGGTTCCGCTTTGGTTAATATTGCCTTAAGATTTATGGGGAAGATCCCTGTAAATCTAAATTACACCCAAAGTTCTGATTTAATTGCTAATTGCGTGGAGCAGTGTGAAATAAAGCATGTGTTGACTTCGAGAAGGTTCTTAGAGAGGGTTAACATTACTGTTCCTCAGAAGGCTGTTTATTTAGAAGATGTGAGAGAGACTGTAACCAGCTATGATAAGTTAATCGGAATTTTGTGGGCGTTATTCCTTCCTGTTTCAGTAATAGAAAAACTTCTCGGAGCATCAACTTCAAAAGAAGAAGATTTAGTAACAATTATTTTCTCCAGTGGGAGCGAAGGAACCCCCAAAGGGGTGATGCTTTCTCAGAGAAACATTATGAGTCAATCCGAAGTTGTGAGAAGGGTGATTTGGCATGACTTAAATACTTGTGTTATGGGGTTTCTTCCTTTCTTTCATTCTTTTGGATATACAGTGACTCTTTGGCTTCCAATTATGAATTCAGCCAGGGCGGTATATCACCCAAATCCACTTGAACCTAAAATAATAGGTGAATTGGTAAAGAAGTATAAGTGCAACCTTCTTCTTGGGACAAGTACATTTCTCCAAGGTTTTATTAGGAGATGTGAACCTGAAGAGTTAGCATCTCTTGAATATGTTATTGCCGGTGCAGAAAAACTACCAGATAGAATTAGAAGAAGCTTCAAAGAAAAATTTGGTGTAGAACCCTTGGAAGGTTATGGAGCAACGGAGTGTTCTCCTCTTGTTTCTTCTAACCTTCCAGATTTCTCAACCCCCGGCTTTTTTAATAATTTTAACAAAATAGGCACTATTGGAAGACCTTTACCAGGGGTAGCTGTGAGGATCACAGACCCTGAAACAGGAGAAATTCTACCTGTCGGTGAGGAGGGTATGTTGGAAGTTACAGGACCTAATGTCATGCTCGGTTATCTTAATTTACCAGAGAAAACTGCCCAGGCTCTTAGGGGTGAATGGTATAGAACTGGTGATATAGCAAAGATAGATGAGGATGGGTTCATAACAATAACTGATAGATTGGCTCGATTCAGCAAGATTGGTGGTGAAATGGTTTCCCATACAAGAGTAGAAGAAATTCTCCACGACCTCTTAGGATTGACGGAGTTAAATATGGCTGTTACTGGGATCCCAGATGAGCAAAAGGGAGAAAGATTGGTAGTACTACATACCCTTGAAGACGGTCAAGTAAATAAATTACTTTCCTTGCTAAATGAATGTGAACTTCCCAATTTATGGAGACCTAAGCCTAATGCCTTCTATCGCGTTGACTCAATTCCTGTCCTCGGAACAGGAAAGTTAGATATTAGAGCTGTCAAGAAAAAAGCTCTTTCTATCGTTTTAAATACCGAGAATGGAGAAAAAAAGATATAAAATATATGTCCTTGAAATAAATTAAATTGGGTTAGTATAATATCTCCGAAAAAGAATTATTAACCTGAAAAAACGGAAGGAGGCAGTCAATGGAAAAATTATTAGTATTATGCGTAGCTTTTTTAGTTTTTATTCCTGCATTAGCCGAAGATGTAGGACAACCTATCGGAGTAACTATTACGGGAACAAATGTGGGTTTGATTGAGACACTTGCAAAGGGAGAAAATGTTTCGACCAATACTGCTATAGCTCAACTAAACGGACTCAAAGTTAAAGAGGCTAAAGATGTAGACGGCAAGGTATTAGAAGACCTCAAAGATAAGATTATATACTACCTCCCGACTAAGTCAGCCGACAATCTTATATCTGGAGATAAAACGAGAGGGAAGGAAATTACTATTATTGGTAAGCTCTACAAATCGGCAAATGCTATATTAGTGGAGGAAGTTCAAGGTCACGATGGTGGTGCTGAGGAAGACATGTGGGATGTTCTTCCAACGGGTAAGAAGAGCCAAATTCAGGAGCTATAAAGGAGTTAGAATCATAGATTCGTTTTTTATTGATTAGTTTAGACCCTCCTGATCTTTCTCAAAGATTAGGAGGGTCTAATTTATAGTTTAGGTATAATGCCCTAATTAACCACAGAAGGGAACCAAGATTTTAGTTATTTTCCGATTTATAAGTATTTTTTTATCCTTTTTAGGTTATTTATGAGGGCTCGATTCTGGGGATTTATTTTTAAGCCCTTTTCAAAAAAGATTTTCGCAGTAGCGTAGTCCCCATATCTCGCACATAGAACACCCGCATTGTTTAGTATTACATCATCTTCACCATAAACTTCAATACTTTTTTCGATAAGCCCCCTAGCTTCTTTTGTATTCTTTATCATATACGCGTCTCTTGCTTTAGCCCATTGAATTTGTAACCATATAAGTGCTGAGGATACATCTTTTATATTTGATTCATTCATACTCCACTTATATCTATTCCAAAAAGTGTTAGAAGGAATAACCTCTTCTTTGTCTCTCTGGAATCTATAGAATATTCCTGCAGGGACCCACTTCCCTTTGTTTTTGCTTTTTACTTTTATTTCTTTTTCAGAGTATATGGGAAAATCGGTGTTATCTATCAGCCATCCTATAAGTTCAGGTTCGTCCTTACTTTGCGGAAATTCCCCATACTTTTTTTTCATATCACCTTTTGCATCTCCGAAAATATCAAGATTAAAGTATCCGTATTTTATTCCCAACTTTACATCTTTTCTTATCCCCTCAACTTCTTGAAGATATAACATTGTAAAGGTAGCATGATCTGTGTAAGGGATAACTATCGAGTTTTCCTCTAATGAATTTAGGATATTAGCACCAAATTCATATCCCCACCAATAGTTAGAAAGGTCATTGCGGTTGTAGTTTCTGATAAAAGCTATTAGTGGTAGTCCGAAAATACATATTAGGAACAATATCTTGATTACATTTTTTGAAGTTTTGCTGTAAATAAATGATAAAAATATACCTATCACAATTGAATAACACAGGTAAATAGGAATACCAAAAACGGACATTACGGATAACCATTCTCGGTCAAAATTGAAGTTTTGAACTAATGTAGCGCTTATTCCTACTGTTAAGCATATTGATATGAAAAGGATACCCCATCGTATGTTCTTCAAAAATAGCGTAAGGAACCCTAATATTACTAATATGATTGTCAATGGTGACCCAAATTGCTCGTAAGCCATCGTATAGAAAACATAGATTTGTTTAATAGTCCTTAATAAACTCCTGGGGTATTGGAAGATCATGAATTGGTATTGTTTTCTTAATATGTGTCTTATCAAGTTAGGAATAGTTTCAGGATTACCCCAGTCACAAGGAGGGTTACTCTTGGAAGCTATGTATAGATAGGTGCATGTAAGTAGCCATGTTAATATGGACGATGTAATGATTATGATTATAGATATGGTATTCTCCTTGTTTCTGAGAGATACCCAATTTACATATCCCACAAAGATAGGACACAATACAAACATAGTGGGATGGTTTCCTAATCCTAAGCCAATTATGATTCCCATAAGATATAGCCATCTTATTTTTCTTGATCGTTCCCATTTGAGTAGCACTAAAACGCATAATGCAAATAAGAGTGCATTAAGTGTGTAAACCTCAGCTATTACAGACTGTTCCCAGAATTCCGCAGAGAAAGCAAAAATTAGGGAGCTGGCTATGGCTACTGAGTGTATACCTCCTGAAAGCTCGAGAATGATAAGATATACGACTAAATTAGTTAAGCATGCAAAAAAAGCAGATGACAAATTAAATCTCCATGCAATACTTCCAAATGGTATGTATGAAAAAGGATGAGATAGTAAACACCAAGTTGGATACCCAGGTGGGTGAGGAACACCCAAGTGATAGCCAGCAGTTATGAGTTCCCCACTATCTTCACAGGTTACTGTCGGGGCTAGTGTTGCTGTGTAGATACTTAGCGTGAGTACAAGAATTGATAAGGCATTTAATATGGTAAGCGATTTTTTAGTTAAATTAAATTTTATTTTCCTCACCTTTGAGAATTCTTTTAATGTTAGAGCGGTGTTTGTATACGACTGTTAGTGCAACTAAAAAAGTGCACCCTACAAAAATATAATCCCGTGGATAGAATATCAAAGTTAGAATGGCTAAACCAATGGCTGAGGAAATAGAACCCACACT
>JAOAHN010000011.1 GCA_026415215.1 Candidatus Hydrogenedentota bacterium
ATTGCTTGGACTTACTTTGTTAGCGAGTGTAATGTCTGGGATTACATTGGGTTTAATGTTGAGGCATTATTCTTGGGGAAAATGTTTATTTACTGCTACAAGTATAATATTTATTGCATCGGTTATGCTTACATCTCTCTATTGGGATGAGTTAAGGAAGGATATAACTATATCTATAAATGCTCGCATAGCTGAGATATTAGAGTTTGCTAATTCTTCAGGGAGTAAAGATACGATAGAAACATCATCAATGGTACATTTGCTTAGATACCTTGATTACTACTGGGAAGATTTTCACCTTGGGTTGCTTTTTGCTCAGAGTTTAGTAGTAAGCCTTGTAATGTTGGGATTGTTGATAACAAGATTAAGGCTCATTCCTACCGAGGATGGGAAGAATTTTTGGCACAATCCTAATATAGGTTCCTTTTCCTGTGTGAGACCTCCAGAATATCTTGTATGGTTAGCAATTGCTTCTGCTTTGATTCTTATTTACGAGAGTCATTATGGGGTAAGTGAACTGCTTCGATTATTAGCGAGGAACTGTGCGGTAGGCTTAAGTTTTATTTACTGGGCAAACGGTTTAAGTATATTGTTCTTGCTTACTGAACTGTTGAACTGGAATGCCATGATAGTATTAGTAGTGGTGTCGTTTGTATTTGGAGTTTGGAGTTTTCCTGTTCTGGCGATTTTTGGTTTTTTTGATACTTGGTGGGAATTTAGAAAAAAAATAGAGAGTGTATATAACAAGATAAAAACTTCAAATAATCTAATAGCTTGAAAACATTTGGAGATAGGAGTGAGAGCAATGAAGGTTATACTATGCCAAGATATTGAGAAATTGGGAAAGGTTGGAGATACTGTGGAAGTAAGTGATGGTTACGCAAGAAATTATTTAATCCCACGGAAGCTTGCTGTTTCAGTGCAGTCTGCAACCGCAGCTGAGATTAAGCATCATTTAGAAATAATTCGTAAGAAGGAGGCTAAAAGACGGGCTGAATACGAGTCTATGGCTAAGCAATTAAGCGCAATTACGATTGAGTTTAAAATGCGGGCAGGTGCTGAAGATAAGCTATTTGGTTCGGTAACCTCTGCTATGATTGCGGAGGAATTGAGGAGGATGAATTTCGACATCGACAAGAAACAGATTGTTCTTGAAGAACCTATAAAGACTTTAGGAATTTTCTGTGTGCCTATTAAATTAGGTAGTGGAGTTACCACAGAAGTAAAAGTTTGGGTGAATCAATTGACAGATGACGCATCAGATTCGGAAGGGGTACCTATCTCCGCAGAAACTGAAAAATAATGAGACCCGCAAAGAAGAGAATAAGAGAAGATTATTCTAAGTTGCCTACATTTGATAGGGAACCGCCAAAATCCATAGAAGCGGAACGGGCGGTTTTAGGTGCTATATTACTAAGTCCT
>JAOAHN010000010.1 GCA_026415215.1 Candidatus Hydrogenedentota bacterium
TCAGACACCATCCTTTCGAGAAACCAATAAGAATAGGATTTAAGGACTTCGTAATTAGCAATTGGCAATCAATAATAGCCATTTTGCTGATATGGATTTTACTTACCGTTTTCGTAATTACACTTATGTATGCTCTACATAAAGCGAAAACTCATAAAGAAACTCTTCTCCTACTAAAATCCTCTCTTGAAACCCAAAAAAAACTTGAAGAAAGCGAAAGACGATTTAAGGCACTTGCAGAACAATTTCCGGGAGCCGTGTTCATAGCAAAAGATGACCCCAAACTTTCTATTATCTATATAACTCAACAGATAGAAGACCTGACCGGATATAAAAAGGAAATATTCTTATCAGGGGAATTGAGTATCTTAGAACTTACACATAATGAAGACCGTGATTATGTTCTGAGTGAACGAGAAGAAAAACTGAAAGAGAAAAAACCTTATCAACTCACTTATAGACTACTCACAAAAGATGAAAAATGGATTTGGGTTTGTGAAATGGGAACAGGAATATGGGATGATTCGAAATTGCTATATATTCAAGGCTACATTTGGGATGTAACTCAAGCAAAAGTAGAGGAAGAAATAAAAAAACGAAAACTTGAAAGAACAAATATAGAGAGAGAGATACTCATTGAAGTAATGGCAAGACCTGAAGTAGAAGAGGGTGATTTCGATAGCCTCTCTCGGTTTATCACCGAAAGCATAGGGATAAGATTAAAGATTCCTCGTGTTAATGTATGGCTTTTCAATGATGACCAAACTCAACTAATTTGTGTCGACCACTATGACCTATCAACCGGAATACATTCCAGAGGAATGATATTGAAAGAGGAAGAATTTTCAGCGGAGTTCTCAGCGTTAAAAGTATCAAAATATGTAGACGCAGAGGATGCCCTTAATGACCCAAGAACAAAGGGTTACTCAAAAAGCTACCTTATTCCACTTAATATTACCTCTATGCTTGATGTTTCAATAAGGATTGGCGAGAAAAATAGAGGCGTTATCTGTTTAGAGTATACGCAATCCCCACATAAATGGGAAGAAGACGAGATAACTTTCACATCTCAGGTTGCAGACCAATTAGCCCTTACTCTCATAAACAAAGAAAAGAAAAACTACGAAATTCAAAGAGACCTACTTATAAGAACTATAGAAACATCAGAACACGGAATGATAATATTTGATTCAAAAGGGATTATTACCTACATCAATCCAGTTATATATTCTTTGCTAAACATCTTACCCGAAAACTACATAAATAAGTCTATTGAGAACCTAATAGAAGATGGTTTACCAATAGATAATCTCAGGGAAAAACTAAAAGAAGTTGAAAAAGGAAAAATCCATAAAGAGAGGTTAGAAATTAAAAAAGACAATACTCTTACTTTGATATTAGAATGTTCAATATCATCTATACTTAATGTCTATGGTGCCACTTCTCACTTCGTATTGCACATAACCAATATAACAAAAGAAGTTAAACTCGAAAATGATCTAAGACAAGCACAAAAAATGGAAAGTATAGGTCAGTTAGCAGGGGGACTTGCACACGACATTAATAATCACTTATTAGTGATTCAGGGATACAGTGAACTAATAGAATCCGAAATTCCTGACAATTCTCCGATACTGCCTTATCTACGAGAGATGAAAAATGCAAACCTAAAAGCTTCTTCACTTGTAAAGCAACTACTTGCTTTTGCAAGAAAACAACTACTGAAAAAAGAAGTTATCTCTTTAAATAACATCATTGAAAATACAAAAAATCTTATAAGAAGGGTCATTAAAGAAAACATAGAAATAGAAACCATACTAAAACCTAACCTTCCCAATGTTTATGCAGACCGGAACGCCATCGAAATTATCATTATCAACTTATGCACAAATGCAAACGATGCTATGCCAAATGGTGGAAAAATAATTATAGAAACCAACAGAGCATATCTCTCTAAAGAAGTGGTCGAGGGTATTCCATGGGTAAAAGAAGGAGAATTCGTCACTTTGACCATTACTGATAATGGTGTGGGGATGGATAAAAATACTTTAGAACACTGCTTCGAGCCTTTTTTTACTACTAAAGAATCAAGTAAAGGAACAGGCTTAGGATTATCCACCGTATATGGATTGATTCAACAACACGAAGGAATGATACATGTTTATTCAGAACCTGGTAGAGGAACTACATTCAAGATATATATACCTATCACTGACCTTCCTAAATCAGAGGAAAAAGTAGAAAATACTCAAACCGAAATTCTCACTGGCTCTGAAACAATACTTTTGGCAGAAGACGAACCAGCAGTGAGAGCAGTTACTACTCGCATACTTGAGCAGGCTGGCTACAATGTTATATCTGCAGAGAACGGTGAAGAAGCTTTTAAACTCTTCATTGAAAATGAAGACAAAATACAACTCGTAATATTAGACATAGTAATGCCGTTGTTAAGTGGCAAAGAAGTCTACGAAAAAATAAAAGCAATTAATCCAGAAATACCCGTGCTATTTACTTCAGGTTATTCTGAAAACTCAATTCACACTAATTTCATTCTCCACGAAGGGTATCAAATTATTCAGAAACCTTATGGGAGAACTGAGATTCTAAAAGAAATTAGGAAAGTTTTTGATAGGAAAAAGCAAAAATAACATATTCATTTCCATGAGATAATGGAAACGCCTCAAACCCGAAGAGCAGATATCGATTGGCTGAGAATAATTGCAGTTTTTTTACTGTTCCCTTTTCATACCGCTATGTTATTCTTCTCGAAAGAAGACTTCTACATAAAATTAGCTCCATCTCATTCTGCATTTGATTATTTTGTGTTATTTCTTTCACCATGGCACATGCCATTTCTATTCTTCCTTGCTGGTATATCAACTCACTATTCTCTAATAAAGAGGTCTATTCCAGAATACATAATTGAAAGAACTCAAAGATTACTTGTCCCGTTCCTATTCGGAATAGTCATAATAGTACCCCCTCAGTCATATCTCGCCTATATGTTTAGAAACGAAGATAAAAATTTTTCTGAGTTCTTTCACTACTATTGGACAAATCTTTTTTCTGACCTTACTGGATACAATGGCACTTTTACTCCCGCCCATCTTTGGTTCGTATTATATCTCTATGTTTACTCTATCTTCTCAGCAAAGATATTCAGTTACATAGCCAAAGCTGAACAAAAAATATCTCCTTCACCCACTTTACCTACTATAACTCCATACATCATAATTTTTCTCTACCCAATATTAATATGTATTTTAGACCAACTCCCCACAATCAGTACGAAGAATCCTTTTTACTACTACGCCTATTTTCTTATAGGTTTCATAATCCCGTCAATTCCCAAATTCGAGTCTATAGTCAGAAAAAACCTTACTATTCTTCTCTGTGTAGGATTGCTAACTGCTACTCTATACTTACGATTAATAAACCACACTTTCCAAAAATACTCTTTTGAAGATATTCTTTTTTATATACTCCGACGCTACAACGGATGGGTCTGGTTACTAATAGTTTTTTCTACCAGCCAATACTTGGAAAAATTTATAAACTCAATTCTAATCTATCTATCAGAAGCTTCCTATCCCATTTACATATTACACCAAACCGTAATTATCGCAGTTGGATACACTCTGTACAAGTATACCGCACTACCTTCTATAACTTTCTTCTTCATCTGCCTAATAGCATCTATTCTGATAACTCTTTTTATATATCACAAATTTATAAGAGAATTTCGAATATTTAGATACTTGTTTGGAATGAAATCAAGAACACTCACGGAGGTTAAAAATACATGAAAAGATATTTTCAGTGGCTCTTCAAACCTTATGTAATATTTTCAATACTCATAGTAATCATAGGAGGCATAACTTGGACATATATAGTGTACAAAATCAATGATAACTGGTTACGCAAACTTCTCTTATCACAAACAGTCAACATAGCTCTAACACTAAACCCAAATGTTATAGAAAGTTTCACCGCCACGGAAAAGGACCTTGAAAATCCTGTATATCAATCATATTTATACAGACTTCGCATATTAAGAGGCTTAATACCTAAGTGCAAATATCTATATTTAATGGGAAGAACTCCTGACAAAAAAATTTTTTTCTACCTTGATACTCAAGAAGATTCGGAAGAATCACCGCCAGCACAACCTGGAGAAATCTACGAAGATGCTTCAGATGAACTCATAAATAGCTTCGACTCTGGGAAACCATTCGTTGAAGGACCTTTACCAGACGAATGGGGAATTTGGGTCAGCGGGATTGTGCCAATAAGAAGCAAAAGCACAAACAAAGTCGTAGCTGTACTTGGAGTAGACATAGATGCGAGTAATTGGAATATCCTAATATGGGAAAACACATATCCTACGATTATTTTCACTACACTTATTTTACTATTCATCCTAATAAGTGGTATAGGCTTTACTAAAAGAACCTATAACGGGGTAAAACAATCTCAATTAAGACATACAGAATCCTTTTTAACATTCTTTGTTACTCTTTTCATAACCCTATCTATAACATGGATGGTGAGTGAAAGATGGAAAAGAAATCAATATGATAGTTACTATAATTTTTCTCGCAATTATGCAGAAAAGTTATCTAAAAATTTATCAGATCTAAGAGATTATATTTTCCCTCTAATTACCTCTTTCATAGAAAATTCGGAGTATCTAACGGAACAGGAATTTTTACAATTTACAAATCACCTCGTTACAAAACCTCCATTTCTTTGCATAAATTGGTCACCAAAAATTTCCGAAAACAATGAGGATAAAGTTCCTTCACACCAGCCAACACCAACAAATTCGAATTTTCCAACCGACTTTCAACCATGGCAGTTTGGTGAGGAAGGGGAAAGGGTCCCCATACCCCTCACAAATGCCAAGTACCCCATACTCTTTTCCAACGCAAAGAGTATCATTCCCTCACTAAAAGGTTTGGATATATTTAATATCCCATACGCGGAAAAGGCTATTGAAAAATCTATTCTCACCAACTTTCCTACTGCAACACCTCAGTTAAAAATCTCAAAAATAAACTATGAGAACCCCATTGTTTTAATAGTCTATCCCGCTTACAAAAAAGGCTCATTAATAGGCATAGTTTCTATGTTTCTCGACATGAACTTGTTTATCAGAGAATCAATCTATGAAGAAAAGATTGATTATTTTAAGGAGCCAATGAACTTATCAGTAGTACACTACATTGATAACCACACCTTCGTAACTCTATACACATCAACATCAAAACAAAACATATTACATAAACTTACCAATATATACAATAGTACAACGACATTCTTTCCTCTAATGGCACTACAACAACTTTATGGAATACTCACTGAACAATCTATTTATATTCCTATACTATCTGTGCAAAATGTCAGAGCAGTTTTCGTTAGCGGAATAATATTAACAATCGTTTTGACTATCTTAGCCGCTGTTATCTCCAACTACACACAAACATTACAACATCTCGTTTTACAAAGAACAACCGAACTCCAAAAAAGCAGAGAACTTATGAAAGCCACACTCTACTCAATAGGCGACGCTGTAATAAGTGTAGATACTAATGGAAATATTATGGATATGAATCCCTCTGCCGAAAAGATAACAGGCTGGAAAAAAGAAGAAGCTACTAACAAGAGCATCAAAGAAATATTAACTCTCAAAAATGCAATTACCAATGATGAGATTCCCAACCCTGTTTTTCAAACCATCTCTACAAGGGCTCAAGTTGACATCTCAAACAATACGATATTGATTGCTCGCGATAACTCAAAAATTCATATTGCAGACTCTTGCACACCTATCTTGGACGAGAAAGGAGAGTTAGTAGGTGCGGTTTTAATCTTTCGGGATGTAACCACTGAATACCAACAAAAGCAAAAACTTATAGAAAATGAACTTTTTCAACGAACCTTAATGGAAAGCATCAATGCTGGAATAGCTTTAGTAGACCCACTATCTCACAAAATAGAGTTTATTAACTCATCCGGTGCAAGAATGATAGGCACTTCTAAGACGGAAATTGTAGGAAAAGTCTGTAATAGATATCTATGTTCAATAGATACGAAAGATTGCCCAGTTTCAGGACACTGCGAAGAAGTCATCAATCAAGAAACATTAATGACTCGCCAAGATTTTACTCAGTTCTCAATCCTTAAATCTGCTAAGAAAGTTAAAATAGGAGAGGAAGAGAAAATTTTAGAAACATTTGTAGATATCTCGAAAGAAAAAGCAATTGAAGAAGAACTCCGCATCAAAAATCAACAATTAGAAATCGCTATTGCGAAAGCTCAGGAACTTGCCATTCAAGCTGCTATGGCTAATGTGGCAAAGAGTGAATTCCTTGCAAATATGAGCCATGAAATAAGGACACCAATGAATGCTATAATTGGGATGACCAGCCTCCTCTTAGATACAGAGTTAAACCCTGAACAAAGACATTATGTAGAAGTAATTCGTTCAAGCGGAGATTCTTTACTATCTCTGATAAACGACATCTTAGACTTTTCAAAAATAGAAGCAAGAAAACTCGACTTGGAGGAAATAGATTTCGACTTGATAAGCCTCCTTGAAGACTTCTCTCAAACAATGGCTGTAAAAGCATCTGAAAAACACCTCGAATTCACTATTATACCTAAAGACAATATACCCACACTATTAAAAGGTGACCCAGGACGACTAAGACAAATTCTGACAAACCTTGTAGGTAATGCAATTAAGTTCACAAATGAGGGCGAGGTGAAGGTTACCGTTGAATGTTTAAATGAAACTGAAGATGAGGCTATACTTAAATTCACAGTAAAAGATACAGGAATAGGCATACCCAACGATAAATTAGATAAATTATTCCAAAAATTCTCACAGGTAGATGCCTCCACAACACGGAAATATGGGGGCACAGGCTTAGGATTAGCTATATCTAAGGAACTCACTGAATTAATGGGAGGTAGCATAGGTGTAGAAAGCGAATACGGAAAAGGCTCCGTATTCTGGTTCACAGTAAAACTAAAAAAACAGAAAGAAGTTACTCCACAAAAATTGTTTCTTTCTGAAACCTTACAGAATATTCGAATTCTTATAGTTGACGACAATGAAAGCAGTAGAGAAATCCTAAGAACAAGGCTAAAATCTTGGGGAGCACGCCCTGACGAAGCTAAAAACGCACTAATAGCCCTTAAAAAGCTCAGGGAAGCTAAAGAAATAGGGGATCCTTATGTGTTAGCTATAATAGACATGCAAATGCCTGAAGTTGATGGAGAAACTCTCGGAAGAATTATATCTTCAGACGAAAATCTATCCAATACTATACTCGTAATGTTAACCTCTGTCGGAATTAGAGGAGATGTTAAAAGGCTTGAGGAAGTCGGATTTTCAGCATACCTTACAAAACCAATTAGGCATACTGAACTTTATGATGTGCTTACCACCCTATTAAGCATTGAAAAAGAAAAGAAAAAATGTGAAAAGCGAACACTCTATGCTCCATCCATAATTACCCGCCACACAGCAAGAGACATTAAAAAAATTAGAGAAAGGTATTCAGCAAAAGTCCTATTAGTAGAGGATAATATAACCAATCAACAAGTTGCACTTGGTATGCTGAAAAAATTCGGCATAACACCAGATGTGGCAAACAACGGGAAAGAAGCGATTGAGCTACTAAGTAAAAATGATTATGACTTAGTGTTTATGGATGTCCAGATGCCTGAGATGGATGGATATGAAACTACTCAAGTTATAAGAAATCCCTCTTCCACTGTGCGCAACCATAATATACCTATAATTGCTATGACTGCCCACGCCCTCGAAGGAGATAAAGAAAAATGTTTAGAGGCAGGGATGAACGACTACATTTCAAAACCAATAACACCCGAAGCTCTTAATACACTGCTTCAAAAATGGACCCTGAAAGTATTGGAAGGGAAAATACCTACTACTCCAGAAATACAAAGTACCCCGTCTTCACCTCAAACCTCTACTGTAGAACCGAATTTCTCTAACACTATATTCAATTACAATGAGCTAATGAAACGAGTTATGGATGATAGAGAATTAGCCAAAACAGTGCTTGACAGTTTCCTCGAAGATATTCCCAAACAAATCGAAATATTAAAAAAATACTTAGATGAAAATAGAGAGAAAGATTCAGAAAGGCAAGCTCATTCGATCAAGGGTGCCTCAGCAAATATTGGCGGAGAAGCATTAAGAGAAGTAGCCTTTCAAATAGAAAAACTATGCAAAGTCGGAAATATCCAAGAGGCAAAAAAACATATATCTACTCTCGAATTGAAGTTTATAGAGCTAAAAACAAAAATTCAGGAAATGTTTTATGAGTAACGATGAAAAAGAAAAAATTCTTGTAGCAGATGATGACCTAACTTCAAGACTAATCCTTACATCTGCCCTAAAGAAATGGAATTATGAGCCTATATCCGTAACAAATGGCAAAGAAGCTCTTGAAATCTTATCACAACCTGACTCCCCCCAAATTGCAATACTCGATTGGGTAATGCCAGAAATAGACGGAATTGAGGTAGTGAAGGAAGTTAGAAGTATGAAAAAAGAAGTACCCCCTTATATAATTATGCTCACCACTAAGACCGAGAAGGAAGATCTCATGGCGGGGCTTGAAGCTGGTGCAGATGACTATATTTGTAAACCCTTTGACAATAAAGAACTATGGGCAAGAATAAAGGTTGGTATTCGAACAATAAACCTCCATAGAACCCTTGTAAAGGCACAAAAAGCCCTTGAATATGAAGCTCTTCACGACCCTCTAACTGGAGTTCTAAATAGACGGGGTATACTCGAAAGGCTCGAAGAGGAAATAGAAAGAGGCTATAGAAAAGGATATCAAATCTGCGTGGCCATGTTCGATCTCGACCACTTCAAAAAGATAAACGATACTTATGGACACCAAACAGGTGATGAGGTCTTAAAAGGCTTTGTAAAAATACTACAAAACCATACCAGGCCTTATGACTCTATAGGAAGACTCGGAGGAGAAGAATTTTTATTGATTGTTCCAGAGATCTCTGAAAGTGAGGCTATCCTGATACTTGAGAAATTACTAAATGAAATTAGAAAATCACCAATATACACACACAATAATGAACTTAAAATAACTACAAGTATAGGTGGTATAATAATTAATGGAAAACTTAATGTAGATAAAGTTATCAAATTAGTCGATGAGTCTTTATACCAAGCAAAAGAGCGGGGAAGGAATCAATTAATTTTCCACGGAGCGATAGAAAATGACTGAAAGTTCTCACTCTATACCACTTTCCGAACTAAAAACTAAAAAAATATTTGTTATAGATGACGATTTAACACAACTCACTCTTATCTCAAGCATTCTAAAAAAGTTTGGGTTAGAAGTCACTTCATTTCAAAATCCTGCAGACGCTCTCAAAAAAATCTCAACAGGTGCTATACCTGACATTATATTCACCGACATATTTATGCCCCGAATAAACGGCTTAGAACTCTGTAGAATCCTCAAGTCAGATCTTTTCCCCCAAACAAAGGAAACCCCCATTTTAATAATATCTTCCCAAATAATAGGGGAAGTAACAAAGAAGATTGCTAAGGAATCGGGTGCGTATGATTTTATAGAACTTCCCACTTCCCCAGATGTTCTATTAGAAAAAATAAGTTCAGCACTATTAAGAGACAAAACACAGGAAGAAAGACTGAAAATACTCATAATTCACTCCAAAGACCACCCTGAACCTCCATGGTATAGAATCACAGATGACCCCAAATACATTCCATTCGTAACAACCTCTATAGAACAAGCCATACCTCTATTGGAAAAAGAGCATTTTCATATCGTGCTTGTATCCTCACAAACCGAAGGCGATACCAATAAACTATTCTTACTATTGAATCAACACCCTTACAAAAAACAAACCTTTACAATACTAATAGTTCCCCCTCAATCTCCTCAACCTTTTCTCAGTTGGGTAGAACAAGGCTTATCAGGAATCTTAACAAAACCTGTAAGTATCGAGAATGTGCTCACCCTATACGAAAAGCTCAAAACAGAGCAAATGCTGATAAGGACCAAGCATATACTTGAAGAAAAAATTAAACAAAAACTTGAAGAAGAAATAAGATGGGTAACTATCCTTCACTCAATGCCTGTTGGAATATTTATAAAAGACAAATCC